>JAFUPG010000042.1 GCA_017481325.1 Oscillospiraceae bacterium
CTCCCCCAAGACCCCCTCCCCCGCTGCGCGTAAACGCTACATAACACAATTCGAATTTTCACCAGTTCGACAAATTTCTGTTTGACTTCCCGTGTGTGGGACGTTTTTTTCTAATGATTATTTGCAATGATTATTCGTTAAGTTCCTTTGTGCTAAATATGTGCATTTTACATAATTATATTATGGTAAATTTGTGGAGCAGCTGTAGATGCATTGCCTGTCGGTGATGCCACGGGCAGGATGTATCCTGCCCCTACGCATTCTGACGGTGGTGAGGCAGGTCTTGGCGCGCCTGGTAGTCGCGCCCTACGGTGGTAATTGGCAGTGCAGCCAACTGTTCGTCAAATTTCTGTTTGACGGACGAAATAATCCAAATCCGTGCCGGAGGCACACCGCGGTTTTTCATCCTTCGTTATTCGTTCGCAGCATTAAGATGCTGCGGTAAATTTCTGTATATTTTTCTGATTTCCGAAAAGATTTCTCCCTATTTTGGGATCTATAATCATAGAAATGTTCTGCGCAGAAGGAGGTGGGGGAGTGACCGATGAAAAATTGCTGTTATTAATCCAAAAGCGGGAGCAGGAGGCGCTGCTCTGCCTGCAGGAGCGATATGAGGCCTACTGCCGCAAGATCGCCTGGTCGCTGCTTCGGGACGAACAGACGGTTTCGGAATGTCTCAATGATGTCTGGCTCTCCCTCTGGAGCAGCCCGGAGATGCCCCGTGACCTGAAGGCTTGGCTGGCGAAGGTCACCCGCAATGCTGCCCTCCACCGCATCCGCAGCAGCGAGGCACAGAAACGCTCCGGCTGCACTGTCCTTCTGGACGAACTGGCGGAGTGCATCCCCGACCCTCTGCGCCAGCAGGAGACGGAAACACAATGGCTGAAGGAGCTGCTGGAGAACTTTTTACGCACCTTAAAGAAAGAGGAACGCTATGTATTTCTGCGCCGTTACCGGTACGGATACACCATCGGGGAATTAGCCGCAGAGCTGTCCTGGCGGGAGGCGAAGGTCAACAGCCTGCTGTACCGCCTGCGGCAGCGGCTGAAAGAATGTCTTCAGAAGGAGGGATACCGATTATGAATGAATGGAATTTATTTGAGGCCCTGGGCGAGATCGAGGATCCTCTCCTTTCGCCGCCAAAACAGAAGCACTTCCACTGGAAGAAAAACGGTCTCCGTGTGGCGCTGATCGCTGCGGTGCTGAGCCTCCTGGCGGGGACGGTTTTGGCTGTGGGCATCGGCGTGGGTGTGCGCTACGGGGAGCAGACCGTGACCCTGGAGGGCATTTCCCTGTCCCAGGATGCGCCGCAAAACCTCAGCTACCAAACGGCGCAGATCCAATATGAGCTCCACACCGTCACCACCTCCGCTCAAAGCTACCTGACCCAAGCGTTGACAGCGGCTTGGGCGCAGCACAGCGGCGAGGGGCTCTACGACCTGAAAAATACTGACGGGAGTCTTCGAAATTTCGGCACCGTTGCCGAAGCGGAGCAATTTTTCGGCATCGACCTCATGGACAGCCCGGAGCTTTCCGAGCTGATCCGGGGGGTCTATGTGACCATGGTGGTGGCAGATTCGGCACAGGCCGCTGCCTGTGATACCCAAGGCGATCCGATTTCTCCCGACGGTCTGCTGATCTACCTCTCTCTGCGCCGTGGGGAGCTGTCCAACACCGCATTGGATGTCCGACTGGTCAGCGAGGCCGGGATCACGATTTTTGTCCCCCTGACCGAGGCTTTTGTCCAAAGTCAAAGAGAACAGACCCTCTATTCCCACGACAGCGCTTTTACGGAGAGCGGTCTCATGACCGCCGAGGGCAAGAGTCTGCTTCTGCTGGAAAACAGCGACACCTCTCTGGGGCAGGTGGGCTATGCCGCCTGGTGCGACAATGGCCTGGGCTATCTGGCGCACCTGAAAACCTATCCCCAAGGCTATGCCACACCCCTGTCCCTCTTAGCCCCTCTGCTGGGGCGCATTCACTGAGAAAGGAGCGAGAAAATGAAACGAATATTGGCTTTATGCCTTCTTTTGGCGCTGCTGCTCAGCGCCTGCGGCGAGACCGTGCCCTCCTATGAGCAGCCTGCGACCTCCGTGCCTGCGACAAATAACCTGTCTGAGGCAACAGAGCCTTCTCTTCAACTGCCGGAAATTTCAGAACCCGGTACGGTGCTGAGCCTCCCCAAGGACGAATCCATGCTGCGGCCGGAGAAGAGGATTTTTGCGGATGGAGATGGTGTCTACTATGCAAATAGTCACCTGCAGCGCTATGATGAGGAAAAAGACCGTATGGAGATCTGCTGTTTTCGGGCAAATTGCACCCATATGGACGAAAACTGCGGCGCATGGCTAAACGGCGATTCCAGTGGGCTGCGCTTTGCTCTGCGGGAAAAAGTCGCCTTTTTCCTTTGCAGTGAGGAAAATGAGTATGGCGAAGACCTGCGCCTGGAGTTCTACACCGCCGACCTTACAAGCGGTGTGCGCCGCAGCTACCATCAGGTTGTGGCAGGAACCGGGCAGGAGATCTTCCCGGGAGACCTGCTGATCTGCGGAAACCGGGCTCTTTTGAGCTATGCCGTTGGGGAGAATTATGAGGGAAATCGGCCCCAAAGCAAGACCCAGTATATCCTGGCCTTTGACTTGGCCGATGGGACAATGACCACGGTGATGTGCCGTGAAATTGAGCATGACGCCATCTATGACCTCTGGGGCATGAACGAGAGCCATCTGATCCTGGCCTACCATCACGGCGGCGGCATCCGCTCCTACGGTGATGTCAATTCCGGTGATATCCCCACCTACGGCTACGACGAATATGTGCGGGATGTCCACCGCTGGGTACTTTTGGAGTATCCCATCGAGGAAAATGCGAAATGGTCGCAGCAAATTTGTGCCAGCGAGGCCGGTTCGGAGCTGGAACTTTTCAGCTACAGCAGCTTTTACGGCGGAAAGCTCTATTATCTTGCCAATTCTTATCTTAAGGTCTACGACCTCAGTACCCACAAAAACGAAACACTCTTCTATCTTCCCGGCATTGCAAATCTCTTCTGCGCTGACGGCAAGGTTTTTTACCGCACTTATGCCAAGGAATTCTTCTACTACGATCTGACGACCGAACAGGTTGTTCAATACCAAAAAGAGTCCCTATGGGAGCAGTTTACCATTCTCTACGAGACCGATGACAGTTTTCTGGGAAAAAACAGTATCTTCAACTGGCTGAAGATCAAAAAGGAAGATTTTTACGAGGAAAACTACGATGCCGCCATCGCCTATCCGTAAAAATAAAAGCATAGCCCCCCGACGGTCAAGCATAGGATGTACCACGAGACTGTTAGGGGGGCTAAAACTATGAGTAATCTTTACGCCGACATTGCAAAGCGGACGGGCGGCGACATCTATATCGGTGTGGTGGGGCCCGTGCGGACGGGGAAATCCACCCTGATCAAGCGGCTGATGGAGGAGCTGGTGATCCCCAATATTGAGGATCTCTACCGCAGGGAGCGGGCTAAGGATGAGCTGCCCCAGAGCGGCTCCGGCAAGACCATTATGACTGCCGAGCCCAAGTTCATCCCCGAGGAGGCAGTGCAGATCTGCCCCGACGGGGCGGCGACCCTGTCGGTGCGGCTCATCGATTCTGTGGGCTATATGGTGCCCGGCGCCATCGGAGCCACAGAGGACGGCATGCCCCGCATGGTCACCACGCCCTGGTTTGACCGGGAGATCCCCATGACCGAGGCGGCAGAACTGGGGACGAAAAAGGTCATGGAGGAGCACTGCACCATCGGCATCGTGGTCACCACCGACGGCACCATTACGGATCTGCCCCGGTCAGAGTATCTGGAGGCAGAGGAACGAGCCATTCGGGATATGCAGGCCACGGGGAAGCCTTTTCTGGTGCTGGTGAATTCCGCCTCGCCGGAGAGCAGCGAGGCTCATGTCCTTCGGGATTATATTGCCCGAACCTACGCTGTCAGTGCCAAGGTGCTGGACTGTCAGGCCCTGACCCAGAGCGATCTGAAGGCGCTGCTGAAGGAACTGCTCTATGCCTTCCCTCTGCGGCAGATGCAGGTGTTCCTGCCGCCCTGGGTGCAGGCGCTGGAGACGGCAGATCCCCTGAAGCAGGCGCTCTATGAGGCGCTGCAGCAGAATGCGAAGAATATCAGCCGCCTGGCAGAGGCAGAGCCTGCCCTGGAAAAGGTGGCGCAGCTGGAGCAGATCTGCGGCTATCACATCGACGAGGTGGATTTAGGTAGCGGCACAGTCAGCTGCACCTTAGACTTTGACGAGGGGCTCTTCTATCGGATCTTAGGCCAGAAAACCGGCTTCGAAATCGAGGACGACGGACAGCTGCTGTCCCTACTCACTGCCCTGGCCCAGATGAAGAAGCAGTATGACAAGATTGCCACCGCCTTAGAGGAGGTTAAGGCCACGGGCTACGGCATCGTCATGCCGGGGCAGGAGGAGCTTCACATGGAGGTGCCGGAGATCGTCAAAAAGGGCAGCGCCTACGGTGTCAAGCTGAAGGCCAGCGCCCCCTCCATCCATATGCTGCGGGCGGATATCAAGACAGAGATCAGCCCCATGGTGGGGGATGAGCAGCAGTCCGAGGAGCTGGTGAAGTACCTCTTAGGGGAGTACGAGGGCAACACGGAGAAGCTGTGGGAGAGCAATATTTTCGGCAAGTCGGTCTTTGAACTGGTGAACGAAGGCCTCACCACCAAGCTCCGCCGTATGCCCGAAGATGCACGCTACAAGCTGAAAGACACCCTGACCAAAATCGTCAACGAAGGGGCCAACGGCCTCATTTGCCTGCTGCTGTAAACAGGAATTTACCGCAGCACCGTATTGCTGCGAACTAATAACTAATAGCTAAGGACTAAAAACTGAGGTGTGCCTCCGGCACGGATTTTAATTCATCGGCGGAGCACCCGCAAGGGGTACGCCGCATCTGTAGCGCTCCTTCGTCGCTGACAGCTGCGCTGCCGATACCTCAGTTATTTTTCGTTATTAGTCATTCGTTCTAAGAGAAATTTCTGTTTACCGTTGCGCCGGACACATCATTCCATAAGAAGAACAGGCTTGCCTTTTGGCTAAGCCTGTTCTTCTTTTCTATGGAGATTTAAGGGAATGACTTCTGCCGGACTTTGGCGCTCTCTTGCCTTCCATCCGGCAAGAAAGGCGGCACGGACAAGAGTAAAAATAGCAGCCTGCGCCTGATCGTAGGCTTCCTGCTCTAAAAACTCGGAAAAGGCCAGTTCAAAATTATCATTCTACATGATCGTCACATCCCCTCTCTGCTCTGTATTATATCACAAAAACGAGTAAATACAACATAATATGAGTATTTACACAGATTGAGTTGTTAATATTTTGAGTCTTTTACTCTAAAATAGATACAGAGGTGATCTGCGTGGATCGACACTATAAGGAATACATCCAAATCGGATTGAATATTATGCGCTGCAGGAAAGAGCAAGGCTTGACCCAGGAACAGCTGGCAGAAATGACGGGGTATAGCCGCAACCATATTCAGCGAGTGGAGACGGCAGCCTCCAAGCCTACAGTGGGACTGCTCCTGGATTTATCGGCAGCTTTGGATGTGCCTGTAGAACAGCTTTTAGAAATTCGTAGAAAATAAAACGGTGTGCAAAATACAATTGCACACCGTTTTGCGACCTTAAAGGCATTAGCTTCCTTCCACAAAACCAGCATTGATTATTTGCCGGACTTGACGGATGAGAAAAGCCATATCTACCGAAACGGAAATAACGACAAAGCGACAAGCTTCTTTCCGAAACTTGTCGCTTTTGTGTATTTATCTTGCGGGGAAGGGGTATTTCTCCAGGTAGTGCTGGTAGCGCTCCTGGAAGCTCTGGCTGCTGCCGGTCTTGACCTCGTTGAGGTACTCGTGGGTCTCGAAGCTGCCCTGGGTGGTCTCGATGAGAGCTACGGCGATGTTGGAGCAGTGGTCAGACACACGGGAGTAGTTGTTGAGGATGTCGGACAGGACGAAGCCGGTCTGGATGGTGCAGCGGCCGGCCTGCAGACGCTCGATGTGAGAGGTCTTGCTGGCGGCAATGAGGCTGTCGATGACCTGTTCCAAGGGCTCAACCTCACGGGCAGCATCGATATCGTCGGCCTCGAAGGAGTCGATGGTCAGGGAAAGGATCTCGATCAGCGCATTGGAGAGGTTGGTGATCTCCGCCTGGGCATGCTCAGAGAAGGTGATCTTCTTGGTGTGGATCTCCTCGGCGGAGTGCACCAGATTCACAGCGTGGTCGCCCAGACGCTCCAGGTCGCCGATGGTGTGGAGCATGGTGGAGACACGGCGGCCGTCCACGTCGGTGAGGCTTCGGCCGGAGAGCTGTACCAGGAAGGTACCCAGCTTATCCTCGTAGTCGTCCAGCTCGGCTTCCATTTTCAGGATGGCCTCCGCCTCTTTTTCAGAGTAGTTGCCGCAGAGCTTGATAGCACCGGAGATGGTGTCCTGCGCCAGGCGAGCCATCTTGTGGGTCATGTTGGCGGCCTCATTGACAGCCATGGCGGGCTGGGCCAGCAGACGCTCGTCCAGGAAGGCATACTGTTCCTTCTTTTTGGCGGGGCGCACCACGAAATTGGCAAAGGCCTCCAGCTGCTTGACGAAGGGGCAGAGCATGGCGGTGGTGGAGACGTTGAAGATGGTATGCACTACAGAGATACCGAAGGCATCGATATCCGTGTCTACAAAGGCAAAATTGAAGATGGCATCTGCCGTATAGAAGAGGATCAGGCAGGCAACGGTGCCGATGAGGTTAAAGGTGATATGTACCACGGAGACCTTCTTGGCGTTCTTGTTGACGCCGATGGAGGAGATCAAAGCGGTGACACAGGTGCCGATATTCTGACCCATGATAATGGGAATGGCTGCACGGTAAGTAATACCGCCGCCCATGGCCAGGGTCTGCAGCATACCTACAGAGGCAGCGGAGGACTGGATGATGCCGGTGATGACAGCGCCCACCACAACGCCCAGCACGGGGTTGCTGGCGAAGGTGCCCATGATGTTGGCCAGAGCGTCACGATCCAGATTTTCCACAGACTCGCCCATGAGTTTCATGCCGTACATCAGGACGGCGAAGCCCACCAGGATCTTGCCCATATCCTGGCGCTTGCGCTTCTTGGACATCATAATCATCAGAATACCCAGGAGTGCAAAGGCCAGAGAGAAGTTCTCGGGCTTCAACAGGGCGATCCAGCCGTCGCCCTCCACGCCGGAGAGGGAGAGAATCCAGGGGGTCAGGGTGGTACCGATGTTGGAACCCATAATAACGCCGATGGTCTGACCCAGGCTCATGATGCCGGAGTTGACCAGACCTACCAGCATAACCGTCATGGCAGAGGAGGACTGGATGGCGATGGTGATCACGCCGCCCACGATCATGCCCTTGAACCGGTTGGAGGTCATTTTTTTCAGGGAACGTTCCAGGGAGCCGCCTGCTACCTTACTCAGACCGCCGGACATAACGTCCATGCCGTAGAGGAAGAAAGCAAGGCCACCCACAAGCTTCAGAATGCTGATCAGCACTTGCATATGTATAGCTCCGTTTCTATCTTTTTGTCAGGGGGAGCAGGTTGAGAACCTACCCTGTATTTTACTATAAATTAACCGTGAAGTAAAGTCAAGGCAAAAGTGCTTCGCAAAAGAAAAAAGACAGGCCAAAGAGGGCAAGGGGGTGACAATAGGCGGAGATTAGTTTTAGTAACTAATGAGGAATAACGAAAAGTGAATAACTGAGGTATCGGCTTCGCCGATGGATTTGAATTAGAGTCAAATTGATGTTTATCGAACTGTTTGCTTCCGCCCAAAACCTCATTGCCAATAGAGGTACAGGCTACCGAAAAGCCATGTCATTGCGAGGAGGCATTTATGCCGACGTGGCAATCCGCTCTCTAAATGTTCCGAATATATGGGAATTTGGTGCAAAACGGAGGTTTTAAGAATACAGATTGCACCCGCAAGGGGTACAACCCATCTGTAGCGCTCCTTCGTCGCTGACAGCTGCGCAGCCACGTCGCTACGCTCCTCGCAATGACATTGCGTGATTTGAAGCCTTACTCATAGCCTAAAAATCCTCCTAATGCGGGAGACTTCGGCTGTAGCAAACAGTTCGACAAATATCTGTTTGACGGGCTAAATATTCAAAATCCGTGCCGCAGGCACACCTCAGTTTTTAGTTCTTAGCCATTAGTCATTAGCTATTCGTCCACAGCATTCAGGAGCTGCGATGAATTGGCCTTTGTCTCCGCAAAAAAAGGCTCCCCGGATTTTCGGGGAGCCCTTCTGAATCAGGTATTCTTCATAATTACGGAGCCGATGCATTCGCTGACGTGCTCGCAGGCATCGGCGCAGGCCTCCAGGCTCTCATAGATCTTGCGCCAGTTGACGATCTCCAGCACGTCGGCGGACTTTTTCGTCAGGGCACGCATGGAGGCGAGGTAAATCTTGTCGCACTCCTCTTCCACATCGTTGAGCTCGATGATCAGACTGCGGATCTTCTTGGACTTCTTGAAATTCTCAAACTCATTCATCACGTCATTGAGCAGCTTGCAGGACTTGACGATGCTCTTGGCAAAGTCAATGGCGGCAGGCTCGATGGTGCGGATGTCGTAGATATAGAACTTCTGCAGGATCTCCTCAATGAGATCCACCACATCGTCCAGCTTCTGGCTCAGCATATCCAGATCTTCCCGATCCACGGGGGTGACGAAGGCCTTGATCAGAGCCTCGGTCATCTCGTGCTTCTTCATGTCGGCGCTGTGCTCAATGGTGTGCATTTTCTTCAGCATGGACTCGATCTTGTCGGGGTCATAATTTTCCAGACACTCTACCAGATAGGTTGCTGCATCCATTGCAAGAGCGGTGCTGCTTGCGAAATTTTCAAAATAAAACTTATCACCTTTAGCCATGATTGTAATATCCTTTCCCTTAAGTAAAGATTTGGAGGAAGAGCTTTGTCATCAGGAAGCCCACCAGGCCGCAGCCGGGGAAGGTGAGCACCCAGGTCAGTACCATCTCCTTGACCACGCCGAAGTTAATGGCGCTCACACGCTTTACAGCGCCCACGCCCATGATAGAGGTGGTCTTGGCGTGGGTTGTGGAGACGGGGAGGCTGAACACGGAGCAGATCAGCAGGGACAACGCTGCCGCAATGTCAGCGGAGAAGCCCTGATATTTTTCCAGCTTGACCATGTCCATACCCACGGACTTGATGATCTTCTTGCCGCCCATGGCGGTGCCTGCAGCCATGACCACGGAGCAGACGATCATCAGCCAGATGGGGATGCTGATATCCGAGGGCAGAGACTGCCCCTTGGACATATAAACGCAGAGGAGAATGACACCCATAAACTTCTGGCCGTCCTGGGCGCCGTGCATAAAGGCCATGGAGGCAGCGCCGGCGATCTGCGCCCCCCGGAAGAAGGGCTCTGTTTTCGGACGGTTGGCGTGATAGAAGATCATGGTGACCAGCTTGCACACGATCCAGCCCAGGCCGAAGCCCAGCACCACAGAGATGCCGATGCCGTAGATGACCTTGATCCACTCGTCGCCGTTGACACCGGAGAAGCTGCCGTGGAGGGCGATGGCGCTGCCGGTGAGGCCGGCGATGAGAGCGTGGCTCTCGCTGGTGGGAATGCCGAAGATCCAGGCGATGGTGGCCCAGAGGACGATGGCAAAGAGAGCGGCGCTGAGGGCGATAATGGCCTTATCGGGGTCTGCGCCGAAGTCCACCATTTTGGTAATGGTCTCTGCCACGGTGGCGTTGATCAGGGTCATGACGAAGACACCCAGGAAATTAAACAGCGCTGCCATCAGAATGGCCGCTCTGGGGGACATGCATCTGGTGACCACGCAGGTGGCGATGGCGTTGGGGGCATCTGTCCAGCCGTTGACCAGGATCACGCCCAGGGTGAGAACAACAGCAATGAACAGCAGCGGATTCGCCGTCATCTGTTGCCAGAACGCAAGTATGGAATCCATAAAAAACCTTCCTTTAGTGATATGCTCGAAGTTTGGAAAACAGGGGAGAGCAGAGTCGCCCCTATCCCATACTATAAAATACGAAAAGAAAAAGGTCAAGCTAAGAAATGACAAAGACAAGAGTTTTTGTCATTTCTTGATTGTCTTTGGCAATCCTTAAGCCAAAATAAATATAGTGCATAACTTATAGCACTACCAAATCGACCAATAATCATAAAGAAAAAGGAGTAAGACTCAAGTGTGAATCCTGCTCCTTTTAAAACTCTTAGGAATAAGTTTGAACGATATAAATTTTCTATCTTGTACTTTTCAAGCGCCTGTTTTTATGTTATAATATATTGATTAAATCGAAGGAGCGTATGTTATGCATCAGGAAAAGGAGGGTTTCCTCACTGTCCACGGCCACAGCCATCCCCATGTCCACGCCAATAAAAAGGCCGTTGCCAACCGCCTTGCCCGTGCCATCGGCCATCTGGAGAAGGTCAAGCGCATGGTGGAAAATGACGAGGACTGCTCCGAGGTGCTGATCCAGCTGGCAGCGGTTCGCTCCGCTCTGGATAACGCAGGCAAGGAGATCCTCAAGGAGCATCTCAGCCACTGCATCATAGAGGCGGTGGAGGAGGGCGACGAAAACGCCATTTTGGATCTCTGCGATGCCATCGACAAATTCATGAAGTAGGTAGAAACATATGACTGAATTAAGCCATATCCGTAATTTTTCCATCGTTGCCCATATTGACCACGGCAAGTCCACCCTGGCAGACCGCCTTTTGGAGGAGTGCAACACCATTGACAAGCGGGAGATGTCTGCCCAGATCCTGGACTCCATGGACTTAGAGCGGGAGCGTGGCATTACCATCAAGGCCCGTGCCGTCAAGCTCAACTACCGTGCGGACAACGGTGAGGACTATGTCCTGAACCTCATCGACACCCCGGGTCACGTGGACTTTAACTACGAGGTCTCCCGTTCCCTGGCCGCCTGTGAGGGCGCTGTGCTGGTGGTGGATGCCTCTCAGGGCATCGAGGCTCAGACTCTGGCCAACACCTATCTGGCCGTGGATGCCGGTCTTGAGGTTGTCCCTGTGGTCAATAAGATCGACCTGCCTGCCGCCCGTCCCCAGGAGGTCAAGCAGGAGATCGAGGATGTCATCGGCATCCCCGCCATGGATGCCCCGGAGATCTCTGCCAAGAACGGCATCAATATCCACGCCGTTTTGGAGGCCGTGGTGGCCGGTGTCCCCGCTCCCGAGGGTGACAGCTCCGCCCCCCTGCAGGCCCTGATCTTCGACAGTCAGTATGACTCCTACCGTGGTGTCATTGTCTATCTCCGTGTAAAGA
>JAFUPG010000043.1 GCA_017481325.1 Oscillospiraceae bacterium
AAAGCCTCCGTTTTGCACCAAATTCCCATATATTCGAAACATTTAGAGAACAGATTGCCACGTCGGGCTTACGCCCTCCTCGCAATGACAGGGCATTTCGGCAGCCTCTGCCTCTATTGGCAATGAGGTTTTGGGCGGAAGCATACAGTTCGATAAGCATTAATTTGAATACTCATCGGCGGAGCCGATACCTCAGTTATTAGTTCTTAGTTATTAGTCCTTAGCCTCGCCGATAAACATCTATTTGACTCTATTTCAAATCCCATGGTTGGAGCACCCGCAAGGGGTACAACCCATCTGTAGCGCTCCTTCGTCGCTGACAGCTGCGCTGCCGATACCTCAGTTATTCACTATTAGTTACCAGTTATTAGCGAAACTTCAAAACATGCAGAAATGCGGAAAATGGGGTCTTGCCCCATTTTCCGTGATTATGCAACAATATATGACAAATTATCCGGGCTTTCTGCCGTTGAATTTTCCGGCAGCGGCCTGCACGCCTTGCTCTAAGAGCAGCAGCGCTGCCTCGGCGGCATCCTTGACCGCAGGCATCAACAGCTTCTCCTCCTCGGGGCTGAAGTTGGACAGCACCCAGGAGGCCAGGTCATAGTCCGGGTGGGGCTTGGCACCCACACCGATCTTCACCCGGGGGAAGGACTGGCTGTTAATCCCGCCGATGATGGATTTCATGCCGTTATGGCCTCCTGCAGAGCCGTCGGCACGGATACGCAGACGGCCCACATCCAGAGAGATATCGTCAAAAAGGACGATGATCCGCTCCGGCGGCAGCTTGTAAAAGTGAGCCGCATCCATAACGCTGAGGCCGGAGTTATTCATAAAGGTCATCGGCTTCAGCAGGACGATTTTCTGCCCCTTGTAGCTGCCCTGACCGTAGAGACCCCGGAATTTGGAGCGGTCTACCTTGATGCCCAGCTTCTCTGCCAGAACATCGATGGCACGAAAGCCCACATTATGGCGGTTTTTGGCGTAGATGGGGTCGGGATTGCCCAGCCCCACCAGAAGCCAGTCGCAGGAAGGCTTACGAAACAGCATCAGAACAGGCTGGAGATGGAGGTCTCCGTGTAGATGCGGGAGATGGCCTTGGCGAAAACGGGAGCGGCATCCAGCTGGCGGATCTTGGTGCCGGTGTAGCCGGCGGGCAGCGGGATGGTGTTCAGGAGCATGAGCTCGTTGATGCAGCTGTTTTCAATGCGGTTGACGGCCTCACCGGAGAGCACGCCATGGCTGGCACAGGCATAGACAGCCTTGGCACCGCCGATGGAAACAATGGCCTCGGCAGCGTTGCACAGGCTGCCGGCGGTGTCAACGATATCATCATAGAGGATGCAGGTCTTGTCTCTGACATCGCCGATGATGTTCATGACTTCGCACATATTGGCTCTCTGGCGGCGCTTATCCACGATGGCCAGACCCATATGCATCTTCTCAGCGAAGGCACGGCTACGGGCAACGGAGCCAACGTCGGGGGAGACCACGCAGAACTCGTCGTGGTTATAGACGGTCTCGTCGAACTTGGACATATAGTAACGGGTAAAGAGGGGGTTGCCCAGCATGTTATCCACGGGGATGTTGAAGAAGCCCTGGATCTGAGCGGCATGGAGATCCATGGTCAGCACCCGGTCAGCGCCGGCTGCGGCGATAAGGTCAGCTACCAGCTTGGCGGAGATGGGGTCACGGCCCTTGACCTTGCGGTCCTGACGTGCGTAGCCGAAGTAGGGGATCACAGCGGTGATACGGCCTGCGGAGGCACGGCGGAAGGCATCGATCATAATGAGCAGTTCCATCAGGTGGTTGTTGACAGGCTTGCAGGTGGGCTGGATGACGAAAACGTCGCAGCCACGAACCGTCTCGTTGATGTTTACGGAAATTTCACCGTCGGCAAAGGTGGTGATGGTGCTGTTACCCAGGTCGATTCCCAACTCGGCGCAGATGCCTTTGGCCAGGGGGATGTTGGCGTTGGCGGTAAAGACTTTGATTTCTTTTCCGTGAGCGATCATGTGAGTTACCTCTCTTGATTCCGAGCGTGTTGCTCTGTATTTCTGAAGCCCGAAGGCTTATGCTTACTTATTCTTTGTGGCGCTTATGGCGCAGGGACCATTCTTTTTTGTGGGATTGGCGGATACGGGCAATGGCCAGGGCGTGGTCGGGGACATCCTCGGTGACCGTGGTGCCTGCGGCGATGTAGCTGCCCTTGCCGATGTGCAGGGGGGCGATCAGAGAGCTGTTGCAGCCGATGAAGGAGTCGTCCTCCACGGTGGTCTTGTGCTTTTGCACCCGGTCATAGTTCACCGTCACCGTGCCACAGCCGAAGTTGCAGCGCTCGCCGATCTCGGCATCGCCCAGGTAGGACAGGTGGCTGGCCCAGGTGTTTTCACCCAGGACGCTGTTCTTGACCTCGACAAAATTGCCGATTTTCACGCCACGGCCCAGCTGTGCGCCCTCCCGGAGATGGGCATAGGGGCCGACCTGAACATCGGCGGCCACTTTGGAGTTGTAGACCTGGGAGGCATTGATGACACTGCGCTCACCGATCTCGGAATTCTCCACCACGGACCAAGGGCCGATGACACTGCCGGAGCGGATGATGCTGTTACCCTTCAGCATGGTGCCGGGCAGCAGCTTGGCGCCGGTCTCAATGCGCACTGTGGGCTCAATATAGCAGTTGTCTGCATCGTAGATCTCCACGCCTTGCTTCATGAGGCGCAGCATCCGATCCCGGCGGAGGCGGTCTGCCAGCGTCAGAGCGGCGGCGGGGCTGTCTACGATGAAATATCCATCAAAATCGCTCAAAACAGAGCAATTTTCTCTCAAAAACTGGGGAAAGTAAAAATCTTCGTCCAGAGCGGTCATGAGCTGCTCCCGGTCGGCACGGTAGGCAGCAGCGGCTTTGGGGCTTCCGCTGCGGTTGGCCAGCAGAGGGCAGAACACCGTAGGACCTGCCAGAATGGTCACCGTCTCCTCGCTTTCGTCCGCTGTTGACAGGAACACATGGAGCAGATCTGCCGCATTAGCATCGGCGGTGGTCATGACCTCTGCCTCCTTGGGCAGGCAGGCACAGGCCTCTGCCACAAAACGCTCGTGGCAGACCAAAAAGAAGCGCCCGACACCGCTGTCGTACATAGCATCCGACAGCCAGGCGAGCAGAGGAGCACCCAGCACCTTGCTGAGCATCAAAGGACGAGAAAAGCCCGTCTTGGCACTATCATCGGGGATAAATACGATGGCAGACAGACCTTTCAGCATGATTTTGACATCCTTTCCTCGAAGTGTTCGAAGGGCATAGTTGTACTAATGCTATTATAGCAGATTATTTTGATTTCGTCCACCGATTTTCCATAAGAAAGGCAACAAATTACAGAGTTTTTTTGGGGCTTTTTTTGTTGAAAAGTGGGAAACGCTTTCTGTTCTGGAAGCATTTGCCGCTGCATATATATAAAAGGGGGTGATTTTGTGAAATCAAAACTGCAGATCTCATTTCGCTGGATGTGCTTTGCTGTGCTGCTGGTGGGGGCGGTGTTCCGGCTTTTGGAGGAGGGGCAGCTTCTTACACGGGCAGAGGCGGCGGAAAGCCCCGGGGAGGAACGGGTCTATCCCAGCTTTTATTATGTGCTGCCGGAGATTCCCAGCCTGCAGTTTTCGGCGGAGGACGAAGCGCTGGTGAAGATCAAGGACGGCAGCGGCCTGACCTTTGATAAGGAGGCGCTGCTGCTGCAGCCGCTGGAATTGACGGTGGGGGACGAGCCTCTGGTGCTAATCGTCCACACCCACGCTACGGAAGCCTACACTCCCACAGAGGGCAGCTACTATGCCGCCGCCGGGAGCTATCACAGCACGGATGCACAATATAATATACTACGGGTGGGACAGGCCATTGCGGATCGGCTCAATTCCGCAGGAATCGTCACTCTACACGACACAACTCTTCATGATACCTATGGCTATGATGATGCCTATGAGCGCTCTGCGCAGACCGTTGCCGCTTATCTGGCGCAGTATCCCAGCCTGCGGATGGTCATTGATGTCCACCGGGATGCGGTGGCCGATGCCTCGGGGGCGCAGCTGGCTTTCTGCTCGCAGGTGGAAGGGCAGAAGGCGGCGCAGCTGCTTTTTGTCATGGGAACCAATGCCGCCGGTCAGGAGCACCCGGGCTGGCAGCGCAATCTCTCCATGGCTCTGAAGCTGCAGGCGCTGTGCGAAAAAGAGGCGCCGGGATTGTTTCGGGAGATGTCTCTGCGTCGGCAACGTTACAATCAGCATTTGACGCCCTATTCGGTTCTGCTGGAAGTGGGAACGGCTGGAAATACCCTTTCTGAGGCACTGCTCTCCGCAGAATTTTTTGCCGATCAGCTGGCCAAGCTACTAATAGAGGGAAGCAGAGGATGAAAGGAGCGCAAAATACAGACGTTTATCGAACGGTTACTTGCAGGGGAGCACTGCCGAGCCGGTGAATGGTGAATGATGGAGGTATCGGCTCCGCCGACAGGATTTGAAATAGAGTCAAATAGATGTTTATCGAACTGTTTTCTTTCCGTCCAAAGCCTCGTTGTCGATAGAGGTACAGGCTGCCGAAAAGCCATGTCATTGCGAGGAGGCATTTTTGCCGACGTGGCAATCTGTTTTCTAAATGTTTCAATTA
>JAFUPG010000044.1 GCA_017481325.1 Oscillospiraceae bacterium
GCGAGGAGCGTAGCGACGTGGCAATCTGTATTCATAAAGCCTCCGTTTTGCACCAAATTCCCATATATTCGAAACATTTTGGTACGGATTGCCACGTCGGCATAAATGCCTCCTCGCAATGACATGGCTTTTCGGTAGCCTGTACCTCTATTGGCAATGAGGTTTTGGGCGAAAGCAAACAGTTCGATAAACATCTATTTGACTCATTTTCAAATCCCATGGTTGGAGCTGATACCTTCACCATTCACCGGCTTGGTAGTGCCACGGGCGATGGATAACCGCCCCTGCGGCTTCTGACGGCGGCATGGCCGGAGTTATTAAAACAAATGTTTGAAATATGCGGGTTTCTCCGGGATTTGTCCTGAAATATTGAAAAAAAGTCGCTTCCGTCGTGAAAAAATGATTGCATTTTTCTTTATTTGATAGTACAATGGATTTGTAGTGGAGTAAAATGGAACAAAAATGAAGAAAATGGAACGAGGTGAGGGAATGTTTGGACAATATAAGCACGGTTTAGACCCAAAGGGAAGACTGGTCGTTCCCTCGAAGCTCCGTGAGGAATTGGGCGATACTTTCTATATTGCCAAAGCGCCCGATGCCTGCCTGAAGCTCTACCCCGAGGCGCAGTGGCAGAAGCTGCTGGATCGCTGCAACGAGATGCCCTCTTCCAAGCTCCGTGCCCTGAGAGTCTTTTTCGCCAACGTGATCAAGTGCGAGCCGGACAAGCAGTTCCGTTTCCTGCTGCCGGAGTCCTTCCGCCAGTATGCGGGGGTTGACCAGGAGGTCATTTTCCTGGGGCAGGCCGGTGTGGCGGAGATCTGGGCGGCTGAGCGCTATGAGGCTGAGGAGGCCAAGTATCTCAATCCCGAGAATCTGGCCGCTGTCATGGAGGAGCTGGGAGTCTGATGGCATTTTCGCATAAATCCGTCCTGCTGGACGAGTGTATTGAGGGGCTGAACATCAAGCCCGACGGAATTTACCTGGATGGCACCCTGGGCGGTGCGGGACACTCCTTTGAGATCGCCGCACGGCTGACCACCGGCCGCCTAATCGGCGTGGATCGGGATCAGATCGCCCTGGCCGCCGCAAGGGAGCGCCTGTCGCCCTATCTGGATCGGGTCACCACCGTCCACTCCAATTTCTGCGAGCTGGACAAGATCCTGGACGATCTGGGCATTGAGAAAATTGACGGCATGCTCTTTGACCTGGGCGTGTCCTCCCCCCAATTGGACGAGGCAGAGCGTGGCTTCTCCTATATGGCCGATGCGCCGCTGGATATGCGCATGAACAAGGAGGACAGCCTGACGGCCTACGATGTGGTGAACACCTGGGACTATGAGGAGCTTCGCCGCATTTTATACGAATACGGCGAAGAGCGCTATGCGCCCCAGATCGCATCAAGCATCTGCCGCAGGCGAGAGGCTTCGCCCATTGAGACAACATTGGAGCTGGTGGATGTGATCCGCAGCGCCATGCCTGCCCAAGCACTGCGTGAGAAGCAGCATCCTGCCAAGCGCAGCTTTCAGGCCATCCGCATCGCCGTCAACGACGAGCTGGGCTCTGTGAGCAAGCTCATGCGCTGCGCCTTCGGCCGATTGAACAAGGGCGGCCGTCTGGCGGTGATCACCTTCCATTCTCTGGAGGATCGCATTGTCAAAAGTGAGATGCAGCAGGCCTCCAAAGGCTGCACCTGTCCGCCGGAATTTCCGGTATGCGTCTGCGGTAAGAAGCCGCTGGTGAAGCTGATCAGCCGTAAGCCCATTGTCTCCGGCAAAAAAGAGCTGGAGGAAAACCCCCGTGCCCGGAGCGCAAAGCTCCGCATTGCGGAAAAATTGTAAGAGAAAGGAGCGTATCGGAATATGGCAAAGAACTACCGTGCCAACGGCTCTGCGGCCTATGATATCTATCAGGATACGGCTGCACGGCCACTGCTGCAGCCCAAGCGACTGCCGGATGCTCCGGTACGCTTTCCCCCTGAGAAAAAGACCAAGGCCAAGCTCTCTGTTGCACCTTTGACTGTTCTGGGTGTGGTGGCCGTGGTGGTGCTGTGCTTCGTGTTGATCCACAGCTATGCCTCCCTCTACGAGGCCGAGAGCCGTGCGGCGGAGCTGCAGCAGGAGAATGCTGCCCTTTTGGCGCTGCAGGAGGATCAGCGTTGGCGCTATGAGCGCTCCGTAGACCTGGACGAGGTGGCAGAACGAGCAGCTGCCCTGGGCATGCATTTGCCTGAGGCGGGTCAGATCGTCTATGTGAATTCCGGCCGGACGGAGCAGCTGCACTCTTTTGAGCGTTTCTACGAGGAATTTCTCGGGGAATTGGGGACATACTTGCCCTGAATCACGGCATATAGATTACAGGAAAAAGCATGGGCGGTAACCGAAATTGCCGCCCATGTTTCAAGCATATTGGTGGAAAGCAACACAGGAGGTTTGTGTGAAGCGAAAGGACGTTCGGAGGAGAATCCCACGTCCGCCCCGAAGAAAGCAGGGCTTTACAGATACAGACATCCGAAAGGGAATCCTTGCGCTGATGGGCGCACTGGGTGTGCTTGCCTTTTGCGTGTTGGCAGGCAGATTGATCCAAATGATGCTGATCGACCATGAATACTACGAGCAAAAGGCCATTGGCAATCAAACACGCAGCATTTCCGTCAGCGCCGACCGAGGCAATATTTACGACCGAAATATGGACCTTTTGGCCACTTCTGTAGGGGTTCATACGATTTTCCTGGATCCTTTGGAATTGAAACAGAACGGCGTGAATCCGGAACTGCTGGCAGACCGTCTGTCAGAAATAATGGATCTGGATCGGGAGAAAATCCTTCGGGATGCCAAGGACACTTCCATGCGTTACAAGGTCTTAAAGCGCCGCCAGGATCAGGCAGTCTGCGATGCGGTGATCGCCTTTGTACAGGAGTATGACATTGTGGGGGTGCATTTGGAGCCGGATACTTTGCGGCTGTACCCCAATGAGAGCGCTGCCTGCCAGCTTTTGGGCTTTACCAACGGCGAAAACACCGGCGCCGAAGGCTTGGAGGCCTATTACAACGGCATTCTGGAGGGGACACCCGGGGCGATCATTACCGCCAAGGGTAACCACGAGACAGAGATGCTCTATTCCTACGAAAAATACTACGAGGCCACCGACGGAAACAGTCTGGTGCTGACCATCGACCTCACCGTCCAGCGGGCGCTGGAAAAGCAGATGAAGGATGCCATTGACCGCTATGATGTGGAAAACGGCGCCTTCGGCATGGTGATGGACGTGAACACCGGGGAGATCCTGGCCATGGCCACCCTGGGGGGCTACGACCCCAACAGCTATCTGGAGATCTACGATGAGGATACGGCCGCAGCGCTGGAGCTGCTTTATGCCCAGGCAGAGAGCCTGCCCGAGGGCAGTGAGGAGCGGAGCCAGGCCTTTCGCCTCTATAACGAGGGGGTTGCCGCCGCAAGGCTGAAGCAGTGGCGCAACCGCTGCGTATCCGACGGCTATGAGCCGGGTTCTACCTTTAAGGTGCTGACCCTGGCGGCGGCCTTGGACAGCGGCGCTGTGACATTGAATGACCATTTTTCCTGCGGCGGCAGAGAGCTGTTTGAAGGCCGCTCCCAGCCGGTAAACTGCTGGAAAAGCCAGGGACACGGTGGCCAGACCACCGCCCAGGCCTTGCAGAATTCCTGCAATCTGGCCTTTTCGCACATTGGCCTGCGCACCGGCGGCGAGACCCTGTATGAGTATTTCAGCGCCTTCGGCCTCATGGAGACCACGGGCATCGACCTGCCCGGAGAGGCTCGTGGCATTTTCCACACCCGGGAACGGCTGGCGGATACGGAGCAAAACGGCACAAGCTACCTCATCGCCACCTCCTTCGGCCAGACCGTCAAGCCCACCGCCATTCAGCTGGTGCGAGCCATTGCGGCGGTGGTCAACGGGGGCTATTTGATGGAGCCCTATGTGGTATCCCACATTCTTGACAATTGTGGTAATATAGTAGAGGAACATAAGCCCACCGTGCTGCGGCAGGTGATTTCGGAGGAGACCTCGGAGATCATGTGCGGCCTCATTGAGTCCGTGGTCAGCGAGGGCACGGCGAAGAATGCCCAGGTGGCAGGCTATCGCATCGGCGGCAAGACCGGAACGGCGGAGAAAACCGACCAGACCGATGCCTCCGGCGCACAGACCAAGGATAAGATCGTCTCCTTTGTGGGCATCGCCCCCATGGACGATCCCCAATACATCGTCCTCATCGCTTTGGACACCCCCAATCCAGCCACGGGGCTGTATATTTCCGGCGGTGTCATGGCTGCGCCCACGGTGGGAGCGGTGCTGGAGGATATTCTGCCTTATCTGGGCGTTTCGCCCGAGGGTGAGGCGGCCACTACGGCGCTGATGCCTGACCTTCAGGGGTTGACAGAGGCTCAGGCGGCGGCAAAGCTGCAGGAAAACGGCCTGAGTTACCGCATCATCGGCTCCGGCAGCAAGGTGCTCGGCCAGATCCCCAAGGCGGGAAACCGGCTGCCCGGGGGCGCTACGGTGTTACTTTACACAGACAATTCAATGCCCACCGATCGGCCTGTGGTGCCCTCCCTTCTGGGTATGACCCTGGAGGAGGCCACACGGAAACTGTCGGATCTGGGCTTATACCTACAGCCCAAGGGCGCTGACCCCACGCAGTGGCGAGTGACCGCCATCAGCCAGGATCTGCCACCGGGCACAGAGGTGGAACGGGGGACTACGGTCACCGTCACATTTGCCGATACTACGGCAATGGATTAGGAGAGAATTATGGAATTACAAAAGCTGCTTGCAGGCGTAGAGGTTCTGCAATGGGGCGCAGAGAAGAATACAGAGATTTGCTCGGTGCGCTACAGCTCCCGTGAGGTTCAGCCCGGGGATCTGTTTGTGGCCATCCCCGGCTTTGCCACCGACGGACATAAATACATCCCCGATGCGGTGGCAAGAGGGGCTGCGGCGGTGATCTGCGAGCGGCAGATGCCGGGAAACGCCCCCTGGGTGCAGGTCAAGGATGCCCGTCTTGCCCTGGCGACCCTGGGTGAGAACTTCTACGACCATCCTGCGAAAAAGCTGCAGATGATCGGTGTCACCGGCACCAACGGCAAGACCTCTGTCACTTATCTTTTGAAAGAGCTGTTGCAGCGTGCTCTCGGGGCAAAGGTTGGCCTCATCGGCACCATCTGCAATATGATCGGGGACGAAGTGATCCCCACGGAGCGCACCACCCCCGAGAGCTTCGAGCTGCAGGCGCTGCTGGCCAAAATGGCAGAAGCAGGCTGTACCCACGTGGTTATGGAGGTCTCCTCCCATGCTCTGGCGCTGCACCGTGTGGCAGGGATCCGCTTCAGCGTAGGCGCTTTCAGCAATCTCACGGAGGATCATCTGGACTTCCACAAGACCATGGAGGAATACCGCCGTGCCAAGGCAAGGCTTTTCAGTGCCTGCGACCGTGGCGTATTCAACCTGGATGATCCCACCGCTGAGCAGATGATTGCCGATGCCCACTGCGGCATTTTCACCGTCAGTACCAGAGAAGCTGCCGATCTTCGGGCAGAGAATATCCTGCTGGAGTCCGACCGCATTGAGATGGACGTCCGTCAGGAAGGGGAGAGCGCCCACCTGACTTTAGGCATCCCCGGCCGTTTTACCGTCAGCAACGCCCTTTTGACTCTGGGCATTGCCCGTCAGCTGGGCATTGATTTGCAGCAGGCGGTGTCCGCCCTGTCCTGCGCCAAGGGCGTCAAGGGGCGCATCGAGGTGGTTCCCACCCCCGGGAAGGATTATACCGTCCTTATCGACTACGCCCACACTCCTGACGGCCTGGAGAATGTGCTTCGCTCCGTCCGGGACTTTGCCAAGGGCAGAGTCATCGCCCTCTTTGGCTGCGGCGGCGACCGTGACCGTACCAAGCGACCCATGATGGGCGAAATTGCCGCAGCCTGTGCCGATTTGGTCATCGTCACCTCCGATAACCCCCGTACGGAGGAGCCCAATGCCATTATTGCAGACATTTTGGAGGGTATGCAGCAGACCCAAACCCCCTACGTGGTAGAGCCTGACCGCCGCAAGGCCATCCGCCTTGCCCTGTCGCTGGGGCGGAAGGACGACATCATCGTTCTGGCCGGCAAGGGACATGAGGACTATCAGATCATCGGCAAGGAAAAATTCCATCTGGACGAACGGGAGGAGGTGGCAGCGGCCTTATGGGAAGAGAAACAATGACCTTGGGGCAGGCAGCCGCCCTCATCGGCGGAAAAATTGACCCGAACCATGCACAGATCGCCTTTCACGGCGTGAATTTTGACACCCGTCGGCTGCAGGAAGGTCAGCTTTTTGTGGCCATGGCAGGGGCCCGGGACGGCCATGATTTTGTCCCCCAGGCTTTGGAAAAGGGCGCCGTGGCGGTGCTGGCCTCCAAGCCCCTGGATGCGAGTATCCCCGCCATTTATGTGGAGGATACGGCCAAGGCGCTGCAGGATCTGGCACGGGAGTACCGCAAGCTGTTGCCGCTGCGCTGCGTGGGTGTCACCGGCTCCGTAGGCAAGACCACCACTAAGGAAATGATCGCCACGGTGCTGCAGCAGCGCTTTTTGACTCACAAAACCGAGGGCAATTTCAATAACAACATCGGCCTGCCTGTGACGGTGCTGTCCATGGACAGCAGCACCCAGGCGGCGGTGCTGGAGATGGGCATGAACCACTTCGGTGAGATCTCTCTGCTCACTTCCATCGCTCTGCCGGATATTGCGGTCATTACCAATATCGGCACCATGCACATCGAGAATTTAGGCTCCCGTGAGGGCATTTTGCAGGCCAAGCTGGAGATTTTAGAGGGACTCAGCGACCACGGCTGCGCCGTGTTCTGCGGCGACGAGGAACTGCTCTACGGCGCTGCCCAAAAGCACCGTGCCATTACCTACGGCTTTATGGAGCATAACCCTGTCCGAGCCCTGGAAACCCGGGAGGAGGGCTTCTCCACCGTCATTGAGGCGGAGGCATTCGGTCAGCCTGTGACCCTGGAGATCCCCACGCTGGGGCGGCACAATGTCTTAAACGCTCTGGCAGCTTTGACAGTGGGCTTGCTCTGCGGCATGCTGCCGGAGGAGATCGCCGCCGGTCTGAAAAACTTTGAAAACACCGGCCTTCGCCAGAAGGTCTATGAGCAGGACGGCATTCGCATTATTGCCGACTGCTATAACGCAGGCCCCGAGTCCATGGAGGCCGCCTTTGCGGTGCTGGAGGGCAACCCCGGTCGAAAGATCGCCGTTCTGGGCGGCATGCTGGAATTGGGCGACCATGCGCCGCAGGCGCATTACAAGGTCGGTCAGCTGGCGGCCAAAAAGGCAAACGCCCTCTTTGCCTACGGCGCTTGCAGCGAGGAATATGTCCGTGGCGCCACGGACGGCGGACTCGCCTTTGCCAAAACCTACGAAACCCATGCCGCTCTGGCGCAGGAGCTGAGGGAATTCCTGCGACCCGGAGACACCCTTCTTTGCAAGGGCAGCCGTGGCATGAAGATGGAGACGGTTCTGGCGCTTCTCTCTACAGATACGGAAAACGGAGGAAAACAATATGTTTAATTCAAATGCACTGATGGTCATTGTTTCGGTGGTGGCAGGTTTCTTGGCGGCACTGATTTTGGGCAAGATTTTTGTGCCCATGCTCCGGGCCCTGAAGGCCGGCCAGTCCATCCGTGAGGAGGGCCCCAAGTGGCACAACAGCAAGAGCGGTACTCCCACCATGGGCGGCATCGTCTTTATCTGCGCCAGCCTGCTCTGCGCTCTGACCGGCCTGCCCGCTCTGCTGAAGACCGGGGATTACTCCCACCTGCTGGTGCTGGGCCTTGCCATCATGTTCGGCCTCATCGGCTTCTACGATGACTTCATCAAGGTCAAGAAAAAGAGAAATCTGGGTCTCACCGGCATCCAGAAGCTGCTGCTGCAGATCGCTGCTGCCGCTGTTTTCCTCGTTGCCATGCACTTTAGCGGCAACCTCAGCTATGAGCTGAAGTTCCCCTTTGTGAAGGAAGCTCTCTGCACCGTGCCTGTGCCGGTGTATCTGGCTGTGGCGGTGTTTATTATCGTGGGCTGCGTCAATGCGGTGAACATCACTGACGGCATCGACGGCCTTGCCTCCGGTGTCACCACCCCCGTCATGCTCTTCTTCACCCTGGTCTCCATGCTGGCAAATAAGGCAGGCCTGTCCACCTTCCCCGCCACCCTGACCGGTGCGCTGGCAGGCTTCCTGTTCTATAATTTCTATCCTGCCAAGACCTTTATGGGCGACACCGGCTCTCTGTTCCTGGGCGGCGCTGTGGTCGGTCTGGCCTTTGCCCTGAATATGCCTCTGGTGCTGCTCTTCGTGGGTCTTATTTACATCATCGAGACCATGTCCGACATTCTCCAGGTGGGCTACTTCAAGCTGACCCACGGCAAGCGCATCTTTAAAATGGCACCCATCCACCACCACTTCGAAATGTGCGGCTGGTCGGAGATCAAGATCTGGTTCGTCTTTGTTCTGACCACCGTTGCCATGTGCGTCATCGCCTTCTTCGGCGTGCGCATCTGGTTCTGATTCTGAAATATTAGGAGGTAAGACAGTGTCCCATGTGCATGGGGTGAGAAAGCTTTCCAAGGAGAAACCGACCCGAGTTAGAGAAAGCGATCTCGGCATCATGGACCTGCCTTATCTGCTTTTGACCCTACTTTTGACAGCAGTGGGGCTGCTGGTGCTCTATTCCGCCAGCTATGCCCGTGCCTATTACCTGACGGGAAATCCTGCAGGCTACTTTATCTCCCAGCTGATCTTTGCGGTGGCAGGTGTGCTGGTCATGCTCCTGGTGAGCCGTGTACCCTACGCCTGGTACCGGAAGTACAGCCTGTGGATCTATCTGCTCACCCTTGCCCTTTTGGGGGCGGTGCTGCTCTTCGGCACCAATGTCAACGGAGCTACCCGCTGGATCAACCTGGGCTTCACCCAGTTCCAGCCCTCGGAGATCGCCAAATTCGCCCTGATTTTGGCCATGGCCTCCCTGATGACCCGATACCGGGAGGATATTAAGTCTCCCAAAACCTTTTTCCTCTGCGCAGGAGCGCTGCTTCTGATGGCTGCGCTGCTGATCTTAGAGCCCCATTTTTCTGCCACCATTATCATCGCCGCCCTCTGCTTTTGCATGATGCTTATCGGGGGCATCAACCGGAAATATCTGGGTATCGTGGTGGCTCTGGGCAGTGTGGGGCTGCTGACCATGCTTCTGGCCGGGGGCTACACCTCCGACCGCATCACCGCCTGGCTGGACCCCGAGGCAGACCCTCTGGATAAGGGGTTGCAGATCCTGCAGTCGGAATATGCCATCGGCTCCGGCGGTCTTCTGGGGCTGGGCTTCGGCAAAAGCAGGCAGAAATACCTGTACCTGCCGGAGGAGCATAACGATTATATTTTTGCCATTGCCTGCGAGGAGCTGGGCTTTATTGGCGCTATGGCCATTTTGCTGCTCTTCGCTCTGCTGATCCTTCGTGGTTTCTGGATCGCCATCCACGCACGGGATCGCTTCTCCATGCTTCTGGGCGCTGGTCTGACCTGCCTGCTTGCCCTGCAGGTGATCATCAATGTGGCGGTGGTCACCAATCTGCTCCCCTCCACGGGGATCTCGCTGCCCTTCTTTTCTTCGGGAGGCACGGCGCTGATTATGCAATTGGCAGAGTGCGGCATTGTGCTGAACATCTCCAGAAGCATCCAAAGTCGAAATTAAAGGAGCTTTGTCCATGAGAGTCATTTTCACCTGCGGCGGCACCGGCGGCCATATCAATCCCGCCATCGCTGTGGCCAAGGTCTTAAAAGAAAAACGTCCCGACGCTGAGATCCTCTTTGTAGGTGCGGATGACGGAATGGAAACAAATCTCGTTCCCAGAGAGGGCTTTGCCATTGAAACGGTGACGATTTCCAACTATTTGCGCAGCCTGAAGCCCTCTGCCATCTGGCATAATATCAAGGCTGTCATCACCATCCGCAAGGCGCTGCGCCGTGCCGATCAGATCATTCGGGAGTTCAAGCCTGATGTGATCCTGGGCACCGGCGGCTATGCCAGCTATCCTATGCTGGCTCGGGGTGCAAAGCTGGGCATCCCCACCGCCCTCCACGAGGCCAATGCCGTCCCCGGTTTGGCTACCAAAATGGTTTGCGACAAGGTGGATAAAATTCTTGTCAGCTTCGAGGAGAGCCGCAGCGAGTACAAAAATGCCGACCGGGTGATTCCCGTGGGTATGCCTGTTCGGGAGGAATTTGTCTTCACCAAGCGTGCCGATGCCCGAAAAGAACTGAAGCTGGAAGAAAATGCTCTCTTTATCGTCTCTGCCTGGGGCAGCCTGGGTGCAAGAGAGATGAACAAGAAAATGGCCGACTTCATGAAACTGGAGTGCCAAGAGGGGCGCTACCACCACGTCCACGCCACCGGCTCCTTCGGCTGGCGCTGGATGCCCGATCTCATGAAGGAAAAGGGCGTGGATCTGGCAAGCCAGAGCAAGGTGGTCATGCAGGAGTATATCTACAATATGCCTACCCTGATGGCGGCAGCGGATGTGTTCATCAGCCGAGCCGGCTCCTCCACCCTCAATGAGATCGCCGCCGCAGGCACACCCTGCATCATCGTGCCCTCTCCCAATGTGACCAACAACCATCAGGAGAAAAACGCACGGATTCTGGAAAAACGGGGCGCTGCCGTGGTGATCCGTGAGAGCGATTGCGACGGCAAGAGTCTCTACGAGGCCGCCAAAGCTCTGGCGGAGGACAAGGAAAAATGCCGTGTCATGCGTGAGGCACTGCGGAAGGTAGCCGTCATCGACTCTGCCGAGCGCATCTGCGGCATCATTCTGGACTTGGCACGGAAAAACTGAAATTTGCATAAGATGAGGCAAATTCTCTCAAGGGAGGTTTGCCTATGGGACAGTATGAGATCATCGGAGGAAGACCCCTGAGAGGGGAGATCCCCATCCACGGGGCGAAAAACAGCGTTCTGCCCATTCTGGCCGCTACCTTGCTGTGCAAGGGTACTTGCGTGATCGAGGAATGTCCTTACATAGAAGATGTATCCGTGGCAACGGAGATCCTGCACCATCTGGGCTGCAGGGTCTGCCGCCGAGGCAGGGAACTGCTGGTAGACAGCAGCAGCGCCTGCCGCAGCCACATTCCGCCCCGGCTTATGGGGAAAATGCGTGGCGCCATTCTGTTTCTGGGTGCGCTGCTGAGTCGCTTTTCTGAGGCAGAGCTGTCTCATCCCGGCGGCTGCCCTCTGGGCGAGCGCCCCATTGATCTGCATCTGATGGGTCTGCGTCATCTGGGCGCAAGCTGTAAAGTACTTGATGGCGCTCTGTGCTGCAAAAAAGAACGCTTTGCAGCCTGCACCATCGCTTTGCCCTTTCCCAGTGTGGGAGCGACGGAAAATCTGATCCTGGCTGCCCTCTCATGTCCCGGGGAGGTGGTGATCTGCAATGCCGCCAAAGAGCCGGAGATCGGTGATCTGATCGGTTTTCTCAGCGCCTGCGGTGCGGAGATCTACGGTGCAGACAGCTCTGTGCTGCGGATTTGCGGAGGCAAAGCGCTCCACGGCTGCCATTACCGCCTGATGCCCGATCGTATGGAGGCGGCGACCTATCTGGCCGCCATAGCGGCAACCCGGGGCGAAGTACTGCTCCGAGGCGCATGCCCCCAACATCTCACCGCCGTAACGGAGGTCTTGAAAAGGGCGGGCTGTGAGATCGGCGGGGGAAAATCGCATATTTATTTGAAATGTCAAGAATTAAGAGGGGCCGGTGTGATCCGCACAGCGCCCTACGACGGCTTTCCCACTGATGCCCAGGCTCCCGTGATGGCCGCTATGGCCACGGCCGTGGGGACAACGGTTTTTGAAGAGACGGTTTTCTCCGACCGGCTGCGCCATGTGCCTGCCCTGAATTCTATGGGGGCGAGGATCAGCGCTGCAAAGCGCTGCGCCGTAGTACAGGGCGTGAAAACCCTCCATGGGACAGCGGCGGAGGCTACCGATTTGCGAGGAGGCGCCGCCATCGCCATTGCCATGCTGGCGGCGCAGGGGAGAAGCATTTTGTGGGACAGCGGCCATATCCGCCGTGGCTATGAGAATTTTGAAGTTGTACTGCGTGCCTGCGGTGCGCAGATCCAGTATACAGAAGGGCAGTCATGCTTATGGACAACAAAGGAAAAAAGCGTAATTCCCCGGCAGCCTTAGAGGCGGAGCGCCGCCGCAAGGAGCGTCTCGCCAGGGAAAAAGAGCAAAAAACAGAGAGAAAACAGCGCCCCAAGCCCCGTCCTTCGGGGCCTGTGGAAGCGGTACAGGAGCAGGTCTCACGTCCGGAGCCCCGTGCCAAAACCCCACGCCGGGAGCGGGATTCCCGTGCCGCCCACACGGCGGAACGTCAGCGCAAGGAACGCAAGGAGGACAGTCGCCTGGAGGGTCTGCGGCAAAAGCAGACCAAGGAGGCAAAGCAGCGCACCCATCGCCGCTTAGGCCCGGTGTTCTGGCGGCGGCTGCTGATCATCATCGCCGTAGCGGCGGCGGTGATTCTGACACTGACTCTGTTCTTCCGGGTCAAGCACGTGGATATCACGGGCAACCGCTACTACAGCCCGGAGGACATCATAGCGGTCTGCGGCGTCAACGAGGGCGATAACCTCTTAACTCTGTCCCGAGGGGCTGTGGCCGGAAGAATCATGGCCAACTGCGAATTTGTGGATACGGTGCAGGTGAAGCGTGTGCTGCCCAACCGGATCGTCATCGAACTGACGGAGTACCCCACGGGCTTTGCCATTACCGACACCCTGGGAGATTACTATCTCATGGCCTCCGACGGCACGGTGCTCAAGGCCATCGAGAGCAAAAATGCCGCCTCTTACATCCAAATTCAGGCTGTACAGATCAAGATCCCCATCCCCGGTGAGGCTGCCGTGCCTGTTGAGGGCGAAGAGGGAACCGATACCCAGAGCCAATTCAGCACGCTGCTCACCTTCCTGCAGGAACTGGAGGCAGCCGAGCTGACACGGCAGGTGCGTGCCGTCACGGTGTCCGCCACCAATCAGCTGAGCCTGCGCTACGAGGATCGTTTCGAGGTCAGCCTGGGAACCGCCACCAACCTTGCCTACAAGCTGGAGCATCTGAAAATCGTCATTTCGGAGCAAAAAGAGTACGACACAGGCCACATTGACCTGACCTACAACAGCGGGAAAAAGGCAATTGTCAGCCTGGACGATTAATTTTTTAGAAAAAATGTAAATAATTTTGCTAAAAATGAGAAATTCTATTGACCTAAAGCAATTTTCAAGGTAAAATAGTACAGGATAAAAACGCATACTATATTCTGTAGTTACTCAGTTATACATAGGAGGAGAGAATAATGTCCGAAGTTTACGCAGATAAGGTAGTTAATATTAAGGTGATCGGTGTCGGCGGCGCCGGCAATAACGTTGTTAACCGCATGATCTCCAGCCGCATCGGCGGTGTGGATTTCGTGGTCATCAATACCGACCGTCAGGATCTGAACAAGTCCAAGTGCGAGAACAAGCTGCAGATCGGTGAGAAGCTCACCGGCGGCATGGGTGCAGGCTCCAAGCCCGACATCGGCAAGAAGTCCGCTGAGGAGAGCCGTGCAGCCATCTCCAAGATCCTGGAAGGCACCGACATGGTCTTTATTACCGCCGGTATGGGCGGCGGCACCGGCACCGGCGCTGCTCCCATCATCGCTGATCTGGCTCACGAGGCCGGTATCCTCACCGTCGGCGTTGTGACTAAGCCCTTCAAGTTCGAAGGCGCCAACCGTATGAAGCAGGCCGAGGAAGGCATTGCCAACCTGAGCTCCAAGGTGGACTCCCTGATCATCATCCCCAATGACCGTCTGAAGTACGTCACTGATCAGAAGATCACCTTCGCCAACGCTTTCAGCATTGCTGACGACGTTCTGAAGCAGGCTGTTTCCTCCATCTCCGAGCTGGTTGGTTACTCCGACAAGGTTATCATCAACCTGGACTTCGCTGACGTCTCCGCTGTTATGAAGAATGCAGGCCGTGCCCACATGGGTGTCGGCACCGCTTCCGGTCGTGAGAAGGCCGAGCAGGCTGCTATGGCCGCCGTTGCCAGCCCCCTGCTGGAGACCTCTATCAATGGCGCTACCGGCGTTCTGATCAATGTTACCGGCTCTGCCGACCTGGGCCTGGACGACGTGGAGACCGCTGCCAACATCGTTATGGAAGCTGCCAACTCTGAGGCCAACATCATCTTCGGTGCCACCATGAGCGAGGAATTCGAGGATGAGATGCGTGTCACCGTCATCGCCACCGGCTTCGACGAAAAGAAGAAGACCGAGACCAGAGGCGTTTACTCCGCCGCCCGTAGCGAGAAGGCTCCCGAGGCTCCCGCAGCCAAACAGCCCGTCTCCAGCGGCATGGACGACTTCGAAGACATCTTCAAGATCTTCAACAAGTAATGAAATCAACAGGAAGCTGCCTCAAATCGAGGCAGCTTTCTTTTTTACGCTTGCCACAGCAAAAAATAGATGTTGATAAATTAGGCTAATGGCTAATAGCTAATAACTGAGGTATCGGCTCTGCCGATGGATTTGAAATTGAGTCAAATAGATGTTTATCGAACGGTATGCTTTTGCCCAAATCCACCTTTTCATTAGAGGGACAGGCTACCGAAAAGTCATGTCATTGCGAGGAGGGCTAAGCCCGACGTGGCAATCCGCTCTCTAAATGTTTCGAATATATGGAATTTAGCATAAAACGAAAGTTTTTAGGATGCGGATTGCCACGGCCACAAGTGGCCTCGCAATGACATTGCGCATTTGATACCTGATTCATGGCCTGAAAATCCTCCTAATACGGGAGCCTTTGGCTGCATTAAACAGTTCTACAAATTTCTGTTTCTCGAACTGTTTGCTTCCGCCCAAAACCTCATTGCCAATAGAGGCAGAGGCTGCCGAAATGCCCTGTCATTGCGAGGAGGCATTTATGCCGACGTGGCAATCCCCTCTATAAATGTTTCGAATATATGGGAATTTGGTGCAAAACGGAGATTTTAAGAATACAGATTGCCACGGCCACAAGTGGCCTCGCAATGACATTGCGTGATTTGAAGCCTTACTCATAGCCTGAAATCCTTTCTAATAAGGAAGGCTTTGGCTGCGGTAAACTGTTCGACAAATTTCTGTTTGACGGCATATTTATTCCAATTCCGTGCCGGAGGCACACTTTTGTTTTTGGGCTTTCGCTCTTCGTTTGGTGCATTGCCGATCATAAGTCCTTATTTTCTCTTGACAAAATGATTCTACAAGTATAAAATATCATTATTCCTTATTTCATCTTACAGCGGAATAACTGCAGAATCCCGAAAGGAGAATACCTTATGAAAAAGAAACTGCTAAGCTTGCTCCTGGCAACGGTGCTTTTGCTATTGCAGACACCCTTCGCCATGGCAACGGAGGATGCCAACCCCGGCGGCAGCGTGGGAGAGAATTTCAGCTGGAACTTCGATCCCGTCACAGCGACTCTGACGCTGAGCGGTACCGGCCCTATGCCGCTCCACGACCCTCATGCCTATCCCTGGACAGAACTGTGGTCTGAAGTGGAGCATTTGCACATCGAAGAGGGGATCACCTCGGTTGCCCACTACGCTTTTGCGAATTTTAAGTTCGTTCGTGATGTGCATCTGCCGGATAGCCTGACCAGTTTGGATTATGCTGCCTTTCGACGTTGTGTCATGCTGGAGGAGATCACCCTGCCCCGGAATGTCTCCACGGTGGGACAGTACGCTTTCTTCGAGTGCGACTCCCTGGCCATGATCCACGTTGCTGCGGAGAATCCCTACCTTTGCAGTGATTCCAAAGGCGTGCTTTACAGCAAGAATATGGAGATCCTCTATCTCTGTCCGCCCCGTTTTTCCGGCAGCTATGTGATCCCCAACGGTGTCAAACGGATCGCTGCCGAAGCCTTCCGTAATTGCTGCAATCTCACTTCCGTCACCATTCCCGATGGAATGATGATTGTGGAGGAGATGACCTTTTGGAATTGTCCCCGCCTGAAATGGGTGTCTTTCCCCTCTGACCTCAAGAAGATCGATTTTGGAGCTTTCAATGGCTGCTCCAGCCTCATAGAGATCAATTTGCCGGAGGGTTTTGAGTACATCGGGCAGTCTGCCTTTTCCGGCACGGAGAGTCTGGTAAGCATCTCCCTTCCCAAGAGCCTTGCTTTCATCGGCATGTCTGCCTTCCCCAGTATTTATTCCTATGATACCGAGCATACAGTGCATATTACTTACTCCGGCACGAAGGATCAGCTGGCGCAGGTGGCCATTGAGGGAAATGGCGGCATGGAGATCCTGCAGCGCTCTCCAGTGCACTATAACACCCCCGGCAGCAAGGTGTACCGCAGAGAGCAAAACGGCGAGAAAAAGCTGTACTGCGCCCAGTGCGGCAGCTACCTTACAGTGGATTTTGCCGACGTGCCCGAGGATGCATATTACTGGGCACCGGTGCATTGGGCAAAAAATAAAAATATCACCACCGGTGTAACAGAGACCAGCTATGGCCCCGAACAGGTCTGCACACGTGCGCAGATCGTCACCTTCCTCTATCGCCTGGCAAGAAGCCCCGAACCTCAAAGCTACTGGAAAAATCCCTTTACCGATGTGAGCCCCGATGCCTATTACTACAATGCCGTGCGTTGGGCGGTTTACAATGGGATCGTCAAGGGCATGACGGAGACGGAATTCTGCCCCGAGGCGCTGTGTACCCGTGGACAGGCCATGACCCTGCTCTGGCGCTACTGCGAAATGCCGGAATACACGGCCTCCCCCGGCTATTTCACCGATGTTCCGGCAGAGGCTTATTACTACGAAGCCGTGCTCTGGGCGGTGGATCATGGTATTACCAATGGCGTTGGCAATGGCAAATTCGCCCCGGATCAGATCTGTACCCGTGGTCAGATCATCACCTTCCTCTTCTATATGTAAGGGACTCCCTCCCTTAGAGGCGGCAGCCTCTAAGGGAGGATTTTCTCTCAGGGGAAAAAGAACCGAAGTTTTTTCTCACTAAAGAGTGAAATTGTGCTTTACTTTCCTGAATGAAAGTGCTATAATGAAGGCACAACATAAACGGAGGATCTGAAATGAACAATCGCAATAAGCGTTCTGACCCCAATTGTGAGCTGTACCGTGCGTTGACCTTGCTGAAAACTCCGGAAGAATTCCATAAATTCTTTCTGGATCTGTGCACGCTGTCGGAGCTGAATGCCATTGAGCAGCGCTACGAAGTAGCAAAGATGCTCCACGCTGACATGATTTACAACGAGATCCTGGCAAAGACCAGCGCCAGCTCCGCTACCATCAGCCGTGTCAACCGAAGCCTGATGAACGGCGAGGGGGCTTACGAGATGGTCTTTGAGCGCATCAAGGAGCAGCAATGAGTGCATATGAAACGCTGGCGTCAGCCTATGATGGGCTGACGTCAGATATCGATTACGGCAAGACCTTGTCCTTCCTGGAGGCGATACTGGCTCAGGCGAATCGAAAGCCACAGTCTGTGGTGGATCTGGCCTGCGGTACCGGCTCCATGTCTTTGCTGCTGGCGAAGAAGGGCTATCAGGTCATCGGTGTGGATATTTCCGAGGAAATGCTGACCCAGGCCGCCTGCAAGGCGGGGGAGCTGACGGAGAATATGCCCTGGTTTATCCGCCAGAGCATGGATAAGCTGCGGCTTCCCGTGGCGGCGGATGCGGTTTTCTGCCTGCTGGACAGCCTCAACTACCTCACGGAGCCGGAGAAATGCCGCAAGACCTTTGTCAGTGTCTATAAAGCGCTGGCTCCGGGAGGCGTTTTTCTCTTCGATATCAACACACCCTATAAGCTGCGCTCTCTGGACGGCCAGGTCTTTCTGGACGAAAATGACGAAAGCTATTGCGTCTGGCGGGCAGACTTTGACCGGGAGGAGAATATCTGCTACTATGGCATTGATCTCTTCCGCAAAAAGGGCAAGCTTTGGGAGCGCAGCTTCGAGCAGCACAGCGAGTATGCCTATGCGCCCGAAGTTCTGACCCAGTGGCTTTATGAGGCCGGTTTCAAGGAGATCCGCCTTTATGGAGACTGCCGCCTGGAAGCACCTGTCGACACCGAGCGGCGGATCTATTTCGCTGCCTTTAAGGAGTAAGAACCATGCAAGACCATATTATCCGTGCCATCAGCCGTGACGGCTTTGTCAAGGCTATGGCCATCTCCTCCACCCAGATGGTGGAGCGAGCCAGAAATATCCATAAAACCACCCCCACCGCCACCGCTGCCCTGGGCAGAGTGCTGACGGTCTGCTCCATGATGGGCAACCTCCAGAAGGTGGAAAACGGCGCTCTGACCCTGCAGTTCAAGGGCGGCGGCCCTCTGGGCACCATCCTGGCTACTTCTGACTCTGTGGGCAATGTCCGTGGCTATGTCCATAACCCGGGCATCACTCTGCTGGAAAAATACGCAGGCAAGCTGGACGTAGGCGCAGCCGTGGGTACCGACGGTATGCTGACGGTGATCCGTGACTTACAGATGAAGGAGCCCTATATCGGCTCTGTGCAGCTGGTCTCCGGTGAAATTGCCGATGACATTACCGCCTACTTCGCCCAGAGCGAGCAGACACCCACCGCCTGCGCCCTGGGGGTACTGGTGGACGTGGATCAGAGCGTCAAAGTCGCCGGTGGTTATTTGATCCAGCTGCTGCCCGGCGCTCCTGACGATATTATCGACCGTCTGGAGGCGGGAATTCAAAAGGCCGGTGCCGTGACCCCCATGCTCTCTGAGGGCTTGACCCCCCGTGAGATCCTGGAACGGGTGATGGATGACTTCGATCTGGATTTCTTCGAGACCACCGAGGTGGCCTACCGCTGCTACTGCAGCCGTGACCGTGTCAGCCGTACCCTGATCACCGTGGGCAGGAAGGATCTGCAGGAGATCATCGACGAGGGAAAACCCATCACCATCGAGTGTCAGTTCTGCGATACCACCTATGAATTTTCCCCCGAGCAGGTGAGTGAATTGCTGCAAAGCCTTGATAAATAAGGCTTTGCAGGCCCCTCGAAAAAAGAATAAAAAAATCTCAAAAATTTTTAAAAAAGTGCTTGACAAAATAGGGGGTTGTGTGTATAATAACAACCGTCGCTGGCAAGCGCATTCGGGAGCATAGCTCAGCTGGGAGAGCACATGCCTTACAAGCATGGGGTCACAGGTTCGAGCCCTGTTGTTCCCACCATATTTGGCCCGGTGGTGCAGTCGGTTAGCACGCCAGCCTGTCACGCTGGAGGTCGACGGTTCGA
>JAFUPG010000045.1 GCA_017481325.1 Oscillospiraceae bacterium
GGGAGCGCACCAGCCAACACCGTGGGTAAAGCCGGAGATGTCGCTGATCTGCTTTGCCTGAACCCACTTGCCCTCTTCGGGAATGGGAGCGGGGCCGTGATATGCGCCCTTTGCAACCGGACACATATGCTGAACTTCTGTTGTGTAAATCATTGCAAAAATCCTTTCCGTTGCGCTTTTGACAGCGCAAAATAATAACATTTTTCGCAAAATCGGTAATAGCCGCTTTTCACGGATTACAAATTCATTATACAGAAATCCTGTCGGATTGTCAACGCAGAAACCGAGGAAAATCATAGAATTCTATTTGATGGTTAAGAAATTCCGGATAAATAATTGTCCCGCAAAAGGTAAATCCTTTTGCGGGACAATTCGCTTACAGAGAAAAGTCAGGCATATCTTCGAAAAATTCGCTGACCACCTCACGGGTGTAGAGGGAGAGCAGAATAATACTGACCACCGTAAGAACCAGAGCGATGATGCCGAAAATACGCCCCAGCTTGGGTCTGGAGAGCATATTGCCCTTCTTACGGGCAATGACGCTAAAGACAATGGCTGCAACACCCAGGGGCAGAGAAACCATTTCGAGGCTGAAGGTCATGTCAAAATCGATAGCAAAATAGAGCAGGAACAATAGGATCGTCAAGACGCCGGCGCAGAGTCCGGCAAGACCCATGAAGAAGGACAGATTGCCGAAGGTCTTGGCGGAATTGTTCATGGGCTGCTGGGGGGGATCGGAGTAAGCGGTATGGGGCTCGGCCGGCGGTGCATAGACAACGACAGGCTCACCATAGTGAGGGGGCTGCGCCGGGGCCTCATAAACCGGAGGCTGGGGCACGGTAGCAGCCGGCTCGGACTCTTGCAGGTTGGGCTGGGGCTTGCCGCAGTAAGGGCAGAACTTCATGTTGCCTTCAAAGGATTTACCGCAATAGACACAAAAATACATGTAAATCAACCTCCTTTGACTTTAGTATAGCATAGACGGCTGTAAATTGCAAGATGTCGGAACGGAAATCGGGCTGCACCTGCGTTAAGCAGAGGCAGCCCGATGCGTACTTATTCTTCGTAATTGCCGTAAACCCAGGCATTGGGAAGCCAACGGCTTTCGATATTGGCGTTGGAGCACTTGGTCACGTACTCACCGTCGTACCACATAACGGCGCTGGTGCCTCCGTCGAGGTTGAGGGCATTGTAGGCATCGTGGCGAATCAGGATCTCGGCGCAGGTCTGTACGTCGGTGCCAATAGAACGGCCGGGCATACGACCTTCAATGACCAGCATCAAGATCTCGTCCCGTTCGGACTGGCCGATACAGGCTCTGGGATTGATACCGCTCCACTCGTAGAAGCCTCCCACCATAAGCTGACCGTCAATGATCAGGGCAGGGGAGAATTCCACAGCATCCGTAACATCGCTGGCAACATCTGCGTCAGAGTCGATGATATACATTTTGTTGTCCTGTGTTAACTCGATTCGCTTATATCCGCCCAGAGTAAAGTGGCTTCCGTAGCCCTCTCCTTTGCACATGGAGTAGCCGGAAATGATGCCGCCGGTTCCTGCACCCTCAGGATCGTAGAAGCCATTACCGGTCATGCCGAGGACACCGCCGTTATCCTCTACGAGATCTTCCAGGGGCTGTCCGTAAGAACCGATGCCCTTTGAGACTTCGCACCGTAGCTGAGAGGGATCCTTTCCTACGGCAAGAACACCTTGATAACCGGAGCCACTTACACGGATCAGGATAATTTCGTTGGCGGCATCGATGGCCAGAACCTGCTCTCCCATAGAGGTATAGATTTCCGTGCCATCGTCGTTAATGCCGGCCTCGTTGATGTAAATATTGTCCCATCCGTTGGATAAGGTCTCAGGATGCTTGTCCAAATAAGCCTCAAAAGAGCTTCGGTTCAGCTCCCAGAAGAGCTCATAGAAAGCTTCTTCCTGCTCATCCGGCGTCAGGGGTTTGGTGGACTCGGTAGGGTCTGTGGGAGAATCTGCGGAATCTGTGGATTCTGACGGGTTGGTAACTGCAGGCCGCTGACTGTTTACACCGTCAGAGTATAGATCCATCATATTTAGACCGGTCTGAACTTCATTCACCATATATTCCGGGAAGAAATACTCAGCGAGCCAGCGGTGAGACATGGTCTTCAGTGCGGTGGCAATGAAGTTCATACGCAGATTTTTAATGGCGGGGATCTCTGTAAAAACAAGGAAGCAGTACAGCAGCTCGAAGAACAGAACGATGCAAAGCAAAATCGCCAATATCTTCAGGCCACGGTTTTTTTTCTTCTTTTTGGGTGCTTCCGAATTCTCTCGGGAGCGATCATGAGCTTTGATGGGAAAGTCCTCCTTTCGCCGGAATTACAGGGTACATCATACCACAACTTTCCCCCGGTGTAAACTGAAATTATGCGGAATAATTGTTAATTTTTTGCATCCTCAGGGATTCTTGCGCTTGCGGCGGATCAGGAAGAAGACCAGAACCAGAGGCGTAATGACGAAGATCAGCAGATAGGGAGAGGCGATCAGCAGGAAGGAGAAAATCTTCTTCACGCCGTTCCAAAGGCCGGAGACACTGTCCAGGAAGCCGTCACCGATGGTCTCCCAGAAGCCCTTTTCCTCTTCCTCCACATCGGTGAGAACCTTGACCTCGCTGATATTCAGGGTGACGGTGGCATAGTCCACCAGATTGTCATAGGTGCGCAGCTGAGAGCCGATGCTTTCCAGCTCATAGCGAACCTCAGTCAGTCGAGTTTCGATCTCCAGAATTTCGGTCAGGCTGCCGGATTGCTCCAGCAATGCCATCAGGCGCTCCTGTTCTACCTGCAGTGCAGCCTTGCGGCTCTCCAGATCCACGTAGTTGAGCGTTACGTCATTGGTGGACTCGCTGCGGTAGACCACATTGGAGGCAGCGGCAACATCTGCGGTAAAGTGATCCAACCGGTCAGCAGGGACACGGATCACCAGCGTAGCACGTCGGCTGGTAGAGCCGTAACGGGTATTGGCATCCATGGATTCCACATAGCCGCCGCATTGGGAGATCATCTGTTGTACATTGGCAAAGAGCTCGTCGTAGGCTTCGGTCTCCACTTCCAGACTCACACGGCGGATCAGCTTGCGGTTGGTGCTGACCGCTTGGGTGGACGAGTCGGCGGTAAAGCTGCCGTTATTGACGATAACGGTCTCCGCCATGGCATCTTCGGCGAAATCCTTGGGCGCCTCGTAGTAGGCATAATTGTCCGCTTCGGCCTTGCCGGAAGCGGCGCAGCCCGCAAACAGGGTAAGCAGCAACAACAGGGAAAGGCTAATGGCAAAAATCTTTTTCATAATTGTCTCCTCCTTGAATAATATGGCTTACACCCATAAGACGTAAAGAGAGACAAAATGTTCCAATTATTTTCCAACCGGTTCCTTATCTTTTTGCAAATCAGAGATGGTAACCTCGGAATTGTGGGGAATGGGCTTCCATTCTACCTTGATAAACACGGCAATAAAGCTGGCAAGGCGGCCAATGATATCAAAGAGAGGGAAGGTGATGCAGAACCAGAGCTTTTTCCAAAAGGACATGGGCTTGATCCGCTTTCGCTCGGAGATAAATACGTACACAGCGGCTGCGAAATTGGAAAAATACCGTCCCAGCCCCAAAATCGCCACCACATAGCTTACCAAAGACAGAACATCCGGCGGAGTCCAGAGGATCAGGGAGGTGCCTATGGCGATCAGCAGCTTCAAAATGCTCAGGAAAATGCCATAAACCGCACGGGGTGCCACGATGCAGAACATATCGTAGGACATAAAGGCGGTGGTGACGTTTTTAGAGGTAAACACGTGTTTCAGAAGCATCCAACCGGATTCGCCAAAGGCCTGAAGGTGACCTTTTGCCCAGCGGATGCGCTGGCGAAGGGCGATTTTCAGGTCTGTAGGCTGCTCATCGTAGAATTCGGCGGCGTTACAATAGGAGATGCTGTAGCCTGCCACCACCGCATCGGCGGAGAAGGCACGGTCCTCAGTCAGGGAGGTGTATTTCCAACCGTCTCTTACCAATTCGTTGGCAAACAGGAAGCCGGTGCCCTGAATTCGGGTAGCAAGTCCGAACATGGAACGTGCACGGTGCTCCAGACGGACGGTGCGCAGCCAGTGCAGTCCGTAGGAGGCGGAGATCCAGTTGTCATCGAAGTTTTTGGTGTTGCGGTAAGAGGTGACGATTTTTTCGCCTGCGTCAAAGGCCTCATTCATGCGGCTGACGAAATCGGAGCGCAGCAGATTATCCGCATCGAAGAGGATGTAAGCATCGTAGGATTCGATGCCGTAGTCATTTTTGATTTGTTCAAAGAGGAACTGCAGGGCAAAGCCCTTGGTGCGATGAACGGGATCCTTGCGCTCATAGCAGATTGCGCCGCGATTCTGGGCGACTTGGGCGGTTTGGTCGGTGCAGTTATCCGCTACCACGAAGGTAGTGAGCAAATGGGCAGGGTAGTCCTGCCTGCGGATACTCTCCAGGAGATTGCCGATAACGGCCTCTTCATTCCGAGCGGCTACAACAATGGCGATTTTATGCTGCTGCTTGGCTTTTGGGAATTTGCGGGTAGAGAACAGGCCGATCACCACATAAACCGACCAATAGGAGCACAGCGCACCCAACAGACCGCTCAGTAAACCTAAAATATATAATATGATATCGATCATAGGAACTCCTTTGGGAAATGTGCCCCATGGATTGCTCCATGGGGCACAGCGAAAACGGAATTAATCCTTATACAGCTCAACCAGCTTGCACAGGTGCTCGTAGCGCTCCTTGGCAGCGGCCTCGTTGCGTGCGAAGAGCTCTTCGGCACGCTCGGGGAACTCACGGGTCAGACGGCTGTAACGGGCTTCATTCTTCAGGAAGTCCTGATAGCCATCCTTGGGAGCCTTGGAGTCCAGAGTGAACTTGCCGGTCTCCTTGGTGGGATCGAAGCGGAACATATTCCAGTAGCCGCATTCCACAGCCTTCTTCATCTCGTCCTGGCAGTGCATCATGCCGCCCTTGATGGAGTGCATTTCGCAGGGAGCGTAGCCGATGATGAGAGAGGGACCGTTGTAGGCTTCTGCCTCGGCAATGGCCTTGATGGTCTGAGCGGGGTTGGCGCCCATGGCGACCTGAGCCACGTAGACATAGCCATAGGACATGGCGATCTCAGCCAGGCTCTTCTTCTTGACTTCCTTACCGGCAGCTGCGAACTGGGCAACCTGGCCGATATTGGAGGCCTTGGAGGCCTGACCACCGGTGTTGGAGTAAACCTCGGTGTCGAAGACGAAGATGTTGACATCCTCGTTGGAGGCCAGAACGTGGTCAACACCGCCGAAGCCGATGTCATATGCCCAGCCGTCGCCGCCGAAGATCCATACGGACTTCTTGGACAGGTATTCCTTCTGCTCCAGGATAGCCTTGACATCGTCGCAGCAGACCTTGGCTTCCAGATTGGCGATCAGAGCAGCGGTAGCAGCCTTGTTGGCCTCGCCGTCGTTCATGGTGTCCAGATAGTTCTTGCAAGCAGCCTTGCGCTCCTCGCAGGTGGTGTTCTCCATGACGGACTTGACCTTCTCGGCCAGGCTCTCACGGATGACCTTCTGGGCGGTGTACATGCCGAGGCCGTGCTCAGCATTGTCCTCGAAGAGAGAGTTGGCCCATGCGGGACCCTGACCCTTCTCGTTGGTGCAGTAGGGAGAAGTAGCGCCGGGGCCGCCCCAGATGGAGGAGCAACCGGTAGCGTTGGAGATATACATACGGTCGCCAAAGAGCTGGGTGACCAGACGGGCGTAAGCGGTCTCAGCGCAGCCTGCGCAGGAGCCGGAGAACTCAAGCAGAGGCTTCTTGAACTGGCTGCCCTTGACAGTCAGATCCTCGACCTCGGGCTTGGGAGCGACCTTGGAAACCATGTAGTTGAAGACTTCCTGCTGGGGAGCCTGGCTCTCCTGAGGAACCATGGTGATGGCCTTGGTGGGGCAGACGCCGACGCAGACGCCGCAGCCCATGCAGTCCAGAGGAGACACGGCCATGGTGTACTGGTAGACATCCTTGCCC
>JAFUPG010000046.1 GCA_017481325.1 Oscillospiraceae bacterium
GAAATACCTGCAACGGGGCGCTTAATGGGAACACCGGCATCCATCAGAGCCAGGGTAGAACCGCAGATGGAACCCCGAGAGGTGGAACCGTTGGAAGAAAGAACTTCGGAAACCACGCGGATGGCGTAGGGGAACTCCTCAACGCTGGGGATCACAGGCAGCAGAGCCTTCTCAGTCAGAGCGCCATGGCCGATCTCACGACGGGAGGTGGAACGGGCAGGACGGGCTTCGCCGGTGGAGAAGGAGGGGAAATTGTAGTGATGGATATAGCGCTTGCTCTCCTCGGGATAGATGGTATCCAGCTTCTGGGCAGCGGAGAGGGTATTCAGAGTGCAGATGGAGAGAACTTGGGTCTGGCCTCTGGCGAAGAGACCGGAGCCGTGGACTCTGGGCAGAACGCCGACTTCGGCATCCAGGGGACGGATATCGTCCATGCCACGGCCGTCCACACGCTTGCCGGCCAAGAGCCACTTCTTGACGACCTTCTTCTGCATCTTGTACAGGCAGACATCGATATGGAGGTCGAAGTCCTCGTACTTCTCGCTGAATTTCTCTGCGAAGTCACGGCGGGCAGCGGTCAGGCGCTCTTCACGGATGTTCTTGTCGTCGGTATCCAGAGCGTACTCGATCTGGCCCAGGCCGTAAGCCATCAGGTCATCCAGCAGGTCATGGTTGACAGCGGCCTTCTGGAAGGTGAACTTGGGCTTGCCGATGGTGTCGACGATGGTATTGATGAACTTGACCACTTCCATATTGGTCTCGTGGGCAATGCGGATGGACTCCAGAACAACGGCTTCGGGAGCTTCCTTGGCCTCGGTCTCGATCATGACCACCTTCTCAAAGGTGGAGGCGATGCAGACGAAGCAGTCGCAGGCGTTGCGCTGATCAGCGGAGGGGTTGATGATATACTCGCCGTCCAGATGGCAGACGTTGGTGGTGGCAACGGGGCCGTTCCAGGGCACGTCGGAGGAGGCGATGGCGATGGAAGCGCCCAGGGAGGCGACGATCTCTACGGGGTTCTCGTAGTCGTTGGCAAGGACGGTGCAGGTGACGACGACGTCGTTTCTCAGCTCGTCATCGAAGAGGGGGCGCATGGGGCGGTCGATGATACGGCTGTTGAGGATGCCACGCTCGGAGGGCTTGCCCTCACGGCGATTGAAGCTGCCGGGGATGCGGCCTACGGAGTACATTCTCTCCTCGAACTCGATGGTCAGGGGGAAGTAGTCGATGCCGGCCTTGGGGTCGGGGGAACAGGTGACAGTGGTCAGGACGGTGGTATCGCCGTAGCGGCAGATGCACTCTGCATTGGCCAGCTCTGCGACCTTACCGGTCTCAACCGTGAAGGGACGGCCGCCGATGACGGTCTCGAACACATGATGGTTGGGGTACTGCTTTCTGGTGATCATAAGAAACCTCCAATTAAAATTTTATATTTTGTGGGAGGTTTAGCACTTGAAACCGTGCTCGTTCCGGGCGGCGTGTTCGGTGGTCACGCCCTACGGAAAGACGGCGTGCCCGGTGGTCACGCCCTACGGTGGAGGACGGTGCGCCGAGGTCGTCGCGCCCTACAGAGGGGGCGGCGTGCCCGGTGGTCACGCCCTACGGGACGGACGGGAACAAGAACGCTTTCAACTGCTAAACTGCTCTCCCACGGGTGAACGGACTTGACGGAAAAGATGGGCGACCCATATGGGCCGCCCATAAAAATACAATTACTTACGGATGCCCAGCTTGGCGATGATCGCACGATAGCGGTTGATGTCCTTCTTTGCCAGGTAGTCCAGCAGGCTGCGGCGCTTACCGACCATCATCAGCAGGCCACGACGGGAGTGGTTGTCGTGCTTGTGCTCACGCAGGTGCTCGGTCAGCTCGTTGATACGGGCAGTCAGGATAGCGATCTGGACTTCGGGAGAACCGGTATCGCCCTCATGGGTAGCGTGCTCGGCAATGATAGCTTGCTTCTTTTCCTTCAGGATCATGGTTATTTCCACCTTTCAAAAATATTGTCCTACAGCTAAGTTGGGGATGGCGGAGTGCTGAATTTCAGCGGTATCCCAGAACTGAGCATGCGGATCTTTTACTGACAGGCGTCAGCCGTACTATGGTAACACAAAGTCAGCCAAAAGTAAAGAGAAATTTTTCCGAAAATGGAGTTTTTTCCGCAATTTCTATGGATTCTACACTCAAAAGTCGGCGTTTCAGATGCAGACCGCCGGTGAAACCACCGATGCCGCCCGAGGCCACCACACGGTGACAGGGCAGGAGGATCAGAACGGGGTTCTTCCCCACCGCATTGGCCACGGCACGGCAGGCTGTCGGACGTCCTATAGCCGCTGCCAGAGCGCCGTAGGTGGTGACTTTGCCGTAGGGAATACGTCGGAGCGCTGTCCAGACCGCCTGCTGAAAGGCCGTTCCCACCGGAGCAAGCTCTACGGTAAATTCTCTCCGTTTTCCGGAGAAATATTCCTCCAGCTGGGCTGCGGTTTTTCGGGTGGTCTCGTCGGGACTTTCCGGGCCCTGCTCTGTCACTACGGTGATTTCCCGTAATTTCCCCTCTTGGGCACTCAGGCGCAGAAGCCCCAGAGGGCCGGGCAGGTACTGTACGCTCATGCCTCTACCTGATAGTCCAGGGTCAGGGTGGTGAGTTTGGGCTTCAGCTGATGGTAAGCTACGCCGCCGGAATCCAGCATACGCTTGGAGGCCTTGACCACGTCGGTGGCGGCATATTTATCCGAGAGGTAGATGACCTCCTTGATGCCGCTCTGGATAATGGCCTTGGCACACTCGTTACAGGGAAACAGCGCCACATAGAGCTTTGCGCCCCGCAGCACTCGGCCGCCGGCATTCAAAATGGCATTGAGCTCCGCATGGACAACGTAGGGGTACTTGGTCTCCTCCCCTTCTCTGCCCCAGGGGTACTCGTCATCGCTGCAGCCGTTTGGCAGGCCGTTGTAGCCCGTGGAGATGATGATCTTCTCCGGAGAGACGATGCAGGCGCCCACCTGGGTGCTGGGGTCCTTGCTGCGGCGTGCCGCCAGGAGGGCAACACCCATAAAATACTCGTCCCAGCTGATATAATCCTGTCGTTTCATTGGATCTACCTCCTTATGATATGAAAATCCTGCGGAGAGAAGGACTCCGCAGGACAAAAAGACAGACTATCCCGCCATCCAGCTCAGGGCCTCGATGCCCAGAGAGACTACCAAGGTCACGGCAATACCGGCAATGAGCACGCCCAGGAAGATGGTGGGCAGCGCCCGTTTCAGGCGCATCTCCATAAGGGCGGCAACCAGTGCGCCCGTCCAGGCGCCGGTACCGGGCAGGGGGATGGCCACCAGGATGCACAGGCCGATGATCTCGGACTTCTGCACACCGCTGCTCTTGTTTTTTGCACGGTTCTCTAATTTATTGGCGATCTTACCCAGACGGGGATACTTCTTCATCCAGGCAAAAATCTTGCGGATAAAGAGCAGGATAAAGGGCACGGGAACCATATTGCCCGCCACAGACAGCACAAAAGCAAGCCAGGGCGCAACGCCGTTGGCATAGGCATAGGGAATGGCGCCACGCAGCTCGATCACCGGCACCATGGATATCAAAAATGTTACGATGGTCTCCCCCGGAGGGGTGCTGAAAAAGTCCATTGCAAATACTCACTTACTCCGTAATTGTGGCGCTCATTATAGCATAGAACGGCACTTTTTGCAAGAGAAAGTTGGGATCTTTGTGAGATCTTTAGGTCTTTTGGGACTTTGTCCGAAGATTCTGCGTGGACGCTCGCTCAATCACATTGGAGGGAGTCACATAGGTCTGGATCTGCATATTGGGGTGGCGGATCAGATCCAGCAGATGCTTGGCCGCCTGCGCACCCAGGCTGCGAACCTGAATATCCACCACCGTCAGGGGCGGCTCGATGATCTGGGAGAAGGGGTAGTCGTCAAAGGTCAGCACACCCATCTCCCCGGGAATGTCAATTTCCCTGTCCTTCAGGGCATCGACGCAGCCCAGGGCGATATAGTTATTGGCGCAGACAATGGCATCGGGGTGGGGACGCTGCTCCAGGAGGTTGCAGGTCATGCGGTAGCCGTCGGCACGGGTGGAATCCCCCAGCCAGATGTACTGGTCCGGCAGGTGGCTGCCGCCGTTTTTCAGTCCCTGTTTCATGCCCTCCAGGCGGTGGGCAGAGCCCAGGTCATAGGAGCGGCCGCCCAAAAAGGCAATGCGCTGGTAGCCTCGGGACAGGAGAAAGGAGGCCGCCATGGTGCCGGAATAGGTGTTATTATTGTCGATCCAGCAGACCTGGCTGCTGAAATCGGGCATACCCAGGACGATATGGGGAAATTGTGTCTTGGTCAACAGAGCGGAAAGAGGATGGGACATGATGCCCACATGCACCGCCACCGCATCGGCGCTCTGACGGGAGATGATCTCCTCCGCCACGCCGCAGGCCTCGGTGGAGTCCGTGCCACGGAGCACCAGACGGTAGCCCCTGCGCCGCAGCGCCTCCTCTAAACCGGCGATGATTTCGAACATATGGGGATTGTGAAAGGCGGTATTTGCCTCCATACCTGCCAAAAGGATCACATCCCGGGTTTTTCCCGTGGCAAAATTCTGGGCACGGGCATTGGGGTAATAGTGCAGCTCCTCCATGATTTTTCGGACATGGATCGCCGTCTCCTCGGAGATGCTGTAGTGCCCATTGACCACCTTGGACACCGTAGAAAGAGAGACCCCCGCCGCCCTGGCGACCTCCTTCATGGTTATCTTCACAAAAATCCCCCCTTTGAATTCATTATAGCACAATGTGACAAAAGCTGCAACGGAAACGCCTTAATGAAAGATAGGAAAAGGCTGTAAATGGAAATTTAGCGAATAAGAGGTCGTAGGGGCGCACCCATGTGTGCGCCCGTAAACCGTACTGCCATCAAGGGCGCACACATGGGTGCGCCCCTACGTTCTCCATTCATACAAATTGGCCTTTCCGCCGTGGTGGTACAGGTTCCCCCGACCTTTTTGGGGTCGGGGGATGGGATTATTCAGGGCTTGCAGGAGGAATAGATTGCAAAGCCCCCACCGATTAATTCATTGCCCCTCAGATTCTGGGAGAGGAGGCAGCTGCCTGTTTCCCGAATTTCATGGGACGTGAAGTCGTTGTTAAAGTATACCGTGACCCTTTGATTTTGGTATTCACGGGCAAAGGCCAGGAATCGGGAACCCGGCTCTGCGCTCAGGATGCGGAAATTGCCTCTTTTCAGGGGTAGCAGCGTCTTGCGCAGGGCGATGGCGCTGCGGAAGAATTGGTACAGCTCCCCATTGCCGTCTTCCCAGGGCATGGGGCGGCGGTAATCTTCCTCTAAGATGCCCTCGATTCCCTGCTCGTCGCCGTAGAAAATGGTGGGCATTCCCGGGAAGCAGAGCTGGAACAGCACCGCCGATTTGTATTTCTGCAGATCGCCGCCGCAGAGGGAGAGGAAACGGCTGACATCGTGGCTGTCCAGCAGATTCAGCTGCGCCGGGGTGATCTGCAGCTTGTAGCGCAGGAGCATGTCCGTGATCCGTCCGGAAAATGCAAAGGCATCCATACTGCCCCGGGCGAAAAACAGCTCGCAATGCTTGCGGAGGTCATAGTTCATGGCCGAGTCGAACATATCCCCCTGCAGCCAGTGCCGTGCCGTCTCCCAGACCTCACCGATCAGGAGCGCCTCCGGCTTCACGGACTTCACCGCCTTGCGGAAGGCACGCCAGAAGCCGTCATCCACCTCGCTGGCCACATCCAGCCGCCAGCCGTCAATGTCAAACTCCCGTACCCAGTAGGCTCCCACCTCACAGAAATAGTCCTGCACCTCCCGATTGGCGGTATCCAGCTTGGGCATCATCCGCTCGTAGGCAAAGCAGGCATAGTCGGGGTAGATCTCCGGGGTTTCGGGGCGCTGTACGGGGAATTTCAGGCGGTAGAACCAGGAGCAGTATTTGGACTTCTCCTGATTGCGGATCACGTCCTCAAAGGCGAAGAAGTGCCAGCCGCAGTGGTTGAAAACGCCGTCGATGATGACCCGAATGCCCTTTGCATGGAGGGTCTGCACCATCTCACGGAATGCCTCGTCCCCACCGAAGACGGGGTCTACATGGTAGTAATCCAGCAGGTCGTATTTGTGATATTCCCCGGCGGCGAAGATGGGGTTCAGGTAGACGCAGTTGATGCCCAGATGCAGCAGATAGTCTGCATTCTCCGTGACACCACGGAGGGTGCCGCCCAGCTTGCCGTGGACGCTCTGCCCCCTGTAGTCCTGTTGGGTGGCCCGGCAGGAGAGATAGCCCTTTCCCGTGGCGAAGCTGTCGGGGAAAATGTTATAGACCACCGCATCCTCCACCCAGGCAGGCACTTTGGCCAGATCCGCCCGATGGTTGAAGGGCAGCTTGAAATACTGGGAGCGGTCGTCCACGTGATGATGGCTGAAGACATCGCCGTAGTAGAGTATGGAGCTTTCCCCGTCAAAAAGCTCAAAATAATAATACACACGCTCATAGGGGCTCTCCACAACGGCCTGCCAGTAGTCAAAGAGCGGATCGGAGGCGATCTTCTCCATGGGAACGGGGGTAAAGAGAATGGGGGTTTGGCGGCAGGCAGTGTCGCCGTAAGCCAGGATGACCTGCCGCAGATCGTCACGGGCGCTGCGCAGACGGTAGACAATATGCTTCTCGTCCAGGCCGTGGCAGTACTCGGACATGGGGCGGTGAAATACAGCCTCTAATTTCATCCCTTTACACCTCCCGCCGTCAGGCCGGAAGTCATATACTTCTGGCAGAGGAAGAAAATGATCAGCACCGGCACGGAGACCGTAATGGAGGCCGCCGCAAACACCGGCCAGGAGCCGGTCATCTCCGTGGCCTGGAGGGCGTTGAGACCGGCGGCAAGGGTGTATTTGGCCTCGCCGGTCATAAAGGTGGTGGCGTAGATATACTCGTTCCACACATAGATCAGCACCTGCAGGGCCGTGGTGATAATGCTGGGCTTGGCCAGAGGCAGGACGATCCGCAGCACCACCTGCAAATCACCGGCACCGTCCATCCGTGCGGCCTCCTCGATCTCAATGGGAATGGTGTCGAAATAACCCTTGGTATTCCAGAGGCTGAAAACCGCCATGGTACCCGTATAGACCAGGATCAGACCCACATTGGTATTGACCAGACCCATGGGGCGCAGGATGCGGTAGATGGCGAACATGGACAGCAGCGCCGGGAAGGAATTCAGCAGCACCAGGCAGCGGAGAATGGTCTTGCGCCCACGGAAGCGGCGACGGGAGAAGCAGTAGGCCGCCGGCACAGCCACCGCCAGGGACAGGCTGACGGTCACCGCCGCCAGAAGGACGGTATTCTTGAACCACAGCAAAATATCCTCCCCGAAGATCACCCGTTTGTAGTTCTCCAGGGTAAAATCCTTGGGAATAAAGGAAAAATCAGAGCTGAGGAGGCTGTTCTGTCCGCTGAAGGACACGCTGAGGGCATAGAGAATGGGGATCAGGGTGGCAAAGCACAGCGCCAGGAAAAAGGCATTGAGAAAGCCCAGGCTGATCCGCTCCTTGCATTTCTTACTCATCGGTCACGCTCCTCCCTCATCTGATATCTGGCGGAGAAAAGCAGCAGCAGGAAGAAAATCAGAATGGAAATGGCGGCGCTGTAGCCGTAGTTATTGGTGATAAAGGCATTCTCGTAGGCATAGGTCAGCACCGTGTGGAAACCGGAGCCGGTTTTCGCCCCCGCCTGCTGGGTCAGAAGATAGACCACGTCAAACTGCTTGAAGGTGGTGAACACCGTAATGATCACCGCCGGGCCGATGATGGGCGTAATGGCAGGCAAGGTGATGGCACGGGTGCGCTGGAGCCAGTTGGCGCCATCCATCAGGGCGCTCTCGTAGTAGCTGCGGTCAATGGATTGCATGGCGCCGTCCATGATCATGATCATAAAGGGCAGCGCCAGCCAGAGGTTCACCACGGTGCAGCAGAGGAAGGCGGACAGATCGCTGCTGAGCCAGTGGACGGTCTGCTGCCCCAATTTCTCCATCCACTGGTTCAGCAGGCCGAACTGGCTGTTGAAAATTCCCGTCTTCCACAGCAGAATAGACACGTACCCGGGCATCGCCCAGGGGAACATCAGGAGAGTCTTATAGAGTCTGCGGAGGCGGAGCTTGGGATTATTGAGCAGGCTGGCCAGAAGAAAGGCAATGACCAGCTGCAATATCATATTGACCACCGTCCACAAAACCGTGGCCAGCAGCGCTGAGAGAAAGCCGGAGTCGAAGGTGAACAGCGCCCGTGCGTAGTTCTTCAGCCCGATGACAGAGAAGTCGAACCAGTGGTACACATTCATATTGGTCAGGCTGATATAGAAGGTATAGAGGATGGGAAAAACCACCATCAGGGAGATCAGGATCATGGAGGGTGCTGACCAGGCGCAGGTGGTCAGCCGTTCTTTGTTTCGCTTGTTCATCGGGTCTTATCCTCTTTTAGCGCATGGCCTCGATGAGCTGCTGTGCCTCCTTTTGGGCAGCCTGAAACCTCTCATCCACGGACTTGCCGGAGAGGTTTACATCCGTCAGGAGGTTGCTGACCACCGTCCACATCACATCCATCTCCGGGATATTGGGCATGGGGACGGCGATCTCGGCGGTGGAGCGCATGGACTGCACCAGGGGATCCTCCGCCACACGCGCATCCTCGTAGCAGAGGCTGTTGGCAGGAGCGCAGCCGCTGGCCAGTGCCAGCTCAATACCCACCGCAGGATCGGTAAGCGCCAGGAGCAGCTGCTGCACGGCGGCGGTTTTTGTCTCGGCGGCGTGCTTCAGCACGTGGATGCCCTGCACCCCGGAATAGGGTGCCAGCGCCAGACCGGTGGCATCCACTACGGGCATGGGCGCAATGCCCAGATCGATCTCCGCTGCACGGGCAGAGGGCACCATCCAGGGGGCCACCGATGGTGGCATCGGCCTTGCCCTCCAGGAAGAGAGTGTTGACGGTGCTGTACTCCGTCTCACCGGGCATCAGGGCCACAAACTTCAGGTGATATTCCAGGGCGGACTTCACTGCCTGGGCATCAGGGAAAGGGGTGGCGCTGTCATCAATGATACTGCCGCCGAAGCCGTGGATCCAGGCGGCGGAATAGTAGGCGGTGCTGTGCTGCTCCACGAAGCCGTAGCGGCCACGGCCGGTGTTGTTCTCCATATAGGTCAGAAGCTCCTCCGTGGTTTTGGGCACTTCCTCATCCTGCATATAGCGGCGGTTGTACATAAAGAGCAGGGTCTCAAAGTACAGGGGCAGCTGGTAGAGCGTGCCATTATAGGTGGCAGCCGTCAGGGTCATATCCAGATAGGGCTCCAGGGTCTGCTGCTCCAGCAGCTCCGTGACAGGAGCCAGAATGCCCATCTCCGCAAAAACGCCCACCTTGTCATGGGCAAATAGAAAGAGATCCGGAGCGGCAGAGGGGTCATTGCCCACCAGCTTCAGGGAGTCGGTGAGACTGGTTTTCTTCTCAAAAATGATCTCCAGCTCCGGTAGGGCGGTTTTCAGGTGCTGCTCCATGGCGGCAATGACACCGTCCTCCTTGTCGTGCCAGATCACCAGACGCTTTGCCTCGGCGGGGTCGGCTGTCTCCTGTCCGCAGGCCGCCAGGGTAAGCAGCATAGCAAGGCACAGCAGCAATGCCGGAAGTTTTTTCATTGGGAATTCCTCCTTTGGTGGATTGCAAAGGCGGGTACACGGTGACCGTGTACCCGCAATACGGTACTTATTTCTTTTTCTTCTTCAGGATCAGGGCTGCACCGCCGCCCAAGACCACCACCGCTGCGGCAACAATACCCACGATCAGGCCGGTGTTGCTCTTCTTTTCCGGCTCTTCGGTGACAGGCTCCTGAGGCTCCGTGGGAGTCTCTGTGGGCTGGGTATCCTCCTCGGAGGGCTCGGTCACAGGATCGGTGACCTCGGCAGCAGGCTCTTCATAGGATACCGTGGCATTTTCCGCATCGGTCACCACGATCCATACGTCCTTGCCTGCCTCCACAGCCAGATCCGAGGTCTGTACCGTGCCCTCGTTGGCATTGATGATCACGGAATTGATCCAGCCGGGTACCTCGATGGCATACCAGTCGCCGTCCTGGGTCAGGGCTTCGCCGGGCCAGGAGGTGAAGGCATTGGTGCCGTCGGGAGCAGACCAGGCCCAGCAGCAGGGCGCTGCCCAATCCGCAGGCACTTTGGCATAGACGGTAATGGGCTCTACCGCCTTGTTGGGATCTTCATAGCTCAGCTCGTAGCTCAGATCCTCGTAGACGGTGATCCACAGCTCCTTGCCCTCCACGGCGATGTCGGCAGTCTGCACCGTGCCCTCGTTGCCGTTGATGATCAGGGAGTTGATCCAGGTGGGGGCCTTGCCGGTGAACCAGCCATCCTCACCCTCGGTCAGCAGCTCGCCGGGCCAGCTCTCAAAGGCATTGGTGCCGTCGGGTGCGGACCAGGCCCACAGATTGACGGTCTTCCAGGACAGGGGCACATAGGCATGGATCACAAATTTCTCCACATAGGCAGGAATTTCTCCACGGAGCTGGGCCTCGTAGGAGACCGTGGCGCTCAGATCCTCTGCCACAGTGATCCAGACCTCCTTGCCGGCCTCTACCGCAATGGCATCGGTCTGCACGGCGGTGTCCTCGCCCTGATTGGCGTTGACGATCACATTTTGCACATAGTTGGGAACATAGACATAGTACCAGCCCTCTGCCAGCTCCTCCAGGGCCTCGCCGGGCCAGGCTGCAAAGGCATTGGTGCCGTCATCGGCCCAGGCCCACAGATTGGGAGAATTCCAGCCCTCGGGGACACTGACCACAACGGGGATCATTTCGGTGGCCTCCGCCGCAGTGGCCGTCACGGGGAAAGCAGCAAGCAGCAGAACCAGAACAGCGAGAATAGCGATTGTCTTTTTCATGGATCATCCCTCCTGTTTTTTATCGCTAAACCCACTATAGCATCGTTTTTTTCCATGGTCAATGCGATTTTACGAAAGCGGTTTCTCACAGTTTTCTTCTTTTTTGCACAAAGAAACATCCATGCTTTTGTGCAAAATCACGGGTAAATCCGGAGATTTTCCCGGCGCATTCCCTTACAGCTGTATCCCTCTTCCCTCTTGATTACGAAACCGTTTTCGCAGTTTGTATTCTCAGCGTGCCTTGATCCTACAGGCAGAAAAGAAACCGCCTCGGGAGTTCCCGAGGCGGTCAGACTGTCAAAAAACCGTTAGTCTATGGTTTTCGGAGGGAAGAAAAGTGTGAAAGGAAACCGTCAGGGTGTCCTTTCACGTTCAATAACCCGCCCGCAGGCGACAAAAATTGCAAAATAAGAATTACCTTAATTTTATTTTGCAATTTTGAAAGCAGCTTGTCAAAAATGTCCAAAGGACTTTTTTGACAAGCTGACCGCCTCGGGAGTTCCCGAGGCGGTCGTTTTGAGATCTTACTTCTTCAAGAAGCGATAGAGGATGGTAGCGATTTGGGCACGGGTAGCGCAGGACTGGGGCTGCAGCTCGCCGTTGACACCGTTGATGATGCCCTCTTCCACAGCCCAGCTCATAGCCTCGTAGGCATAGGCGCTGACCTGATCGGCATCGGCAAATCCGCCCAGCTCACCCTCGGTGTCAGGCTTCTTGGCATAGCGGTAGAGGATGGTAACGATCTGCTCACGGCTGATGGCAGTATCGGGCTCGAAGATGCCCACGGCAGTGCCGTTGACAATGCCCTTGCTGTTGGCCCAGATCACAGCATCGGTATACCAGACATCCTCGGGAACATCGTAGTAGGGATTGCCGATGTTGCTCACATCGGGGCAGCCCTCCAGACGGTAGAGGACGGTGACCAGCATGGCACGGGTGACGCAGCCGTTGGGGTTGAACTCGCCCTCGGCAACGCCTACCATGAGACCCTGCTCCAGAGCGTACTCCACGCCTTCCTCATACCAGGTACCACGCTCCAGATCGGCATAGGTATCGTAGAGGCTCTTGATGCCCTCTTCGTTGGGATCGTCCTCACCGCAGCGGCTGCAGGCGCCGTCTACGTAGTTATGACCCAGAGGCGCAGTGAAATCGGTGCGGTAGTAGCTGTCGCAGTTGGCGCAGATCTTCTTGGTGTAGCCCACTTCCTCGCAGGTGGGAGCAACGACTTCCTCCTTGGAGTAGTCGTGGCCGGGGGCGGCGATGCGCTCGCCGTACTCCATGACCTCGCCGCAGACAGAGCAGCAGAGGTCGCCGGTGTAGCCGGCAGCGGTGCAGGTGGGAGCCTTCTCACCAACCAGAACGGTCTCGCCGTGGTCGGTGGTGGGGATGGCCTCGCCCTTCTCCAGCACTTCGCCGCAGGCGGCGCAGCAGAGGTCGCCGGTATAGCCTTCCTCGGCGCAGGTGGGATCCTTGGCACCCACGATCTCGGTCTCCTCGTGGTTACATTCCACTGCAGGCTCGTTCAGCTTATAGATATTGAAGAGGAACTTATCGCCGCCGGCGCCCAGGCCGTAGGTGGTAAAGCCGCTGTAGTACTCCAGGTATTGGTTGGCATTGCCGTTATAGGCGGCATTGACCGCATGGACATAGAAACCGCCCTCGGTGGCCTCCAGCTCCCAGAGGCTGTACTCGGACTCGGCAGCGTCCATGGTCAGGCTATTGCCCGTTGCGCCGGAGGTCATGTACTTGCCCTCGGCATCCACAAAGCGGAGATAGCCGTCCTCGCCGATACGCAGGGCGAACAGACCGCTCTCGTCATCGGTACCGATCTTCTTATCACCGATGGTGACCTCGGTGGTGCCCTGGAGCTTGCTGCCGGAGGCAACGTTATTGACCAGGGAGGCGCCTGCATTGTAGAAGATGGCTACGGTGTCGCCGTCTGCCAGGGTTGCGGGGTCTTCCACCAGATCCAGGATGTACTTACCGGTGGCCTCGCCTACCACGATCTCGCCGGTGTAGACGATCTCCCAATCGGAGGGAGCGGGGGAAACGCCGCCCTTGGCTGCGGTCTCGGCGGTGAGGAACTCGGCAATGAGATCCTGAACGAAGCCGCCGCCCATGTCATCGGTCTGGGACCAGATGCAATCCTCGGGGCCGTACTCGGAGAAGGGGCCGGAGGCATTGCCCAGGTGGTAGTTATTGACCGCCAGGATGTAGACCTCTTCGTCCACCACTTCTCTGCCGTCGGCAAACTTCAGGCCGACAATGCGGTCGTACTTCTCACGGGACATATCGTACCGGAAGTCGATGCCGTAGAAGATGGGGTTGGTGAAGTCGTCGCCGGTGGTGCCGAAGACCGGCGTGCCGCTGGCGGTGCTGACGGACAGGTGGGTGGCTGCGTTGAACTCCAGAATTTCACGGATCTCTGCGCCGGTGACGGGCAGGAGATACAGGGAGTTGTCGTAGCGGTACATACGGTAGATGTCCTTCATGGACAGGTTGCCTGCCTTGACATTGTAGGAGCCGTTGACAACCACGGAGGTGGAGGACAGGTCAACGGTCAGGTCGGTCAGGCCGGTAGCGGCATAGAGCTCCGCCTGCTTGTCCTCGGTGTCGTACTTCTCGGCCAGGTGGATGGAGCCCTGTGCCATCTGGGCACGGCCGATGAGGTCCATGGTATCGGACTGCTCCAGGTAGAACTTGGTGGTGGTGTTCCACTCGCCCACCGCCACACCGGCGGTGTTGTTGACGTACTCGTTGGCCGCATCGGCGTAGGGCTGGATCAGCGCCTTGAGACCGGCATCGGCAGCGTAGTTGGAGAGCTTGTTGTTGACGCTGCTCTTGAGGCTGATGGTGCCATCAGCAGCGATGGTGAAGACGGAGGTGGTGAGGCTGTTGCCGCCGCCATTGACCACCAGAACATCCTTACCCTCGGCGTTCTTGTAGCTCTTGTTGGAGTAGCTCTCGGAGTGGTCGTGACCGGCGATGACCATGTCGATGCCGGTGGTGCCGGCGATCATGGAGTAGACCTGGTTCTCGGTGTTGACACCGTAGGTCAGGTCTTCATCGGAAACGGCAGCGCCCAGACCGGAGTGGAAGGCAACGATGACAAAATCAGGGGCTTCCTTCTCCTCGATGGTCTTGACCCACTTCTCAGCCTCCCAGCGGATGGACAGAGCGGGGTTATCGGGATGGGAGAAGCGCATGCCGGGATAGTTATCGGGCACGTCCCAACGGGTGCAGTCGGGGGTGACGAAGCAGAGAATGGCCACCTTTACATCATTGCCTGCGGAGTCCTTCAGATTCTTGATGACATAGGGGGTCAGGACGTTGCTGCCGTCCTCATAGTAGAGGTTGGCGCAGACGGCGGGCAGGCTCTTCAGACCCTCCGCATCGGATTCCAGATAGGCATAGATGTCTGCCATGGTATCCCAGGCGTAGTTGAACTCGTGGTTACCGGAGTTGGCTGCATCATAGCCGATGTACTTCATGGCAATGGCCATGGGGTTGGGATCGGTGGTCACGCCCTGGGAGTACTGGGAGATCTGCAGAGTAGACACGGGCGTACCCTGATAGGTGTCGCCGTTATCCACCAGCACCACGTTGTCGCCGTAGGTCTCACGCATTTTTGCCACGGCGGTGGCCACATTGAGCATGGAGTTGTTCATGTTGGTGTCGTTGAGGACATTTCTGTCCCAGGTTCTGCCGTGCATATCCGTGGTGGACAGGACGACAAACTCCGTCTCGCCCTCAGCGGCAAAGGCAGCGGGCAGTACGGACAGGAGCAGCGCCAGCATGCACAGAAGAGCAAGGCTACGCTTCATCAGATGTTTCATATGCATCCTCCTAAAGAAAGTTTTACAGTTATATTTTACTATCAAATCCACTTTCTTGCAAGAAGCCTTTCCCCAAAACGAAAAAAATTAGTGAAACTCCACAATCTTTGCCCTTCAAAAATAGGCAATATTCCAAAAAGCGAAGAGAGGATAGCCAAAACACCGCAGAATATGATATACTGTAGTATATTTTTTAGTTCCAAAGAGGCGATGCTTTATGACAACTGACCAGATCTCCGCCCTTCTGGGCGCCGATGCCGCCGCTGTCCTGGAGATGGATCGGCTGCACTACTTCAAGCAGGTGAAGCAGGCGGCCAAGATCATTGCCGCCAATGCCGACAAGCGCCCCGTGATCCTGCTGGCAGGCCCCTCCGGCTCCGGCAAGACCACCTCTGCCATTCTGATCAGCCGGGAACTGGAGGCCATGGGAATGCCCACCCATATGCTGCCCATGGACGACTATTTCAGCCCTCTGACCCGGGAGGAGCTGGCGCTGTTAAAGGAGAATAAATTAGACCTGGAGAAGCCCACACGGGTGGATATCCCCTTCTTCCAGATGCAACTGGGCCAGCTGCTGGCAGGAGAACGGGTAGAGCTGCCCCGTTATGATTTTAAGGAGAGCAAACGGGTCTTCGAGGGAAAATTCCTGCAGAGGAAGCCCGGAGAGCTGATCATTATGGAGGGCATCCACGCCCTGAATCCCCAGGTCACCGGCTATGCCGACCAGACCTCCCGTGTCTATGTCAGCGTGAGAACCCGTATCACCTCCCGTGACGGCTCTGTGCTGCATCCCTCCTTTATCCGGCTGGCACGGCGCTTGCTCCGGGATCGCACCGGCAGAAACCGTGCCCTCACCGAGACCATCGCCATGCGGCAACGGGTGGATGCAGGCGAGCAGAACTATATCATGCCCTTCAAGGGCCTGGCCCACTGCTCCATTGACTCCTTCTACTCCTGCGAGATGAGCATTTACCGCCCCTTCCTTTTGGATGAGCTGCGGCAGCTGCTGCCGAAGTTCCCGGATTTACGGGAATTGGTGCATATTTTAGAGGAGCTGCCCGATCTGGGCACGGAGCTTGTGCCCCGTGACAGCCTGCTGCGGGAGTTTATCGGCGGCAGCGAACTGCATTATTAAGGAGTAAACATATGAAAAACTACATCGTCGCTCTGGATCAGGGCACGACCTCCAGCCGTGCCATTGTTTTTGACCACAAAGAGAATATCATCTCCATGGCACAGAAGGAATTCCCCCAGATCTACCCCAAAAACGGCTGGGTGGAACACGATCCCATGGAGATCTACTCCGGCCAGTTCGGCGTGATGATGGAAGCCATTACCCGTGGGGGCATCCGCCCCGAGGAGATCGCCGCCATCGGCATCACCAATCAGCGTGAGACCACCCTGGTCTGGGAAAAGGCCACGGGCAGACCTATCTGCAATGCCATTGTCTGGCAGTGCCGCCGCACCGCCGCCATCTGCGACGAGTTAAAGGCACGGGGTCTGGAGGAGTACATCCGCAACACCACCGGTCTGGTGCTGGATGCCTATTTCTCCGCCACCAAGATCAAGTGGATCCTGGATCACGTCCCCGGTGCAAGGCAAAAAGCCGAGCGTGGAGAGCTGCTCTTCGGCACGGTGGACACCTGGCTGCTGTGGAAGCTCACCGAGGGCAAGGTACACGCCACGGATTACACCAATGCCTCCCGTACCATGCTCTTTGACATTCACCGCCTCTGCTGGGATGAGAAGCTGGCCGCCGAGCTGGAGATCCCCCTGTCCATGCTGCCCGAAGTGCGCCCCAGCAGCGGCATTTTCGGCTACTGCAACATTCAGGGCTGCTCCATTCCCATTGCAGGCATCGCCGGTGACCAGCAGGCCGCCCTTTTCGGCCAGTGCTGTTTCCGGGAGGGCGAGGCGAAGAATACCTACGGCACCGGCTGCTTCCTCCTGATGCACACCGGCAATCAGCCCTGCATCAGCAAGCACGGTCTGGTGACTACCTTAGCCGCCGGCATAGATCAGAGACCCTGCTATGCCCTGGAGGGCAGCGTGTTTGTGGCAGGTGCTGTGGTGCAGTGGCTCCGTGACGAGATGGAGCTCATCGGTAAATCCTCCGAGGCGGAGGCCAGAGCCACCGCTGTCCCTGACACGGGTGGCGTGTACTTTGTACCGGCCTTTACGGGTCTGGGTGCGCCCCATTGGGATATGTATGCCCGTGGCGCCATTGTGGGAATCTCCCGTGGCACCAGGGCGGAGCATATTATCCGTGCCGCTCTGGAGTCCATCGCCTACCAGAGCATGGAGCTGGTGGAGGCCATGGAGAAGGACACCGGCATCCGTCTGGCCGAATTAAAGGTAGACGGCGGCGCCAGTGTCAACAGCTTTTTGATGCAGTTCCAGTCGGATATTTTAGATGCGCTGGTGCGCCGTCCCCGTGTCCGTGAGACTACCGCCCTGGGCGCTGCCTGTCTGGCAGGTCTGGCCGTGGGCTTCTGGAAGGATACCAAGGAGCTCCGTGCCCTCTGGCAGTGCGACCGCAGCTTTGCCCCCAACATGACCGCTGAGCAGCGGCATTTGGGCAAGAAAAACTGGGCAAAGGCGGTCGGCAGAAGCCGTCAGTGGGAGGATTCGTAATTTTACATATCATTCAACCCGTAGTTGAGTGGAAAATGAGGGGAAAATAAACCTCCCGATGATTGCTTTTTGCCCGATTCAACGAGATAATGGGCTCATGAAAAGGAGGTCATCCATATGGAACACAAATCTTTAGGTGAACGAATCAAATACCACCGCAAGCGGCTGGGTCTGACCCAGGAGCAGCTGGCAGAGCGGATGGGTGTCAGCGCCCAGGCGGTGAGCAAGTGGGAGAATAACCTCTCCTGCCCCGATATCTCCGTGCTGCCGGAGCTGGCCGATGTCTTCGGCATCAGCCTGGACGAGCTCATGGGACGCAGCAGTCAGGTCTGCGAGGCAGAGCCGGTGGACGCCGAGGAGGAGAAGTCCGATTACAGCTGGCACTGGGAAGCTCCCATGCGCAAGCGGCACAGCATCATCTTCGCCCTCTTCGTCCTGCTCTACGGCGGTTTGCTCTTATTAAATAATGTGATGTCCTACGATGTGTCCTGGTGGACGCTGCTGTGGACGCTGAGTCTGAGCTTTATCGGTGTCAGCGGTCTGTGTCACGGTTTTTCCTTTTTCTGTCTGATCATGACCGTAGCCGGTGGCTTCTTCCTGCTGGATTCCTATGAGCTGTTTGCCTTTGATTTAGGCTGGGGCGTGCTGATCCCCGCCGTGCTGATCATCTGGGGCATCAGCCTGCTGCTGGATCTGATCCTGGGCAAGAAAAAGAAGCAGAAAGCCGTCCATGTAAGCCACAAGGGCAAGGCCAAACGGGAGTACAGCTGCACCAACGGTTGGCTGGCCTGCGAGATGAGCTTTGGCGACTACCGCACCGCCGTGGCTACCCCTATGCTGCGTGGCGGCAGCATCGAGTGCAATTTCGGCAACTATACCGTGGATTTCTCCGGCTGTGAAGCCCTGGCAGAGAACTGCAAGGTAGAGGTGGAGAACAACTTCGGCAGCCTGACCCTGCTGGTACCCGACCATTTCCGTGTGGAGCTGGGCAGCAACGAGACCTTTGCAGGCGACGTGGAGATCAAAGGCAGCCCCGCCCCCGAGACGCAAGGCATCCTGACCGTCAACGGTGAAAGCAACTTCGGCTCCCTGGAGATCAAGTACATCTGAAGATAAGAGGCGCACCAAAAAAGGGTGCGCCTCTTTTTGTATAATTTACGTTTGACTTTTCCCTACCTGTATTTGGTTTTACGGTCTGCGCAGCTTCTTGATGGGCAGCAGCATACGGGTCTCTTTTTTATACTGGGCAAAGCCGGGCTTTTTGCTCTGCCTGCCGTCTGCCATGGGGATGCTGACGCAGAAGAAGAGCAGGGTATTGGCGGCAGCGCCTGCCAGCAGGTACCATTTTCCGCCCAGGGCAAGGCAGCAGCTCAGCCCCACGCCCCACCACATCAGAATCTCGCCCAGATAGTTGGGGTGACGGGAATGCTTCCACAGCCCCACCCGGATGAAGCCGCCGCTTCCCACTTTGCGGAAACGGTGCATCTGCACATCTGCCGTGCCCTGCAGCAGCACCGCCGTCAGGCAGAGCAGCAGCGTAAGGCAGCTCCAAAGATTGCCCTTTGCGCCCTCCCAAAGCACCGTAGCGCCGGGAAGGGTGCAGCCCCAGACCACCAGAGTGGGTACCATGTGAATGCCGACAAAATTGATCACGGGGTAGAAGATGCCGGTCTTTTCCCTTAGCATCCGATAGCGCCATTCTTCAGCGGTCAGACCGTGGAAGGTGTAGGCCCAGTTGGCCGTCAGCCGCAGACCCCAGAGGCACACAGCCGCCATCAGCAGGATCTGATACAGGCTCAGTTCCTTTCCCACCGCCAGGGCAGGCAGGATCACCATGGGCTGCACGCTCCGGTAGGGGTCATAGACCGAGGCGTTTTTGAATAACAGGCTGAAGAGGAAGCAGCAAACCGTTGCCCCTACATCCGCTCCCAGCAGCCGCAGCCACTGCGCCCCGAGAATCCGCCCGTAAAGCCAAATCCCAACCACGGCGGTCAGGACATACACCGCCCCCACCAGGAAAAAACTAAGCCCACGCTTCTGAACCCGGATCAAAAAGTCAGACCTTTCTCTCTGTTTTGACATTTTATAAATACAGCACATATTCTTCCTTGCGGTAACGCTTCAGATATGCATCCAAGATGCGGCTGTTTTTGTATTGCAGCGCTTTGGTGGGGCAGCTGCTGACGCAGCGCAGGCAGCGGATACATGCGCCGTGGATGCATCCCTCCCGGATGGCTTCCATGGGGCAGCTTTGTTCGCATTGGCCGCAGCCGGTGCAATGGCCTGTTTTTGTAATTTTCACGCCCAGGCGGCTGCGCAGGGCGGGGAAAACATTGGACAGGGGATTCTTTGGGCTTCTGGGGATGACCACCGGCTTTGGCTCCTGAAGCCTTTGGACAAGGGGCAGCAGCTTCCGGAGATCAAAGTCATGATCTCCGCTCAGAAAGCTATGCCCCATAGGGACATAGGCTCCGGCAATGACCTGCCCTTGCAGCAGCTTTTGCGCCTCCTGCAGAGCATTGCCGTAGGAGATTTTACCGTAGGTCGCAATGAGAACAACGTGCTTTGCGCTCAATCGCCGCAGGAAGGCTTTCACCGGCTTCGGGATATTCTGGCAGTACACCGGGAAAACCACCACCGCTGTTTCCGCAACTGCGGTATTGCCCTCCACGGGACATACTTGGCAATGGAGCTCTTGCGCCAGGGCATCGGCAACCGCCATACTGTGTCCGCTGCCGGAAAAACAGTAGACCCCTATCATCCCTGCTCCTCCGGGAAGCTCCGCATAATGGCGCATTCCGGAATTTCCTCCAGCGAGAAGCCCAGAAAATGCTCCATTTCATAGAGGGACTCCTCTCTGGATCTGCCGCACTTCTTACTTGCCAGGGAGAACTCCAGGGCGCTGAAGGGGATCATCTTGCTCTTGCAGTGATAGAAGCGCACAAACTGGGTGTGATCCTTACAGCGCTCGATCTTGCAGCTGGTGTGCAGCGCCTTGTCCTTCTCCTCCGGCGCAACCCAGCCGCATTCATTTACCAAAATACTTTTGACCTTGTTCCAGTCGTAGGTACCACCGCTGATTTTATCAAAATCCAGATGGACAAAGGCGGGGATATTGCCCGTCCGTGAGGAATAGCGGATGCTCCGCTTAAAAGGAGGAAGCAGCTCCGGAACAGCCCGGATGGCTTTTACCACATTGCCGATCAGGTCGCTTTGGTAGCCGCTGAGCTTCTTCAGGGGATGATCGCCGTAGGCCAGCTGCTTCATGGTCATCAGCGTCTGGAACTGCCCCTTCTTCAGCGGCGGACGCAGGGTCAGCACACGCCCCACATTCAGCAGGAAGTTCAACAGGCCATTGGAGGCAAAGGAATAGGCCAGCTTGGGCGCAAGATGATTGTAATATAATCCCAGCATCTGCACCGGCTCGTTTCCGGCCACAAAATAGGGAACCCGGTTGGCCACCATCTCGGGATAGAACAGCAGATATGCCAGAGAAGGACAGGCGCAGGTGTTGCCGCTTAAGTCATACAGCGCCTGATAGAAGCGCCGCAGATCGGAGGGATTGACGGAGCGTGTGATGAATTCCACGTTTTGGAATGCCTTTTTCGCATTGGCGATGCTTTTGGCAGCGCTCTCTGAAATGTAGGGGATCTCCCAGGTCATGGCCAACACCCGAAGCCCCTTTACCTTGGAAAGGTAGTAGAGCAAATAGGTGGAATCCTTGCCGCCGGTGTAGAATACGGCGATATCAAAGCGGGAGGTTTTGCTGCGGGGGATCTCCTCCAGGACGGGGACAACGCTTTTCAGCCCCGTCACATCCTCGGCGGTTTGGCACATAGGACACAAGCCCTCCCCGTCAAACTCCAGACCGGGGATCAAAAAGTCGTTGGCGCAGCAGCTTTTGCAGAATGTGGCCTCAGAGAAATTTTGGGGAATGCTGCGCCGTTCCTGCACAGGCACTACCTGCTTGCCCAGCAGCTTTTTCAGCAGGGACAGTTCCTTTTCGCTGAGTTCCCGGGGCAAAGAGGCAAGAATTTCCGCCTGCTTTTTGGAAACGGAGATATCATTCTCAAACAAATGGGGAAGACTGCGCAAGCCGTAATAATGCAGTTTTCTGTTTTCCAGCTTCCAGCGGCTTTGAAGAACGTACATAAAAAATACCCTCCCCGGATCTGTATACCTGTATTTTACCATTCTGCAGGAGGAATTGCAAGAAAAAACAGAAACGTCGTATGTTGAGGGCGAATATCAATGAAAAAATGCTGTTGCTATTTGAGTTTTTACACAAACAGCAACGGCATCTTCAAGTGATATTCCGGCTATGTCGGAGTGATATTTTCACTTTGTAAAAGTGATATTGAAGCCTACCGGCCTCAGCGATATTATATTCGCCCCCCAAAACCGGGCGAAGTCCAATATCACTTGGAAAGCAATAATAACCGGCGCAGCCAATATAACTCGCCGCAGGCGAATACAGCTGAAAAAGGCTCTGATTGCAATGCAATCAGAGCCTTTTTCCGGTACAGTGAAGCAACCCAAATCCGAACCATCGTTACCGAGCGAAAATGCCCGATTTGCGACAGCGTTCGTAACGCATTGCCTCCGGATGCAATCTGGTGCCGCTGACCGGGGTCGAACCGGTACGCTTTTTAGGGCGAGGGATTTTAAGTCCCTTGTGTCTGCCTATTCCACCACAGCGGCATGGAACGTTGACATTTTAGCATTTTCCAAGCCATTCGTCAAGGGGCAATTTCCAAAGGAACACAGGAAAGTGTATGATCGACAGCCGACTTGAGGCAGCGCCTTTGTTCACCGCACTACAGAACAGATGAATGACGAAGGGTGGATCGCAGCCCACTGTATCATTATTCACCGACACAAAGAGGCCGCCTCTATTGAGGCAGCCTCTGTTATGATTCACTTCAGCAGGTCGTCCAGCTTCTTCCCCAGCTGGCGGTAGCGCTGGGCATCGGGGCGGGCAACTTCGCCGTGGGAGATCATTTCCTCCAGTTGGACTCTGCTGACCCATTTGGCATCGCAGGTCTCCCCGGGCTGCAGGCGGATCTCCTCCAGGGGGACATCCTTTTTCAGAAAATAAATATCACAGATGTCATTGCTGCGGCGGTAGCTCTCGGCCAACTGCAGTTCCTCTGCGGTGGCGGAGATGCCTGTTTCCTCCCGGAGTTCACGCTGAATGGCCTGCAGGCTGGTCTCCCCTGCCTGGACAGAGCCACCCGTATGCTCCCAGAGCCCGGCATAGCTCTGCTTCTCCGCAGAGCGTTTGGTCATCAGCACCTGGCCACAGCTGTTAAAGGTCCAGACAAACACCACCAGATGGTACTCCCCCTTATCCAGAGGAAGACCACGGATGTGGGTCTTGCCCAGGGGGTTGCGCTCTTTATCGTACAGATCCCATAATTCCATTGCTTCTCTCCTATGCTGCGCCGCTTAAATGCTCGATGAGGATCTTCAGACCCATTAAAATCAGGATCACACCGCCGACGAATTCCGCCTTGGCACGGTATTTTGCACCGAAGACATTGCCGATCTTCACACCCACGGCGGAGAACAGGAAGGTGGTCACGCCGATGAGGCTGATGGCCGCCCAGATATTGGCGCTGACCATGGCAAAGGACACGCCGCTGGCCAGGGCATCAATGCTGGTGGCAACAGCCAGAGGCAGCATGGCCTTGAAGCCGAAGGAGGCATCCATCTGCTCCTCCTCGCCGCTGAGCGCCTCACGGATCATATTTCCGCCGATGAGCGCCATAAGGCCAAAGGCGATCCAATGGTCAAAGGCACGGATGTGTTCGGCAAAGAGATCTGCTAGCAGGAAGCCCAGCAGGGGCATCAGCGCCTGAAAGCCGCCGAAATAAAAACCGGTGATCAGGCTGTTTTTCAGTTGGTAGCGGCGGCAGGAAAGCCCCTTGCTGATGGACACCGCAAAGGCATCCATAGACAGAGCCACCGCTGTTACGATCAGATCGATGAGATTCATAACAGCCTCCCATATGTACAAAAGAAGACGACTGCTCATGCAATCGTCTTCTTTTGGTGCGAGTGATGCGACTTGAACGCACACGACGGTTGTCACACGCCCCTCAAACGTGCCTGTCTACCGATTCCAGCACACTCGCATATGCAATTTGCTTGAATATTGTATAGCGATTTTCCCTATTTGTCAAGTCTTTTTTTCACTCTTGCGGTTTTTTCTTTTCTCTGCTACAATAGAGAAAAAGGAGGGGTATTCATGGCACGTTTTTTCATCCCCAAGGACAAGCTTGACGAAAATTTTCTGGTGCTCACCGGTGAGAATGCCGCCCATGCCAAGGTACTGCGGCTGAAAAACGGCGACGAGGTCACGGTCTGCGATGCAGAGGGGACCGATTACCGCTGCACTGTCTCCGATGTGGCACCCAATCAGATCAGCCTGGTGGTACAGGCGGTCTGCCCCTCCGACAGCGAGGCCAAGGTGCAGTGCAGCGTTTACATGGCCTTTGCCAAGGGCGACAAGTTTGAGCACGTGATCCAGAAGGCCACGGAATTGGGGGCTTATGAGATCGTCTGTTTCCCCTCCGCCCGTTGTGTGTCCCGTCCCGACGACAAATCCCTGAAGAAAAAGCTGGAGCGCTGGCAGAAGATCGCCGCCTCCGCCGCCGAGCAGTCCCGACGGGGCAGAATTCCCCAGGTCATCGCCCTTCCCTCCTACAAGGCTGCTCTGGCTCGTGCTGCGGAGGCCGATTTGAAGGTCTGCTTCTACGAGAACGAGGAGCAGCTGACCTTCCGTGCCGCCATAGAGGCAGCGCCCTTTTCTACCGCCGCCATTCTCACAGGGCCCGAGGGCGGCTTTGAGACGGAAGAGGTACAGCAGGCCGCTCAGGCAGGCTTAAAAATCTGCACCCTGGGCAGCCGAATCCTGCGCTGCGAGACCGCTCCCCTCTGCGCTCTGTCTGCTTTCATGTACGCCTGCGGAGAATTCTGAAATTTTTCAACTTTTTTCTTCCCCTTCCTTGACGAATATGGTATAATGGTGGGAAGAGAACGCTACTGTACATTCTACCACCTGTTTGGAGAGAGATATAATGATCGGTTTTTATGACTATACTGTAATTTTGACCTATATGAGCCTGGCCTCCGCCGTCAGCGGCATGGCCTGTGCCTGCAGCGGTCATCCCATCTGGGCGACCCTGTGCCTGCTGTTCTGCGGTCTGTGCGATATGTTCGACGGCAAGGTCGCCCGTACCAAGAAGAACCGCACCGAAGAAGAAAAAGCCTTCGGCATCCAGATCGACTCTTTGAGTGATGTTGTGGCCTTTGGTGTGCTGCCTGCGGTGATCGCCATTACTGTTACGAAATGTGCCTGGTATGTCTGCGTCATTGCCGTATTCTATGTGCTGGCCGGTCTGATCCGCCTGGCCTACTTCAATGTCACCGAAGAACTGCGCCAGAAGAGCACCACTGAGGCACGCAAGAGCTATGCAGGTCTGCCCATTACCTCCGCCGCTCTGATTTTCCCCACCTTCTACTCCGTCGTGGCTGTGTACTGCATGTCCGTGGACAACATTAAGATCTTCCTGGAGCTTTTTGCCAGGGAGCTGCTGCCCGGTCTGCTGAGCGCTTTGATGCTCATTACGGCGATCCTTTTTGTCGTGCCCATTAAGGTCCGCAAACCCGGCACAAAAACCCTGTATCTCTTCCTGGTCATCGGTCTGGTGCTGGCCGGCATTCTGGCTGCTGTGTTCCTGCTGAAGTGAGGCATTTTCCATGAAGAAGCTTTTACTGATCCTGAATCCCAACTCCGGCAAGAAAAAGGCCAACCGTTATCTGGTGCAGATTCTGGATATTCTGAACCGGAGCGGCTTTGACGTGACAGTCCATGTAACCGCCAGCCGTGGCGATGCTACGGAGGTGGTCAGTCGCCGTGCCGGTGAGTTTGACCGCATTCTCTGCATTGGCGGCGACGGAACTTTTAACGAGATGATCTCCGGCCTGCTGCCCACAGGCAGCTCTACTCCCGTCAGCTACATTCCCTCCGGCAGCACCAACGACTTTGCCACCAGCCTGCAGCTGTCCAAGAATATTCTGCAGGCGGCAAGAGATATTGCCGAGGGCGAGCCCCATCCTCTGGATCTGGGACGTTTCAATGACCGTTATTTTTCCTATATTGCCTCTTTTGGCGCTTTCACCCGTGCCTCCTATGCCACCTCCCAGAGCTTGAAGAATGCGCTGGGGCATTTTGCCTATATTCTGGCCGGTATCAAAGAGATCGCTGCCATCCGCAGCCACCATATGCGTGTCACCCTGGCAGACGGCACAGTGTATGAAGATGACTACATTTTCGGCGCCGTGAGCAACTCCACCTCTGTGGCGGGCATTCTGACCCTGGCTCCGGAGCTGGTGGATATGAACGACGGTCTTTTTGAGGTTCTGCTGGTGCGCAAGCCCCACAATCCTCTGGAGCTCAGCGACTGTGTGCTGGCTCTGACCACCCAGGACTACAACACCCCCATGCTCACCCTCTGTTCCTCTGCCCGTGTGGAGATCGAATCTACAGAGGAGCTTGCCTGGTCGCTGGATGGCGAAGAGGCGATGGGCGGCAAGCACACGGTCATTGAGAATCTCCACAGTGCCGTGCACATCATTTTAAATATCGATAACAAAAAAAGCCGCTGATCTAGCGGCTTTTTCTGGAGGTTCCTATGAAAAACACCAGCCTTTGCTATATCGAACAAGAGGGCTGCTACCTGCTGCTGCACCGTGTAAAGAAGGTAAACGATGTCAACAAGGACAAATGGGTGGGCATCGGCGGCAGGTTTGAGGAAAACGAGAGTCCCGAGGAATGTGTGCTCCGGGAGGTCTGGGAGGAAACCGGCCTGCATCTGACCCGATGGCGCTATTGCGGCATCGTCACCTTTGTCAGCGATCTCTGGGAGGGAGAGTATATGCATCTCTTCCATGCCGATGGCTTTGACGGCACACTTCGGGAGGACTGTGATGAGGGCGTGCTGGAATGGGTGCCCTTTGCGCAGTTTGATCGTCTGCCCCAGTGGGCGGGAGATCGAATTTTCCTGGATCTGATGAAAAAGAAGCGCCCCTTTTTCTCCCTGAAGCTCCGCTATGAGGGCGAAAACCTGGCAGAAGCTGCGTTGAACGGTGCTCCCCTGGCGCTTCCCTATTTGGCATAAGCAAATCCCCCTGCGGTTTGATTCCGCAGGGGGGATTTTTTACAGATAGCCGCTGCTCCGGTGGATCAGGCGCTGCTCCAGATGGATCAGGCGCTTGGTGATGTCCTTGCTTCGTTCGTCGGCAGCCTCGTACTGGTTCAGGTAGCGGTTGAGGGATTTGACGCCCATGTTGCAGCCATCGGTCATAAGACCGGCGATGGTGGCATCGGATTCCTCCATACCCAGCTTTACATTGGTTTTGACCCAGCTCATGCCCTTGGCAATGGGGTTGGGGTTCTTGCCCTCGTCCTGATATTTGCTCAGAAGCCCCTGGATCTCTCCCTGCAGCTGTTCATGCTCCTTTTTGCAATTCTGCAGGTCTGCGTAATAGGCTCGGCTCTTCACCCGATCCAGCACGTCGTCAATGGAGCTGATGCCCATTTTAATGCCAGCATCGCACTCTCTGAGCAGCTTGATGGTATCCTGTTCGATCATTTGCACAACTCCTTTTGGGATGATGTGCTTAGTATACCCAAATTTACATTAAATATATATACCCAGGGTCAAACCCTGGCGGCCTTTTCGGGTAGTGCCGTCTACGGAGAGAAGCTTCAGCTTGCCCTTGCCCCGCAAGCTCAGCTCGCTGCCCTCCTGTACCGTGCGGTCGGGCTTCAGACAGGTAAGGCTGTCCAGAGCCGCCATGCCTGCCCGGATGGCATCTGCTGTGGCGGAGCGGCTGAGGTGGAACCCGGCAGATAACACGCTGTCAAAGCGCAGGGTGCTGACGGTGACGTGCAGCTCCTTCATCTGCTGAGGCGGCTTTACGGCCTCTGCAAGGGGGATTTTTTCAATTTGCAGATGCTGGCGACCGGCGCTGATGAGATTATCCAGAAGATAATGCTCCAGGTCCGACAGAACAAAAATGTCACAATCCCTGTCCCGAATACACAGGTCGCCTACGGCATCTCTGCGGATGCCCGTTCCCATCAGTGCTCCCAGCAGATCACGATGTCCCACAGCGCCCTCCTCATAAAAGCGGCAGCGCAGGCAGGAGATAGGGCCGTCTGCGGAGAAATAGTCCTCCCAGGTCAGGTAGTCCGGCAGGTAATAGGCGATTTTGCGCTCGGCGTGCTCCGTGCCGCCGAAAAAGCAGCAATTGGGCAGCAATTGGCGCAAAAGCGCCTGCTCTCCGGGGGATAAAAAGGCGGTGTGGACGGGGATCTCCCGTTCCATGCCCCGCTCTAATTTATCCAGCGCACGAATCAGGAGCATCTGCTCCTCTTTTTCCCGGGTCACAGCGGCCACCCGATTGAGTCTGTCCATAATGATCTCTCCATGAGCATAGTATAATTTCAAGTGCAAGCAGAAATTTGCCGAACAGTTGGATGCAGTGCCAATTACCCCCGTAGGGCGCGACTACCAGGCGCGCCGAAACCCACCGCACCGCCATCATGACCCGTAGTACTTTGTAACTTTTAAAGCTTTATATCTTTGCATAATCGTTTTTCTCAATAATTGTATTAATGCTTACACAATGCAACGAAGGGTCACTTTTAGAAAGTAAAGAATAAGCTGTTACAGAGTAGTAGGGGCGAACCCACGTGTTCGCCCGCGGCACTGCTGACAGGCAATGCACCTACAGCTACCCGATGAATTTACCATAATATAATTATGTAAACCGCACCAATTTAGACACAGGGAATTTGAAAACGGGAGCAGCAAGGCAAACGGCATCCTTTGCCCGGTAAGTCAAACAGAAATTCGTCGAATTGTTGAGAAAACGGTTTGTATCATGTAACATTTTCGCGTAGCGGGGGAGGGGGTCTTGGGGGAGGGCGAATTTGGGCTGTCGGGGGTAGTGCCGAAATGTAGAAGTGTTACCACAGCACAATCTGAGCTCCTCCCCCAAGTCGCCTTTTTTTGGCGGACTTTGGTTCCTTTCTTGGCGAAGCAAGAAAGGAACGCCCCGCGCAGTGGAGCAAAGTTGCAAGTTTGTACCGTAGTATCGATGAATAGCACTATTTGACGGCTGTGGCACGGGCGAACACATAGGTTCGCCCCTACGCATTCTGACGATAGTGCAGCAGGTCTCGGCGCGCCCAGTGGTCGCGCCCTACGGGGGCTATCGAAGTGCAGCAAACAGACCGATAAGCATCTATTTGACGGCGGTGCAGCGGGCGCACACGTGGGTGCGCCCCTACGGTGTCGTACGGAACTGCAATAGTTCGATAAACATCTATTTGGCTTGATTTCAATTCCATGGTTGGAGCCGATACCATCATCATTCACCACTTTCACCATTCACAAAAAAGGGCCGTCTTTCCAGACAGCCCTTTTGTTTTAGTCGGCTAAGTGCTCGGTGATGACGTTACGATCCTCTTTGGATTGGGTCATCATCTCCTGGGCGTACTCGTTGGCATAGTCGAAGAGCATATTTTCGTAGTCGATCTTCACATCGAATGCCTCTTCTACCTTGCCCACCAGGGAGATCAGAGGATTGCTATCCTCCTCTTCCTCCTCCGTTTCCTCGGAGGGTGCAACAACGGTCTCCGACTCCTCCAGCAGGTAGGGGTCAAACAGATCCCGCACAATGCCGCTGATGAAATTGTAAGCAACGATCAAAACAGCAGCCATAACCGCAACCTTGATCCAGACGGTCCACCAGTATTTTGTCACAGGTCTCACTTCCCTTCTGCTCATTGGACGAGGGGAAACGGAAAAAGTTCCCCCTTTTTTACTTGGCGGCAGCCTTATCCTGAGCGATGATCAGCTTCAGCGCCTCAACGCCGACACGGACGGCAGAGGAGGTATCCTCATCCATCTTCTGATCCAGGCCGGCAGCCTCACGCTCCTGGTTCCAGATGACGTGGAAGCAGGAACCGCAGCGGCAGCCCAGAGCGTCGGCAACGACGAAGAGGGCAGCGGATTCCATCTCGCTGGCCTTGACACCCAGGCGCTTCCATGCCTCCCACTTCTGCAGCAGCTCATAGGAAACGGGCATCTTGGCAGGAGAGTGCTGGCCGTAGAAGGCATCCTTGCACTGCACCACGCCCACATGGGTGCGCTTGCCCATGGCCTGAGCGGCCTGACGGAGGGCAATGGCAATATCCAGGTCGGAGACGGCAGGGTACTCAATGGGGGCATACTCCATGGAGGTATGCTCGAAGCGGATGGCGCCGGTGGCGACAACGATATCGCCGGACTGGACATTGAGGTCGATACCGCCGCAGGTGCCTACTCGGATGAAGGTATCTGCGCCGATGTTGTGCAGCTCTTCCATGGCGATGGAGGCAGAGGGGCCGCCGATGCCGGTGGAGCAGACACTGACCTTCTCGCCCAGAAGGTAGCCGGTATAGATATTATACTCACGGTTTTGTGCAACATGCACGGGGTTATCGAACAACTTTGCAATGGATTCGCAGCGGCCGGGGTCACCGGGCAGGATGCAGTAGCGACCTACATCGCCCTCAACGCAGTGGATATGGAACTGTCTATCAAGCTCTTGCATAATCAATAACTCCTTATCTTATAGTCTTGCACCTTATACTATACAATATTCCGGGGAAAAGGGCAAATCATTTTCACCTGCTGAAAAATTCTTTGGCGTTCTGCACGAAAAGGGGCTTTTTGATTTGTGAATTCTATCAAAACAGGGTGATCTGGCTGGTATCGGGCAGTTCACCGAAGGCACCGGCGGCACGGAGATTCTCAATATGGGTCTTGGAGACCTTGGGACAGGCACGGGCAAATTCCTCCACGGAGATGAAGGTCTTGCCCTCTCTGCCGTTGACGATATCCCAGGCCGCCGTCTCGCCCAGGCCGGAGACCGACACAAAGGGCGGCAGCAGCTTGCCATCCTCGATGATAAATTTCGTAGCCTGAGAGCGGTAGAGATCCATGGGCTTGAACTCAAAGCCACGGAGGTAGAACTCGTAGCAGACCTCTAAGGTGGTCAGCAGGTCGTCGTCCTTGCCTGTGCGCTCGGGGCTGGAGGTAATGCGCTTGATATTGGCCTTGACCTCCTCCATGCCACGGGTCATCATGGCGGCATCGAAGCCGTCCTTCTGGCTGCGGCGATAGAAATAGGCGGCATAATAGGCCAGAGGCTGATGCACCTTGAACCAGGCAATGCGGAAGGCCATCATAACGTAGGCGGCGGCATGGGCCTTGGGGAAGAGGTACTTGATCTTCTTGCAGGAGCCGATGTACCACTCCGGCACGCCTGCCTTCTGCATTTCCTCCTCTGCGCCCTCGGGCAGACCCTTGCCCTTACGCACCATCTCCATGATCTTGAAGGCACGGGTCTCGGGGATGCCGCACTTAATTAGATAAATCATAATATCGTCACGGCAGCCGATGGCCTGGGAAACCGTGGCCGTGCCGCTGACGATCAGGTCCTTGGCATTGCCCAGCCACACGTCGGTGCCGTGGGAGAAGCCGGACAGGCGGATCAGGGTGTCAAACTGGGTGGGCTTGGTATCCATAAGCATGCCACGGGTGAAGCCTGTGCCGAACTCAGGGATGCCCACAGAGCCAACAGGGCCTAAGATGGGGTCATTCTCATAGCCCAGCACCTTGCTGGAGGTGAAGATGGACATGGTGTCCTTATCGTCCAGAGGGATGGTCTTGGCATCCATGCCGGTCATATCCTCCATCATGCGGATCATGGTGGGGTCGTCGTGACCCAGCATATCCAGCTTCAGGACATTCTCCTCCATGCAGTGGTATTCAAAATGGGTGGTGATGATGTCGGTGTTCACGTCGTCGGCGGGATGCTGCACGGGACAGAAATCCCAGATTTCATTCTCCGCCGGAATAACCACCAGACCGCCGGGGTGCTGGCCGGAGGTACGGCGCACATCCACGCAGCCTGCGGCAAGGCGGTTTTCTTCCGCACGGCTGACAGACAGTTCCCGTTCCGCCAGATATTTCTTCACATAGCCGAAGGCGGTTTTCTCCGCCACGGTGCCGATGGTACCGGCACGGAACACGTGGCTGGCACCGAACATCTCGATACAATAGGCATGGGCTCTGGCCTGGTATTCACCGGAGAAGTTCAGGTCGATATCGGGCAGCTTGTCGCCGCCGAAGCCCAGGAAGGTCTCGAAGGGGATATTAAAGCCGTCCTTTACCAGAGGCGCACCGCACTCCGGGCAGGTGGCATCGGGGAGGTCAGCACCGCAGTTGCAGTCGTCGGGAACCTCAAAGCTGCAGTACTTGCACTCCGGGCAGCGGTAGTGGGCAGGCAGGGAGTTGACCTCGGTAATATCGGACATATAGGCCACCAGAGAGGAGCCCACGGAGCCACGGGAGCCAACCAGATAGCCGTGCTCCAGAGAGTTGTTCACCAGCTTCTGGGCGGACATATAGATCACGTCGTAGTGAGAGGAGATAATGCCGTTGAGCTCCGCCTCCACACGCTTGACCACGATCTCCGGGGGATTCTCGCCGTAGAGACGGTGCATCTTGCTGTAGACCAGGCGCTTCAGATCCTCCTCGGAGTTCTCGATCTTGGGAGGGAAGAGCTTATGGGGCAAAGGGCGCACGTTGTCGCACATATCCGCAATGAGATTGGGATTGGTAATGACTACCTCATAGGCTTTTTCGGCACCTAAGTAGGAGAATTCCTCCAGCATCTCGTCGGTGGTGCGGAAATAGAGGGGGTTCTCCCGATCGCAATCGTCGAAGCCCTTGCTGGCCAGGAGAATGCGGCGGTAAATTTCGTCCTCGGGGTTCAGGAAGTGCACGTCGCCGGTGGCGCAGACGGGCTTACCCATCTCCTCTCCCAGGCGGACAATGGTGCGGTTAAATTCACGCAGCTGCGCCTCGTTCTCTGCCAGCCCCTTCTCCAGCATGAAGCGGTTATTGCTCAGGGGCTGGATCTCCAGGAAGTCATAGAAGGAGGCAATGCGCTTCAGCTCTGCCCAGCTCTTGTGATCCAGCACCGCCTGGAACAGCTCGCCCGCCTCGCAGGCAGAGCCGATGATCAGACCCTCACGGAGCCGCAGCAGCTCGGACTTGGGCATACGGGGATTGCGCTTGAAATACTTCAGATTGGCATCGGACAGCAGGTGGTACAGATTCCGCAGCCCCTGCTGATTCTTGGCAAAGAGGAGAATGTGGCGGCTCTTGCGGTCGAAGATCCGATGACCGGCACGCAGGTGGGTCATGGCCTCGTTGATCTCCGCAACGGAGCTCAGGCCACGCTCCTTCAGCATTTGGGCAAAGCGCAGATACAGATGACCGCAGGTCAGAGCGTCATCGGAGGCACGGTGGTGGTTAAACTCCGGCAGGCCCAGGGCATCCGCCACAATATTCAGCTTGTGCTTGCTGAGCTGGGACAGGAGATTCTGGGACAGGATCAGGGTATCGATGGAGGTGGGGTTGAAGGGGATGCCCAGCTTCTGGCAGGCGGCGGTGACAAAGCCAATGTCAAAGTCCGCATTGTGGGCAATGAGGGGACGGTCGCCGCAGAATTCCAGGAATTTGGGCAGCACTTCGGAGATATCCGGTGCGCCCTTGAGCATCTCGTCGGTGATGCCGGTGAGTTCAATATTCTTGGGGTCCAGCTTCCGCTTGGGGTCTACAAAGGTCTGGAAGGTATCTACCACTTCCCCATTTCTCAGAAGGACGGCACCGATCTCGGTGATCACGTCCTTCACAGAGGAAAGGCCGGTGGTCTCCAGGTCAAAGGCAATAAATTCGCCGTCCAGAGGCAGGTCACGCTCTCCGTGGACGACCACACGGTCATCCACATCGTTGACATAGTAGCCCTCGCAGCCGTAGAGGATCTTGATGGGCTTGTCCGTCCCGGCCACCGTGGTTTTGGATGCCTTCATGGCATCGGGGAAAGAGGCGCAGCAGCCGTGGTCAGTGATGCCGATGGCTCTGTGACCCCAGCGTGCAGCTGTGGCCACCGCCTCGGCGGTCTTGGTCAGAGCGTCCATGGAGGACATGGTGGTGTGCAGATGCAGCTCCACACGCTTACCCTCCGGAGCGGTATCCTGACGGGAGGGAGCGGAGATTTTCTGAATGGCGTAGGGGCGGATCACCAGTTCCTTGGTGTAGTTGTCGTAGTCGATCTTGCCCTGGAGGCGCACCCAGAGGCCGGGTTTTTTGATGACATCCGTAATGGGCTTGCCGGCGTCTCCCCGGAAGAAATCGGAAATATGGACAGAGCCGCTGTAGTCCGTCATGTCAAAGCCCACGATGGTGGCAGCGCCCTTGTTGATCTCCCGGTGCTCCACGGCGAAGATCTTGCCCTCCACGATCACACGCTCGCCCTGGCGATCCAGGACGATGTCCTTCATGGGGCTGACAGAGCCCTTGAAGGGCTTACCGAAGATCATGTTGTTCTCCACAGGCTTCTTGGCCTTGTCGGCCTCGCTGCTGAACTTGGCAGCCGGAACATCCTTCATGGCGCTGCGGCGCAGCTGCTCTGTCTGAGCAAAAAGCTCCTCGGCGCTCTTTTCGTGGCTGCTGATGACCTTGATTTTTGTGGTCATGCCGAAGGCATCCTGCAGGTACTGCTCCACAGCCGCAAGATGGGGCTGCAGCTGATCCTTGCCGTTGGCAGCCAGGTGAAGCGCCGTCTCCCCCTCGGCCAGTTCCCAGCGGCAACCGGCCAAAATGCCTGCCGAAGGAGAATAACGGGCGGTCAGGAGGCTGTTCAAGTCCTGCGCCTTGACCTCCGGCAGCAGTTCCGCAGAAAATCGGGGATAGAGATACACACGGCGCAAACCGTAGTGCTCCGCCAATTCCTGCTCCGTCTGATAGGTCAGCTGGGGTGACAGATAGCTGCCGCAGACCAATACCAGGTGGATCTCCTTCTCATCCCGGTCAAAATCACCGTGGCAAACCGCCGCCTGCTCCAAATGAGCACGCAGCGGTTCCCTGGGTTGGTATTCGTAAAACATTTCCAGCAATGGGAATGGGGTGGACATAGTTCTCTCCTATAGTTTCTCTATGTAGCGGAGGAGGGCGGGTAAAAGCTCCTCGTAGGGCAGCTTCTCCACGGGCTCGCCTTTGATAAAAATCACGCCGCAGCCGTCGCCTCCGGCAATGCCGATATCGGCTTCCCGTGCCTCTCCGGGGCCATTGACCACACAGCCCATGACCGCTACCGTCAGTTCCTTTTTACAATCTCTCAGTTCTTCTTCCACCCGATTGGCAAGACCGATCAGGTCGATTTTGGTTCTGCCGCAGGTGGGGCAGGACACCAGATCCACGCCCTCTTTCCGCAGACCGGCGGCTTTCAGGATGGCCTTGCCTGCCACGATCTCACGGACAGGGTCGGCGGTGAGGGATACCCGGAGGGTATCGCCAATGCCCATGCACAGCAGACCCCCGATGCCCATGGCGGACTTGATGGTGCCCATATACTCGGTGCCGGTTTCGGTGACACCGATGTGCAGAGGATAGTCGGATTTTTCGTGCATCAGGCGGTAGGCCTGCATCATCAGAGGCACGGAGCTGGACTTCATGGAAACGCAGATGTCGTAGAAGCCGTATTTCTCCAGGAGGGCGATATGGGAAAAGGCGCTCTCCACCAGTGCCTCAGGGGTGGGATGGCCGTATTTGCGCAGCAGCTCCTTATCCAGAGAGCCGCCGTTAACACCGATGCGGATGGGGATATGATGCATCTTGCAGCAGGCCACCACCGCCTTCACCCGTTCCTCGGAGCCGATGTTGCCGGGATTGATGCGGATCTTGGCAGCGCCGCCCTCGGCAGCGGCAATGGCAAGGCGGTAGTCAAAGTGGATATCCGCCACCAGGGGCAAGGGAGAGCGCAGGGCGATCTGGTGGAAGCCCTCGGCGGCCTCCATATCCAAAACCGCCAGACGGGCGATCTCGCAGCCGGCGGTTTTCAGCCGCTTCAGCTGCTCCAGACTGCCCTCTACATCGGTGGTGGCAGTGTTGAGCATGGACTGGATGGAGACCGGAGCGCCGCCGCCGATCTTCACGCCTCCTACATCGATCTGTCTGGTCATAGCTACCTCCTATCGAAAGAGCTGGAAAATATCCTTTAAAGCGATCACTGCGATCAGACCCATAAGCAGGATCATGAACGCACCGTTGAGATAGGCCTCGTACTTGGGGTTCAGCTTTCTGCCCAGGATCTTTTCAATGAGGCTGGTCAGCAGGAGCGTTACCACTCTGCCGCCGTCCAGGGCAGGAATGGGCAGCAGGTTCATCACTGCCAGGTTGATGGCAATGAAGGCAAAGAGATAGAACACATTGGCCATGCCGATGCCCACGGTCTCTGCCTGAGTTCCCTGTTCCACCACCACGTCCACAATGCCCACCGGGCCGGAGATATCCTTCACGCTGGCTCTGCCGCTGAAGAGGTCGCCCAGACTCATGGGAACCATGCGCACAAAGTCAATGCAGTTGTTCCAGCTGTAGGACAGGACGCTGCCGAAGGATTTATCTTCAGCACCGATGGTGAAGCCGTAACGGGCAATGCCATCCTCGCCCACATAGTCCCGATTCATGGGGACATCCTCCAGATAGACCTTCTCGCCGTTGCGGATCACCGTAATATCGTGGAGGCCGTCGGTATCCCGATCCAGCAAAAGGGTGATATCCTGCTGGATATAGACCCGTCTGCCGTCGATCTCATAGAAGCTGTCCCCGACCTGAATGTGCTGGGCAAAGGGGCGCTCCGGGGCGATCTGCGCCACCTGACGGGAGGGAATAAAGGAAAAGGTAAAGGCGACCAGAAGCAGCAGGATCAAAAAACCTGCCACGAAGTTCATAAAGGAGCCTGCCACCAGAATGATCAGCTTTTTCCAGAGCTTTGCCTTGCCGAAGGCACGGGGGTCATCGCTGTCGTCGTCCTCACCCTCCATGGCGCAGTAGCCGCCGATGGGGATGCAGCGCAGAGCGTACAGAGTCTCGCCCTTCTGCTTTTTCCAGATGGCGGGGCCCATAAAGAGGGCAAATTCATTGACCCGAACGCCGGAGAGCTTGGCGGTGACGAAATGGCCGAACTCATGGACGAGGATCAGAAAACCAAAAAGTAAAATTGCAACAACAATATAGAAAACTGTCAATTTTTACACCTCACAAGGAACGGCAGACCGCCTGTCTTGCAGCCTTGTCTGCCTGAAGGATCTCTTCCGGATCCGGGGTTTGGATAAAGGGAACGGTATCCATGGCCTTCTGCACCAGACGGGGGATATCGTAGAAGCCAATGGCATCCTGCAAATACAGGGCTACCGCTGCCTCGTTGGCACCGTTGAGCACGGGACAGGCCGTACCGCCCAAAAGCGCCGCCTGCCGTGCCAGAGCAAGACAGGGGAAATTCGTTACATCCGGCTCGTGGAAGGTCAGCGGGCCGCAGGTCAGCAGATCCAGAGGGGCTGCGGGGTTCTCGGCACGGTAGGGGTAGGTCATGGCAAGGCGGATGGGTACACGCATATCCGGCACGCCCAGCTGCGCCATCACAGCGCCGTCCACAAACTCCACCAGGGAGTGGATAATGCTCTGGCGGTGGATCACCACATCCACCTGGGAAAGGGGCAGGTCATACAGGCGCATGGCCTCGATGACCTCCAGACCCTTATTCATTAGTGTAGCACAGTCGATGGTGATTTTATGCCCCATTTTCCAGTTGGGGTGGCGAAGGGCATCGGCCTTGGTCACGGTTTCCAGTTCAGGACGGGTCTTGCCGAAGAAGGGGCCGCCGGAACAGGTCAGAATCAGGCGGCGGATCTCCTCTTTGCTGCGGCTGCCCATAAGGCACTGGAAAATAGCGGAATGCTCGGAGTCCACGGGAATGATCTCCGCACCGCAGGCCTTCGCCTCCTGCATCACCAGCTCACCGGCGCAGACCAGGGTCTCCTTATTGGCCAGGGCAATGCGTTTTTTCTTGCGGATGGCAGCCAGGGTGGGTCTTAAGCCCAGCATCCCAACCACAGCGGTCACCACCGTGTCGGCCTGCTCCTGCTCCGCTGCGGCAACGAGTCCCTCCATGCCCCAGAGGACACGGATGGGCAGGTCGCCAATGGCATCTTTTAATGCTTTGGCAGAGGCTTCGTCTCCCATAACCGCCAGTTCCGGCAGGAACTGTTTGCACTGCCGCGCCATGCGCTCCACATTGGTGCCGGCGGCTAAGGCGGTAACCTTGATCCCGGGCATCTGCTCCACTACTTCCAGAGTCTGGCGGCCGATGGAGCCGGTGCTGCCTAAAATGGATAAATATTTCGTCATATCACTTCACCGCAAAGGGGATCAGCAGCAGCAGCGCTTCTGCAATGGGGGCGCAGATCATGGTGCTGTCGAAGCGATCCAGAATACCGCCGTGACCGGGGAAGAGATTGCCGTAGTCCTTGATGCCCACCTGCCGCTTGGCAACGGAGAAGGTCAGGTCGCCCAGCATGGAGCCGAAAGCGCCCACAAGGCCATAGATGGCGGCAAAGAAATAGTTGACCTGAGTAAAGCCGAAGCACTTGTTCAGGATAAAGGTATAGAGGATCATGCCCAGAATGTTCAAAATCACGCCGCCGACAGCGCCTTCCACGGTCTTCTTGGGGCTGATGACGGGAGCCAGCTTATGCTTGCCGAAGGCACGGCCTGCAAAATAGGCGCCGCTGTCTGCCACCATGGAGATGATGAAGGCCACCAGAATGTAGTAAACACCCTCTTTCATGCCACGCAGGCGCACCAGTGCTCCCATGAGGAAGGGATAGATCAGGCCGCTGAACAGGGCCACGCAGAGGGCGGAGAATTTGATCTCCTTATGTCCTGCCAGCAGCTCGCAGAAGAGCAGACTTGCAAAAAGGAAAACTGCCAGGAGCATACTTGCCCACAGGATCTCCCCCGTGAACACGCTGCAAGCCTTGCACCAGGACCACATGACCACAAAGGCAGCCATGAGGGCGGTGTAGACCACGATCCGCTTGTGCTTCAAAAGCCCTGTGCGCCAGAGCATCTCGTAAGCGGCGATCATACAGGCCAGGGCGAAGAGGATCGCCGTAGCAACGGGAGGCAGCAGAAAAACCACCGCCAGAAGCAGGGGCAGACCTACCACTGCCGTTAAAATACGTACCAGCATTATTTTGCACCTCCGAAGCGCCTTGTGCGCTTGTTGTAAGCATCAATGGCCGCATCCAGCTCCTTGGGGCCGAACTGAGGCCAGAGCACATCCGTAAAATAATATTCCGCATAGGCCGACTGCCATAACAGGAAATTGGACGTGCGCATCTCGCCGCCGGGACGGATGATCAACTCGGGATCGGGCACGTCGGCAGAATACATTAGCTTGGAAAAGCCCTCCTCGGTCAGTTCCTCGGGCTTGCACTTTCCCTCTACGCAGTCCCGGGCGAACTGCTGCGCCGCCCGGACGATTTCCGCCTTGCCGCCGTAGTTCAGGCAAAAATTCACCTGCACGCCGGCATATTTCTTCGACCGCTCCATGGCGGTTCTTGCCTCCTCCTGCAGTTCCGGAGACAGGCGACTCAGATCACCGAAAAAGAAAAAGCGAACCTGGTTTTTGTCCATATCCCGGATGGCCTCACGGAGATAATTCTCCATCAGGTTCATAATGGCATCGATCTCGTCCTCGGGACGTTTCCAGTTTTCCGTAGAAAAGGCGTAGACCGTAAGATATTTTAAGCCAATGGACTTGGCATAATTTGCAATGGTACGAAAGGCCTCCGCTCCCACCTTGTGGCCGGCCTTCCGGGGCAGACCACGCTTTTTCGCCCAGCGGCCGTTGCCGTCCATGACGATGGCGATATGGTTGGGAATCTGACGGGGCTCTTTGGGTTTCTTCTTTCCAAACAGCATAAGCTTTACTCCACAATATAGGAATGTTCAAGACTGCACCGTTACGGGATGCAGTCTTGAACCATTCTGAGATGGCTTAGGAATCAGAGTTCCATAAGCTCCTTTTCTTTTACTGCGCAGGCCTCGTCGACCTTCTTGACATACTTGTCGGTGATCTCCTGCAGATCCTTTTCGGCCTTCTTCTGGTCGTCCTCGGTGATCTGGGAGTCCTTCTTCAGCTTCTTGATATAGTCCATGGCATCACGGCGGATATTGCGGACGGCCACCTTGGCATCCTCGCCGTACTTCTTAACCTGCTTGGCCAGCTCACGGCGGCGCTCCTCGGTCAGCTGGGGGAAGACCAGACGGATGACTCTGCCGTCGTTCTGGGGGTTGATGCCCAGGTCAGAGACCTGAATGGCCTTCTCGATCTTCTTTAAGAGGCTGCCGTCCCAGGGCTGGATCACCAGGGTACGGGCGTCGGGAGAGGAGATGGTACCTACCTGTCCCACAGGGGTATCCACACCGTAGTACTCCACAGAGATGCGGTCAAGCACACGGGCGTTGGCTCTGCCTGCACGGATGGCACCGAAGTCCTCCTGCAGGATCACCAGGGTTCTGTCCATTTTTCTGGTATAATCCTTAAAATCCACTGCCATTTTAGTTATCCTCCTTAACTACTGTTCCGATTTTTTCGCCCATCACCACACGCAGGATGTTCTCAGGATCCTTCAGTGCGAAGAGAATGATGGGAATATGGTTGTCCATGGAGAGGGATGTTGCGGTAGAGTCCATGACCATCAGGTGCTTGGCCAGCACCTCGTCATAGGAGATCTCGTCGAATTTCACGGCATCGGGGTTCTTGGCGGGGTCGTCGGAGTAGACACCGTCCACGTTCTTCGCCAGCAGGATGGCATCGGCATTGATCTCCGCCGCACGGAGGACAGCGCCGGTGTCCGTGGAGAAGAAGGGATTGCCGGTGCCGCAGCCGAAGATGACCACTCTGCCCTTCTCCAGGTGGCGGATGGCTCTGCCACGGATATAGGGCTCGGCAATGCGGCTCATCTCAATGCCGGTCTGCACACGAACCTCAACCTCTCTCTGCTCTAAGCAGTCTGCCAGTGCCAGGGCGTTGATCACCGTAGCCAGCATACCCATATGGTCGGCACGGGTGCGCTCCATGCGGTCGCCGCCGTCCTTGAGGCCACGCCAGAAATTGCCGCCGCCGACCACGATGCCAACCTGCACGCCTGCGTCCACGCATTTCTTCACCACGTCGCAAACGCTGCCGATCACATCAAAATCCAGACCTCTGTGGGCATCTCCCGCCAGGGCCTCGCCGCTGATCTTTAAAAGCACACGGCGATACTTGGGCTGAGCCATATTGCTCCACTCTCCTTTTTCTCATTTTGTCCCCTCTATTCTATAATAAATCCCGCTCAATGGCAACAAAAATTTCTGAATTCACGAAATGTTTTCAATTTTTTGCACTTTCCCACAGAATGACCCTTGCATATTGGGGGAAAATGCTATAAAATAGTTGGGATATTTCCAAGGGAGGAAAGAAAAATGGAAGAAGAACGTAATCGCCTGGAAAGCAAAAATTTCATTGAGGCTTTTATTGAAGAAGATATCGCCCCCGGCGGACAGTACGAGGGGCAGACCGTCCATACCCGTTTCCCGCCGGAGCCCAACGGCTACCTGCACATCGGCCACTGCAAGGCCCTGTGCATCGACTTCGGCACCGCTGAGAAGTTCGGCGGCATGTGCAACCTCCGCATGGACGACACCAACCCCACCAAGGAGGATGTGGAGTTCGTGGAGGCCATCCAGCAGGATATTAAATGGCTGGGCTTTACCTGGGAGGATCGCTTCTACTACGGCTCCGACTATTTCGAGAAGGACTACGAGTATGCCGTAGAGCTGATCAAGAAGGGTCTGGCCTATGTCTGCGAGCTGACTCCGGAGGAGTTCAAGGAATTCCGTGGAGACGTGGACACCCCTGCCAAATCCCCC
>JAFUPG010000047.1 GCA_017481325.1 Oscillospiraceae bacterium
ATATTCCTCTACTGCTTGTATCTTCAGCTCTGTACTATATACTTTGTTTGTGTGCGATCTTCTTTGCATAAAAATATCCCCTTAAAGTAGTCTTGAAATCTTTTTGTTTTTTCAAGTGTCTACTTTAAGGGGATTATATCATTTTATAGGCTGCGGCTTGTATTATCGCTGGCTCATGGGGATATAATCTCTATGATGGATCAAAGGCTTGTAGGCGGGGCGATAGATGCGGCCGCCGGTGAGGATCTCTTCCATGCGGTGGGCGCACCAGCCGGGAATTCGTGCCACGGCGAACAGGGGCGTAAACAGCTCCGGCGGGATGTTCAGCATCTGGTAGATCAGGCCGGAGTACATATCCACATTGGCGCACATGACCTTTTCATGGCCGGTGACCTCGGCAAAGAGGCCGGGAGTCACACGCTCCACCGCCTCCATCAGCTCCAGTTCGTCCAGCATATCCCGTTGCTGGGCCAGCTTTCGGGCGGCCTTTTTCAGGATCACCGTTCTGGGATCGGAGAGGGTGTAGACGGCGTGTCCCATACCGTAGACCAGGCCGCTGCCATCCCCTGCCTGTCGCATGAGAATGCGGCGCACATAGGCAGCGACTTCCTCGTCGTCGGTCCAGTCCTTCACATTGGCCTTGATCTGCTCAAACTGATCCAGCACCTGACGGTTGGCGCCGCCGTGCTTGGGGCCCTTCAGAGAACCCACTGCCGCCGCAATGGCGGAGTAGGTGTCGGTGCCCGTGGAGGACACGGCTCGGCAGGTAAAGGTGGAGTTGTTACCGCCGCCGTGCTCCGCATGGCAGATCAGGCACAGATCCAGCAAACGAGCCTCCTCGGGGGTGTATTTCTGGTCCGGGCGGATCAGCTGCAGGAAATTCTCCGCCAGGGACAGTTCCGGCTTGGGACGGTGGATATACAGGCTCTCGTTATCAAAATAATGGCGCTTGACCACGTAGGCATAGGCCACCATCAGGTGGAACCGAGCCACCAGTTCCATGGACTGGCGCATAAGGTTTTCCACGCTGAGCTCATCGGGGTTGGGATCGGAGGAGTAGAGGGTCAGCACCGAGCGCCCCAGCTTGTTCATAATGTCACGGCTGGGTTGCTTAATGATCATGTCCTCCACAAAATTGGGGGGCAGAGCGGTGAACTCGTGCATTACGTCACGGAACATCTCAAAACGCTGCCTGTCAGGAAGATTGCCAAAGAGCAGCAGATAGGCCACCTCGGTGAAACCGAAGCGATCCTCCTGAATATAGGCATTGACCAGATCCTTCAGGGCGTAGCCACGGTACTGGAGATTGCCCTCCATGGGTTCCTTTTCGCCGTCCACCATGCGGTAGCCCTGGACGTTGCCCACCTTGGTGCAGCCCACCATGACGCCGGTGCCGTCGTCGTAGCGCAGGCCACGGAGAATGTGGGAATTGCTACGGGCTTCCACCTTTAAGCTGTTATGAATTCGGTAATCCGAGCATAGAGTGTGGAGAAAGTCCGTATGATCCATGTCCGACACCCCTTTCGAAAAAATTTTATATATTTTACCAGAAATTGTTTGATTCGTCAAGAAAAAAGCCCCGAAGGAAGGAGTTTTCCATGAAAAAATCGTTGATTGTCCTGTTATTATTCCTCTGTCTGTTCTCCGGCGGCTGCTGCAAGCCCCGTGAGGCCGCGCCGCCTGCGGAGAAAACAGCAGAGCGCTTATCCGTGGACGAGACCCTGTTTCTGCTGGTTAAGACGGAGACAGAGGTGGTGGAGCTGTGCCTGCAAGACTATCTGGCCGGGGTACTTCTGGCAGAAATGGGGCCGGATTTCTCCCCGGAAGCCCTGAAGGCACAGGCCATTGCCGCCCGCACCTATGCCCTGCGCAAGGCAGCCACCGCACGGCATCCCGATGCCCATGTTTGCAGCCAAAGCAGTTGCTGTCAGGGCTGGGCTGCGTTGGAAGGCTGCGACGAAGCGGTTTCGCAGCGGCTGTTCCGTGCGGTGGAGGAGACAGACGGGCTGGTACTGACCTACGGAGCGCAGCTGATCGACGCCACTTTTTTCTCCTGCTCCGGAGGCAGAACCGAGGCGGCTGCGGCGGTGTGGGGCGGTGATGTCCCTTATTTACAGGCGGTGGACAGCCCCGGCGAGGAGGCTGCGCCGGTTTATGAGGAGGAGCGGCTTTGGACAGCGGCGGAGCTGCGGGCACTGCTGCTGGAGGCACTGCCGGAGGCCACATTGGAAGGTTCTCCCGAAAGCTGGTTTCGTTCGCTGCAGTACAGTCCCGGCGGCGGTGTGGAGCGTTTGGAGCTGGGCGGCGTTGAAGTCAAGGGTACCCGTCTGCGGCAGATTCTGAATCTGCGCTCTACCCGGCTCAGCATTGCGGTCACCGGAGATGAAATTCGCATCCGAACCTACGGCTACGGTCACCGGGTTGGCCTCAGCCAGTACGGTGCCGAGGCCATGGCACAAGAGGGAAAAAGCTGCGAGGAGATTCTGCTGCACTATTACCGTGGAACGCAGCTGGAAAGGCTGACCGCAGGTGAAATCCCCTGAAGCGATGCGTTATTGGCACAGTGCATCTTCTGCGCTTCATCCAACAGAAAGCCGGCAAAAAACCGCCGCCCTTTCGGGCAGCGGTTTTCGTCATAATTTAGGCCATATCGGGGTTGGTCAGCTCTGCTGCGGTGGTCCAGCCGGCGCCGTTGATGCCGGTGACGGTCTGGGTGAAGATCACATCGCTGCCCAGCAGGATCAGAACCATGTTATCCTTCACGGCGATCAGGCCGCTGGTGGGAGCCACGCAGACCCACTTTCTCCAGTTCAGGCTGCTCTCCAGGTCGGCGCAAACCGCATCGGCAGCGGAAGCGTCGTCCAGGGTCAGGATGGTCAGAGAGTAAGCGGTGGTCATGTTCATAGCGGAGAAAGCGGTGCCACGGGCAATGCCCTCGTCACTGCTCAGACCCACGGTCATAGCGAAATACTCGTCCTTGGGAATGTCCATAATGGCATAGGAGTCCAGATCGCTGAGCTGTGCGCCGTCCAGGATCAGCTGGAGCTCAGCCATATCAGTCTCGTTGATCTCGCCCTGGATCATGGGCTTGGCAACATAGACTTCCATGGACTCGGTCAGACCGGCAAAGAAAGCGTCCATGTAAGTGTAGCCGTCGATGAACTCCTGGGGCAGAACGCCGCTGAAGTTGACCATGGCAGCAGTGCCGTCGGCATACTCAGCATAGTAGCTGCCGCTGGCCTCGCCTTCCTCGTAGGCATCCTGGCCGTTGAGTTCCAGCAGGCCGCTCTCTTCCAGAGCGAAGGTCAGGGTGACCATGGCCTCTACAGGCATGGTGCCACGCTTGCGCTCGGAAGTGGTGTACTCCAGATAGCAGGTGCCATCCATCTGGTCATAGGCCATGATGGAGCAGATGCTGTCGTAGGTCTCGCCCATGCTCAGGGAGATGTGGGTCAGAGGGTTGTCAGTGGTGAGGGTGTCGCCGCAGCCCTCGTCCTGGCAGACGCCGCCTACATAGTTGTGGCCGGTGGGAGTCAGCTCAGAGGGATCATTGGACTCGGTGGGGTTCTCGTTTTCGGTGGGAGCTTCGGTGGTGGGCTCTGCGGTCTCGTCGCCCTTGACAACGCAGGCTGCCATGGACAGTACCATGCAGACCACCAGCAGCAGTGCAAATAACTTTTTCATTTTCATTCTCCTGTTAATTTAATCAGATCCTTGGGGATGCGCCGCCTATTATAGCCTGAAAACTGAAAAAAAGCAAGCATTTCCATAAAAACCGTTATTTTTATGATCATTTTTCGGTGCAACCCGGGTTCCTGTCCTTTGACGGCAGGATCGCAGAAAAGTTCCCGGTTTTTTAAGTATTTTTCCGTGGCTGTAATACTGACGGAAATTCACAAGCACGGCAGATTCCCGACTATTTTTGGTCACGGGCCCCTCCGATGTATTGCTATACCTTTCACGGGCACGCCGTCACTTTTGCCCTTTGTTTTTGCATTTCTTGGTCATTTTGCACAAAAACAGAAATGGTTTTTCTCTGCCGTATTTTTATTTTTCACATTTTTATAACAGACATTGACAGGAATTTGTGCTATAATCATAAAGGATCATGACGTGCTTTGATGTGTAAAATATGCGAAAGAAGGTTATTTCGTTTTGAATCTTTTATTCTTCCTGACGCCGAAGGCCAGCTGTACATACCTCTACGACGACTACTCTGTACGGCAGGCTCTTGAGCGTATGGAGGCAGGTGGCTATGCCGCACTGCCCATTCTGTCCCGCAGCGGTGCCTACCGTGGCACCCTCACCGAGGGAGACCTGCTTTGGGCCATTAAGAATCTCTGCAGCATCGATCTGCGGGATGCAAAAAATCACAATATTATGGATATCTCTCACCGTAAGGATAATGTCCCCGTCCGTGTGACCACTGATATGCAGGAGCTGCTGCTGAAGGCCACAGATCAGAACTTCGTCCCCGTGGTAGACGACAAGGGGGATTTCATCGGCATCGTCACACGACGTGCCATTATGCGCTACTGTCTGGAGCATTTTATCAATCCCCAATTGGCCGAAGCCCTATGATGCAGCTACGTCACATTGCTCAAAGAGATGCGAAGCTCCTGTCTTTTTTAAGGCAGGAGCTTGGTCTGTCCTCCACACTGGTCAAAAGGATCAAATTTCGGGAGGCCTATCGGGTCAACGGCCAGGTGGTTCGTACCAATTTTCCTGTGAAAACAGGGGATCTCATTGAGGTCTTCCTGGGCGAGCCCACCCCGGAGTACCCTGCTCAGGAGGGGGAACTGGAGATCCTCTATGAAGACGAGTGGCTCATCGCCCTGGACAAGCCGCCCGGAATTCTCATGCATCCCTCCTCCTGCCGCAATGAAGGTACGCTGGCCAATTATCTGCTGGGCTATTATCAAAAAACCGGTCAGGCCTGCGCCGTTCACCCTGTGAGCCGTCTGGATCGGGACACCTTCGGTGTGGTGCTGCTGGCAAAAAATGCCCATGTCCACGCCAAAATGATGGAGATCGCCAAAAAAGAGGGGCTGAACAAGGTCTACCATGCCCTGGTTTTCGGCTGTCCCGAGGCTGACAGCGGCATCATCGACGCTCCCATCGCCCGACGGGAGGGCAGTTCCCTGCTCCGCTGCATCCGTCCCGAGGGCAAGGAGGCAAAGTCCGCTTTTCGGGTGCTGGAGAAGCGTGGAAAGGCAGCTCAGCTGGAGCTGAAGCCTCTGACCGGCCGCACCCATCAGCTGCGACTGCACTGCTCCCACATGGGCTTCCCCATTTTAGGCGATCCCCAGTACGGCTCGGAGGAGTCACAGGCTTTTTCTCTGAGTTTCGGACTTCCCCACCAGCAGCTGTGCGCCTTCTCCCTGTCCTTCCGCCATCCCATAGAAGAAAAACAGGTAGAAATTTCGTCCCGAAGGGATGTAAGTCTTGATTTTTTACCCCCGGAAGATATATAATGATGGGTGGAAAACCTTTACACAAAAATAGGAGGCATATTATGTTTGACCGTTTGATCGACATTCTGAAAGCAAATCCCCGCAAGATCGTTTTCACCGAGGGCCATGACGCCCGTATTTTAGAGGCGGCTGCCCGCCTGAAGAAGGACGGCTTCCTGACCCCCGTTCTCATCGGCAACGTGGACACCGTGAAGGGTAACGCCCAGGCCGGTGGCTTTGACATCGAGGGTCTGGAGATCATTGATCCCGCTACCTATCCCGAGATGGACAAAATGGTCGAGACCATGGTGGCGCTCCGCAAGGGCAAGATGACCGCTGAGCAGTGCCGTGATGCTCTGGCCAAGGGCAACTACTTCGGCACCATGCTGGTAAAGATGGGCTACGCCGACTCCCTGCTGGGCGGCGCTACCTACTCCACCGCCGACACTGTCCGTCCCGCTCTGCAGCTGGTCAAGACCAAGCCCGGCGCACATCTGGTCTCCTCCTGCTTCATTCTGGTTCGTGGCGACGAGAAGATCGCCATGGGCGACTGCGCCATCAACCTGAGCTACGAGGACACCCTGGATAAGGAAGGCAACGTGGTCGTCTCTGCCGCTGAGAAGCTGGCCGAGGTGGCCATCGAGACCGCTCGTTGCGCTCAGCTCTTCGGCATCGATCCCAAGGTCGCCATGCTCTCCTTCTCTACCAAGGGCAGCGGCAAGGGCGCTACCGTGGGTCTGTCCCAGGCCGCTACTGTCAAGGCCAAGGAAATGGCTCCCGATCTGGCCATCGACGGCGAAATGCAGTTCGACGCTGCCGTCTCCCCCGTGGTCGGCCAGCTGAAGTTCCCCGGCAGCTCCGTGGCAGGCTATGCCAACACCTTCATCTTCCCCTGCATCGAGGCCGGCAACATCGGCTACAAGATCGCCCAGCGTCTGGGCGGCTACGAAGCCTATGGCCCCATCCTCCTGGGTCTGAATGCTCCCATCAACGACCTGAGCCGTGGCTGCAATGCCGACGAGGTCTACAAGATGGCCATCATCACCGCCGCCCAGGCTTAATTCTGCACACAGTAAAGACCTCCGGAACCCCGGAGGTCTTTTTTGAGGACGATTTGCTGTAAAGGGAAATTTGCGGCAGCATCTTAATGCTGCGAACTAATAACAAATAGCTAATAGCTAAGAACTGAGGTGTGCCTCCGGCATGGATTTTCATTCATCGGCGGAGCCGATACCTCAGTTATTCACTATTCGTCGTTAGTTATTAGTTCCTAAGAGAATTTACCGTTTACGGAAGGCTTTACTTCGACTCCTTGCCGCAGGTGTCGGAGATGATATAACGGGGACGATCTTTGATCTCCTCGTAGATATTGCCTACGTAGTAGCCGATGATGCCCAGGCTGATCATGATCAGGCTGCCGATGAAGAGCAGCAGGATGATCACCGTAGTAAAGCCGCCCAGAGCCGTACCCATAAACTTCTGCACCAGAGCGATAATGCCCATGACCAGCGACACGACCAGGCAGAGAATGCCCATGACCGTCACCAGATGCAGAGGCCAGGCGGTGAAGGCGGTGATATTGCTGACGGCGTACTTCATCAGGGACCAGGTGGACCACTTGGACTCTCCGGCCGTCCGCTCCCGGACTTCATAGGTGACCTCGGCGGTGGTGAAGCCCACCCAGCCGGACAGGGCACGGAAGAAAGCACGCTTCTCCCGCATGGTGAGGATCACGTCCACAGCCTTGCGATCCAGCAGCTTAAAGTCCGAGGCACGGGACATATCCACTCCCGTGGCCTTACTGATGAGCTTATAGAAGGTCTTGGCAGAGACTTTATGCAGAAAGCTCTCCTTGCCACGGTCGGACTTCACGCCCTCGATGACCTGCACACCCTGCTCCCACAGGCGGTACATCTCCACCAGCTTCTCCGGCGGATGCTGCAGATCGCAGTCGATGACCGCAACGCAGTCCCCCTTGGATTGGGCAAGGCCGGCAAAAATTGCCGCCTCCTTGCCGAAGTTTCTGGAAAAATGCACACCTCGAACGGTCAGATACTCCTGACCGGCCTCCTGTATTTTCGCCCATGTGGCATCCTTGGAGCCGTCATCCACAAAAATCAGCTCAAAGGGAATCTCCGCTCGGGTCAGAATCCGTCCGATCTCCTTGGCAGCCACGGGAACCATTTCCTGTTCATTATAAGAAGGGATCACAACACTGAGCATTTTTTCGCCCCCATTCATTACTGGTCTTTTCTTTATTTTAACCCATTTTTTGCTTTTGTCAATCCGTCATTGCTGTTATTGATAATTTGTGGTATACTAATCTTTGAATGAACAAAGGAGCGTGGTTTTTTATGAAAAAAGTACTGATGCTGGGTACCGGCGGCACCATCGCCTCGGATATTACGGGGAACTGTCTTGCGCCGAAGCTGACCACAGAAGAGCTTCTGGCAGGTGTGCCGGAGGTTTCGGAGCTGTGCAAGGTCACCTGTAAGCAGCTGTTTTCCATTGACTCCACCAATCTGACTCCCTCCCATTGGCTGCTGATCGCCGATGCCATTCGGGAGAATTTCAGCAAATACGACGGCTTTGTCATCTGCCACGGCACTGACACCATGGCCTACACCGCCGCTGCTCTGAGCTATCTGGTGCAGTACTCCCCCAAACCCATTGTCCTCACCGGCGCTCAGAAACCCATGGTCTTTGAGAACACCGACTCCAAAACCAATCTGGCCGATGCCTTCCGTGTGGCGGCCTCGAATCTCTGCGGCGTGATGATCGTGTTTAACGGCCGTGTGATTTTGGGCACCCGTGCCCGCAAGACCCATACCACCAGCCTCCAGGCCTTCTCCAGCATCAACTATCCCTCTTTGGCAGTGCTGCAGAACGGCTTTTTGATGGAATATATCCGTCCCACTGCCCTGCCAGCCCCCATTTTCTACAACAAGCTCAACCAGAAGGTGGGGCTCATGAAGATGATCCCCGGGGCGGACTGCGGCCTGCTGTCCTACCTGCTGGAGCACAACGATGCGGTGATCATCGAGAGCTACGGCGTGGGCGGCCTGCCCTCCTATCAGGGCAGCGGCTTTTTTGACGTGATCCGCTCTGCAGTGGAGCAGGGCAAGACCATTGTCATGACCACCCAGGTGCAAAACGAGGGCAGCAATCTGGCGGTTTACGATGTGGGCTTCCACCTGAAGAACGACCTGCAGCTGCTGGAGGCATACGACATGACCACAGAGGCCGCTGTGGCAAAGCTCATGTGGATTCTGGGTCAGACCAACGATCCTAAGGAAATTCGCCGCCTGTTCTGTACGCCGGTCTCCCACGACCTGCTGTATCTGAAGGAGGAAGGCTGATGGATCGGGCACTGTTAGAGGCGCAATTGGCAGAGCTGCCCGTTGCGCAATACGAATTTTTCGACACGGCGGAGCTGGAATTTTCCCAGCGCATCCGTCTGGTCTGCGAAATGGAGTGTCCCCGTTACGGCAAGACCTGGGCCTGTCCCCCGGGAGTGGGCAGCGTGGAGGAGTGCAGGGCACGCTGCCTCAGCTATCCCCAGGGGCTGCTGATCTCCAGCCTGACGGAGGTTTCGGACATTGCGGATATCGACGCCTGCCTTGCTACCCGTAGCGCCCACGAAGCCCTGACCCATGAGGTCATAGATCTGATGAAGGCACAGGGCTTGGAGGTCTACGGTCTTTCCACAGAGTCCTGCGCCCTGTGCGAAAATTGCAGCTATCCCCAGGGGCCTTGCCGCCATAAGGACAAGATGCTCCCCTGTGTGGAGAGCCACGGCATCATCGTCACCGCCCTGGCGGAGCAGTACGGTGTGGTTTATGACTACGGCGGCAATATCGTCACCTGGTTTTCCCTGCTGCTGTACCGCTGAGGAAATACATAGTTGCCCTGACGGGCATGGTTTGGGGCTGCGCCATGAATTGCAGCTGATGGCTACATGAATTGCGGCGAACGCCGCATGATTTACCCTGTCGGGTATGAATTGCCTTCGGCATGATTTACGGCTTGTACCGCAGGATCGGGCAATTCAATTCATGGAGCTGGAACTCATGCTGCAAAGCAGCGATTCATGACCTGAAGGATCAATTCATCAAAGCCTGTCAAACAGAAATTTAGGCTATCGGTTTTAAGCAGCTGACCACAAAATATGGTGTTATTGTGCGATGGCAATTAAAAGGCGGTCGAAGATTGCACCGCCAAAAGAGCGGCGGTTGAAGCGGTAGCAATACTCGCTCAGATACATTTGCAGGTGCTTGGTGCTGGTG
>JAFUPG010000048.1 GCA_017481325.1 Oscillospiraceae bacterium
CTTTCTTTTTGTACATAATGGCACCACCTTTACTGTGCCATTATATCATTTGAGATGTCCAATATTTCGGACTTATACAACATTTAGGTTTGTGCTGTTTTAAGCCGATAGCCTAAACCTCTGTTTGATTATTTCAAATCCTATGGTTGGAGCCGATACCTCAGTTATTAGTTATTAGTCATTAGTTATTAGCCATTCGTCCTCATTCTTTCGTCCTCATTCTTTCGTCCTTCGTTATTTCGCTGATCTGTTGTGATTCTTTCCCTTGGGTGTATAAAAGCTTAGGGGCTTCGGCTACAATTCTTCCGTGAAAGGGAGGGAATTGTTTTGGATCAGCGCAGCATTCGCTTGGCTTACAGCCTGAGCTGTCTTTTGGGGCATAGCTACGTGGGGACGGAGCATCTGCTTTTGGCGCTGACGCTGCAGCCCGGGAGCACTGCACGACTTCTGGACAGCCAGTTGCTCTCCACCGGAGAGCTTCTCGGGCAGCTGCTGGCGCAAAAGGGGCTGGGCTGTGGGAACACTCCCCTGCTCTACGGCTTTACAGGCCATGCCCAGGCCGTCCTTCGGCGCTGCGCTGAAAGCCGCTGCAGTCGGACGGAGGCGCTGCTGCGGCAGGAGGATTGCGGCGCTTATGCGCTGCTGCTGCGCTGCGGCGCAGATCCTGCAGCACTGTTTACCCTTCTATGTCTGGGCGAAGAGGCCCGAAAGGAGCAAAGCAAAGAAAACATGAGACTTTTAGACCAGTTTATCGTAGATCTGGTAGAGCGAGCCCAGACTGCCGACCCTATTATCGGGCGTGATCGGGAGATTCGGGCGGTGCTGCAGATCCTGTCCAGAAGGCAGAAAAATAACCCCGCCCTCATCGGAGAGCCGGGGGTGGGCAAGACCGCCATTGTGGAAGGGGTGGCCATGGCGCTGGCCACGGGACAGGTACCGGCTCCCCTGCGGGGCAAACGGCTGCTTTCATTGGATATGTCCGGTGTGCTGGCAGGTACCAAGTACCGGGGCGAATTCGAGGAGCGGATTCGGGATATTCTGGCAGAAGTGCGACGGGTACGGAATGTGATCCTCTTTGTGGACGAAATGCACACCCTGGTGGGTGCCGGAGCAGCGGAGGGTGCAATTGATGCTGCAAATCTGCTGAAGCCTGCCTTGGGCCGCGGGGAGCTGCAGCTCATCGGCGCCACCACCCTGACGGAGTACCGCAAATTCATCGAAAAGGATGCGGCATTGGAGCGGCGCTTCCGCACAGTGCAGATCGCCCCGGCCTCCCGGGAGGAGACATTGCGGATCTTAGAGGGGCTGCGCCCCTTTCTGGAGCAGCACCATGGCCTTGCCATCACCCGGGAGGCCATGGAGGCGGCGGTGGAGTACAGCTGCCGCTATTTGACGGACAAGTTTCTGCCGGACAAGGCGGTGGATCTGCTGGACGAAGGGGCCGCCTGCTGCCAAATGGCCGGAGATGCGTTGCCTGGAGACGAGGCCGGTCTTGCCCTGCAGGATCAGCTGCGGCAGGCAGTACGGGAGGGCGCTTACGAGAGGGCTGCAAGCCTACGGGATCGGCTGCTGAAGAAGAAGGAAGCGCCCCCCACCCAGGTGCTGGCAGCGGACATCGCCGCCGCCGTTTCCAACCGCACAGGCATTCCCATCGGCAGCTTAAGCCACGGGCAACGGGATCGGCTTCTGAAGCTGGAGGATACCCTGAAGGAGAAGATCGTGGGACAGGACGAGGCCATTGCGGCGGTCTGTCGGGCGGTGCATCGGGGCAGAAGCGGTCTGGCAGAGGAGAGTCGTCCTGTGGCGGCACTGATGCTCACAGGCCCCACGGGCGTAGGCAAGACAGAGCTGTGCAAGTGCCTTGCCGAGGCGGTCTACGGCAGCCGTGAGGAGCTGATCCGTCTGGATATGTCGGAGTATATGGAGAAGCATGCGGTTTCCCGTCTTTTGGGTGCGCCTCCCGGCTATATTGGCCACGGAGAGGGCGGCGAGCTGACGGAGAAGGTGCGGCGCAAGCCCTATTCCCTGGTGCTGCTGGACGAGGTGGAAAAAGCCCATCGGGATATCTGCGGTATTCTTCTGCAAATTTTAGAGGATGGAGTGCTGACCGATGCCTGCGGCAAGAAGGTGGACTTCCGCAACACCCTGCTGGTCATGACCTCCAACCTGGGCAGCAGCGGCGAGATGAAGGGCGGTCTGGGCTTCGGCCAAAGCCGGGAGCGGCAGCTGAGTCGGCTGCTGCAGAACCACTTCAGTCCGGAGCTTATGGGGCGCATTGACTGCATTGCAGGCTTCTCCCCACTGGGAGAGGAGGCGCTGGAACAAATCGCCTGTTTGCGGCTGAACGAGCTGATGCAGCGCTGCCAAAAGCTGGGGCTGAAGCTGGAGGAAACGGGAGAGCTGGGGCAATATTTTGCAAAAAAGGCCGCCAAACGACCCTCCGGCGCCCGGGCGCTGCGCAGCCTGATCCGGGAGGAGCTGGAGGCGCCCATTGCCGCTCAACTACTGCAGGAGCAGCCGCCCACAGCGGTCAACGCACAGATATGCGAGGGCAGGCTCTGCCTGTCCTACGGCTAAAGGCATATATGGGCGATCCGCAGCATTTACAGCAGATCGCCCATTTTCTCTATAGATTTTCCATGCGAATGGCGGTGATTGGGTCGTCCTTTTGGAGTTTCCGCAAAGAGTAGGCCATGGAGGCCAGCACCACGGCAAAAACACAGCCCAGTGCAATGGCCATGGCAAGCCAGGGCGGCTGCCAGAGGCGGTTGGTAATGGAGAGGGTCAGGCGGTAGATGCCGTAATCCGCACCAAGGCCAAGGGGCAACCCCCACAGCACCGAGATCCAGCCGTAGCGCAGGCACTCCAGCAAAAGCATCCGCCTCAAAGCGCCCTTTCCCATGCCGATGCTGCGGAGCATGCCAAAATCCCGGCGGCGCAGGGCAATGTTGGTAGAGATGGTATTGAAAATATTGCACAGGCAGATCAGGCTGATGAGAATGATGAAGCCGTAGCTGAACACATCCACCATGGTCTTCAGATTGCGGTAGTAATCCCGGTCGCTTTTGTGATCGAAATAGAGAATTCCCTGCTCGTCCAGGTACGCCAGAACGGAGGCATGATCGGAGGTATTGAGTACCAGCTCCAGTTCCTCGTCCTTCACATTCTCGGCGCAGGACAGCGGCAGCCAGAGGGCGATCTGCTGTCCGCCGAAGCTGAGATCGTCGGTGGTGCCGTAGGGCCAGCGGGAGCAGCTGCCCACGATCTGATACTGCGGTAAATCCTCCATTTGCTTCGTGCAAATGGGCTTCTCCTCCGGAGTATCGGTGACGGGGTCGTAGAGATGGTAGGAAAACGCTCCGTTTTCTCCCTTTTCAATGGCTGCATACAGCCGCTTTGCCTCCACACTGCCGCCATAGGAGAAACTCTCCATAAGCCACAGAGCCCGGCCGTTTAAAGAGGTTGGGGTCATGGAGAATTCACTCCCCAGCTCCTTCATACCGTAGGTGTAAAGCGCCTCAGGAAACTCCTCGGGGTACAGGGAGAGGCTGTTCAACCCATCACGCAAAAGCGCTGCCTCATAGGTATAGCGGATCAGGTCGCCGTTTTCCGCCGGCAAATAGCGGTGGATTCTGGCATCGCTGATCACCGCCGGCGGAAGGGTGCTGTCCCCTTGAATATCATTTTGCCGAAGAAATGCCTCAAATTCCCCGTCCTCCAGATAGACCAGATACAGGAACTTAAAGGGGGCATATTCCCCCTCCGCCCAGAGGCTGCGATAGTCCTCCGTGCAATCCTCCTCATCCAAATAGGTCATATAGGGGCGCTGCAGCTGCACCATAGACTTTTCCACCCCGGGAAGGGCACGGATCTCCTCCACCTGCGCAGCGGTCATGCGGTAGCAGATCAAATCGAAGCTCTTGCCCCGAACCGTATCCCCGATCACGGTCTGCAGCACCTGGCTGAAGCCCGAGGCCGCCAGGAACAGCACAATGGTAACGCTCAGACTCACCACGGTAGAGCGGTACTTGCTCTTGCTGACCTGATAATACTTCCGTGCCATAAGGCCGGAGATGCCAAAAAGGCTGCGCTTTCCCCGTGGCTTTTTGTTAGGCGCATGATAATCCCGACTCTGGCGAATGGCGGAGATGGGTGCCATTTTGGCCGCACGGCGGGCGGGGATCAGGGTCGAAAGGAGGGTGGTAAATACCGAAACCCCGGCGGCACAGAGGAAGGCAGGCGCAGAGGGCACGGCCTTCAGCATCACGCCGCTGCCCTTCACAGCGCCCAACAGATCACCCAGCAGATCCCGCAGCAGGTAGAGGGTCAGGGCAATACCGCCGTAGCCAAAAATCAGCCCCGGAGGTACTGCCAAGCCGCACAGGAGTAGCGCCTCATAATATACACTTCGGCGCAGCTGCTTTTTGGTGGCGCCGATGCCGGAGAGCAGGCCGAACTGCTTCGTCCGCTCGGAAAGGGAGATGGAAAAGGCATTGTAGATCAGGCTGACAGAGCCCACCATAATGATCAAAATCAGCACGGCGCAGATAGCGTAGAGAAATTGATTGTAGTTCACATATCTGCTGGTTCCGTAGAACGCCAGCAGCTCGCTGTTCAGAGAATTCACCTGCCCCAGATGGCGGTTCTGCAGGTCGAAGGCGGCTTCGGGAGGATCGGTTTTCAGGAAGAGCCTGTGCCACAGGGCGCTCCGGGTTTCTTCCGACTTGGTGAAGAAATGGCTGCAACCCAGATTCCAATCGTCCAGATGGGGAACGCCCTCGGAGATTCCCACCAGGGTGAAGGTCTTGGTGAAGGTCTCGTCGCCGTCGGGGAGGCTGAGATCTGTCATATCCTGCGGTGGTGTGAAGCACTGCGTGACAGACAGGGTGACAGAATCGCCCAGTGACGGTTTCCCCAATGCTTCCCAGGCACTGAAGGTGAGCACAAGCTCGTTGCCGGTCTGCGGCAGGCGGCCTTCGGTCAGGCGCAGAGAGAACATGGCATAAAAGGTATCGTCACCGGCGGCTACAATGTCGGTCTCCCCGTTAGGCAGGGTGCTGTAGCCCAGAGCGGAGAGGGTGCCCAGTTGGCTGACCTCCGCTGCCTCGGCGGCAAGGTTTCGCTGCTGCTCCGTGCTGTAGTCAAAGCGGATAAAATAGTCGCCGCTGCTGTAGGCTGTGGCATCCATCAGATAGCTGCGGCTGCTGACACCCAGGGTCGTCACTGCCGTGAACAGGGCTGCGGACAGGATGATACCGATGAGGGTCACAAGGGTTCGGGTTTTGTTCTTCCACAGGGCGCTCCGGGTGAATTTGTACAGGGCCTTCATCGGATCACCTCGTCACGGGTGATGTGCCCATCCTCAATGGCGATGATCCGATCTGCCTGCAAAGCGATAGACTCGTCGTGGGTGATAACAATGAGGGTCTGGCCGTATTTGCGGTTGCTCAGCTTCAGCAGTTCCACGATCTCCTGCGAATTCCGGGAGTCCAGATTGCCCGTGGGCTCGTCTGCCAGCACCACCGCCGGAGCGTTCATCAGCGCCCGACCGATGGACACACGCTGCTGCTGACCGCCGGAGAGCTGGTGGGGCAGATGCTTGGCCCGGTCATGGAGTTTCAGGGTGGTCATCAGATCCTCCAGCCGCTCCCGATTTATCTTTCGGCCGTCCAGCAGCACGGGAAGGGTCATATTCTCTGTCACATTCAGCACCGGGATCAGATTGTAAAACTGGTAGACCAGCCCCACCTGGCGGCGGCGGAAAATGGCCATCTGCTCCTCATTCCGGGCAAAGACATCCTGATTTTCCAGATAGACCTTACCCGATGTGGGGCGATCCACACCGCCTAAGATGTGCAAAAGCGTGGATTTTCCCGAGCCGGATGGGCCGATGATGGCTAAAAACTGTCCTTTCTCCACAGAAAAGGACACATCATCCAGGGCTCGGACTTCATTTTCGCCCTGTCCGTAATACTTGGACAGGTGCTCCACTCTTAAAATTTCCATAAAATGACCTCCTTTGAGATCAGTATAGCGCCGTGGGGTGACAGGCAGGTGACCGCCCTGTGACAGTTTTGTCACACAACGGTTTTGTAAAAGCGGATCTCGAATTTTGCACCTTTGGCGGTATTCATGGCACGGATGGTGCCGTTCTGGGCGGTGATGATGGTTCTGGCCAGGGCCAGACCGATGCCGTAGCCCGTGGAATGCGCTCCCTTGTAAAAACGCTCAAAAAGATGGGGCAACTCCTCCGGGGCGAAGCCCTGCCCCTCATCTTCTACGGTAATGGCGGTGTAGAGCGCCGTTTCCGCTGCGCTGACGGTGATGGTTCCGCCTGTGGGACTGTGCTCCATGCAGTTTTTCAGCACATTTCCCAGAGCCTCCGCCGTCCAGCGCAAGTCCCCCACAAAGCGCTCCTCTGCGCAGCGGAGCTCCGTGCGCTGATCCCGCAGATCCATGGGCACCGCAAGGGGCGCAAGGGCATGGTGGAGCAACTGCTGCACCGAGATCTCCTCCTGCGCCATGGTGACCGTGCCGGCATCCAGCTTGCTCAGCTTCAGCAGGGTCTCCACCAGCCAGTGGGTCTGATGGAGCAGGTTTCGCAGCTCGGCGGTCAGTTCCTGCCGTCGGGATCGGCTGAGTTCCTCTGTGGAGAGCATGGTTGCCGTCAGATTCATGGCGGTCAGGGGTGTGCGCAGCTGGTGAGAGATGTTGGCGAGAGCATCCGACAACTCTTTTTTATCGGAATGAGAACGCTCTGCAGACTCCAAAAGCCGCAGCGTCACCTTTTGCAGCTGGGTAGCCAGAATGGACAGTTCACCCTCCCGATATTGGGAGATGGGCAAGGGTGTGTCGTCATGGAGCAGACGATCCAGATCCTCGCTGAGGCGGCGCAGCTTTCGGTTGCGGCGATACAGTAGCAGCGCCCAGAGGCCAAGGCTCAAAGCAAACAGAATATAGCCCATGCTTCATCCCTCCAGACGGTAACCCAGGCCACGGACGGTTTTGATCAAGTCCGGCTGGGCGGGGTCGGTTTCGATCTTGTCCCGCAGGCGCTTGATGTAGACCGTCAGGGTATTGTCGCTGACGAAATCTCCGGCGCTGTCCCAGATTTCCTCTAACAGGCGGCTGCGGCTGAGGATTTTGCCTCGGCTGTTGAGAAATACCAACAAAAGACGGTATTCCAGAGCAGAGAGAAACAGCTCTTCCCCGGCCTTTGTGACCGTAGCCTTCTCGGTGTCCACGGTCAGGTCACGGAGGGTGACCACTCGACGTCCCTTTCCCGTGCGGCGCAGGACACTGCGGATGCGGCTGACCAATTCTCTTGGGCGAAAGGGCTTGGCAATATAGTCGTCAGCACCCATGTCCAGACCGGCCACCACGCTGTATTCATCACCGGAAGCGGTGAGAAAAATGACAGGAATACCCAGACGCTTCGCCTCCGCACAGACGGCAAAGCCGTTGCCCTCTGCCAGAGAGATATCCACCAGCGCCAGATCGGGCTGCGCTGCGACCATCTGTTCCAGAGCCACGGTCTGCCCCGTCGCTGTGACGGTGCAAAAGCCCTCCCCTTCCAAAAAGCTGCGAAGCATCCGAATCAGGGTCAGATCGTCTTCTACCAGCAACAGTTTTTCCATAAGATCACCTCTGAATGTATGGTATCATCTTTGAGCTCATATTTCCATTACAGTTTTGTCACATTTTCCCACCAAATCCACGCAAAAAAATCACCCCAAGGGTGTTCCCTTGGGGTGATTGGCTTGTACTTAGTCAGCAACATAGGGCAGCAGAGCGATCTGACGTGCACGCTTGATAGCGATGGTCAGCTGACGCTGGTGAGCTGCGCAGGTACCGGTGGTACGACGGGGCAGGATCTTGCCACGCTCGGAAGTGTAGCGGCGGAGCTTGCCTGCTTCCTTGAAATCGATGGCAGTTACCTTATCGACGCAGAAGTTACATACCTTCTTACGCTTACGGGGACGAGCCTTCTCGTTAGCCATGATGAAATCCTCCTTCTTCGATTACTCAGGTGAAAAAGTTCAGTAATTAAAAGGGCAGCTGGCTGTCGTCATCCTCGATCATGGAGAAGTCGGATGCGGGAGCGGGAGCCGCAGGGGCACTGTAGCCATAGTTGGCTGCGGGTGCGGGAGCGGAACCATAAGCCGGAGCAGAGCCGTAGGCAGGAGCGGAGCCGTAGGCGGGAGCGCCATAGCTATCGCCTGCTTCACGCTTGGAGTCACCGAAATAGACATTGTCGGTAATGACTTCAGCGCTGCGGCGCTTGTTGCCCTCTTTGTCGGTCCAGTTGCGAATCTGGAGACGACCACAGACCACTGCCATGCGGCCCTTGGTGAAATACTTGCTGACGAACTCAGCGGTATTGCGCCATGCCACGATGTCAATGAAATCTGTTTCCTTCTCGCCGGTGGTGGAGCTTGCGAAGTCACGGTCCACAGCGAGAGTGAATGTGGCCACAGCCACGCCGGAGTTGGTCCGACGAAGCTCGGGGTCACGGGTAAGACGACCCATGAGAACGATATGGTTCAGCATGAATTGGCCTCCTTACTCTTCGACAGCGACGATCAGGGAACGCAGGATGCCGTCAGTGATCTTGAACACTCTGTCCAGCTCAGCGGGGAGCTCGGGCTTGCATTCGCAGTTCATGAGGACATAGTAGCCTTCGGGCAGATCGTTGATGGGATAAGCCAGACGGCGCTTGCCCCACTCCTCGATACCAGTGAGAGTACCTTCTGCCTCAACCATCGCCTTGAACTTTTCCACGAGAGCGGCGATACCCTCTTCACCCTTAGCGGGGTCGATGATATAGACGATCTCATACTTGCCGGAAATCTTAGCCATTGTTGTGTGCACCTCCTTTTGGACTTTTGGCCGCCGATCTCGTCGGCGGCAAGGATATGCCTGATTCGCACAGGCTCATATATTTTACATACCGAAAGCTGTTTTGTCAAGAGAAATTATGGGATTTTTTAAATTTTTTCCTCAGATTCTTTGACATTGGGGCAGGCTTGTGCTATACTGTCCCAGAGATGAATATCATTCCTATCAGTGAGGTGGAATATGGGATTTTTAGATTGGCTGAAGGTGCTGGTTTTGGGCATCGTGGAGGGCATTACCGAGTGGCTGCCCATCAGTTCGACGGGTCATATGGTGCTGGTTGACGCCCTCTGGCCCTCGGCAAACCATGTGATGACCGAGGAATTTATGACCATGTTTGAAGTGGTGATCCAGTTCGGAGCGATCCTGGCGGTGATCCTGCTGTACTTCAAGAAGCTCTGGCCCTTCCAGCGGAAAGACAAAACGGTAAAAGGCCCTCTGGCCTACTGCAATCAGAGCAAGTTCATCCTTTGGCTGAAGATCGCTGTGAGCTGTGTGCCGGCCATTTTGATCGGCCTGCCTCTGGACGACTGGATGGAGGCCCATCTCTTTACGCCCGTGGTAGTGGCGGCCATGCTGATCCTCTACGGCGTTGCCTTCCTCTTTATCGAGCGCTACAACAAGCGGCGGCAGCCCCGGGTCAACAGCCTGGAGGCTCTGAGCTGGAAGGATGCTGCGCTGATCGGTATCTTCCAGGTGCTGAGTCTGGTACCCGGCACCTCCCGTTCCGGCGCTACCATTCTGGGCGGTATCCTCATCGGCACCTCCCGTGAGACCGCTGCGGAGTACACCTTCTTTCTGGCCATCCCCGTGATGTTCGGCGCTTCCCTGTTGAAGCTGATGAAATTCGGTTTTGATTTCACGGGCACTCAGCTTGCCGTTCTGCTGGTAGGCATGGTCACCGCCTTTGCGGTGTCTGTTCTGGCCATTAAGTTCCTTATGGGCTATATTAAGAAGCACGATTTCTCCGCCTTCGGCTGGTACCGCATCGGCCTGGGTCTGGTGGTGCTGCTGTGGAGCCTGCTGGCCTGAAAATTGAAGATTATCCGCAAAAGAAGCTACCTCGAAAGCGAGGTAGCTTCTTTGCATTTGCAGGATCGGGGCAAGAGACCTCGGAAGCAACAGCAGCAAGGCAAAACGATCTCCTGCACGCAGAAAGCCAAACAATAATTTGCCGAACTGTTTAGGAACTAATATCTAAGAGCTAAGGACTAAAAACTGAGGTGTGCCTCCGGCACGGATTTGGAATATTTAGCCCGTCATACAGGAATTTGTCGAACAGTTTGCAGCCAAAGCCTTCCATATTAGAAAGGATTTCGGGCTATGAGTAAGGCTTCAAATCACGCAATGTCATTGCGAGGAGCATAGCGACGTGGCAATCTGTATTCTTAAAGCCTCCGTTTTGTACCAAATTTCCATATATTTGGAACATTTATAGAGGAGATTGCCACGTCGGCATAAATGCCTCCTCGCAATGACATAGCTTTTCGGCAGCCTGTACCTCTATTGGCAATAAGGTTTTGGTCAGAAGTATACAGTTCGATAAACTTTAATTTGAATACTCATCGGCGGAGCCGATACCTCAGTTATTCGTTCTTAGTTATTAGTCCTTAGCCTCACCGATAAACATCTATTTGACGGTGGTACAGTGGGTACACACAGTGCGCCCCTACAGGTTCTATTGTCGTGTTTTCCTCTTACTCTTTCAGCTCACTTTTTTCATCATTCACCAAAGACTTACCGTTTTTTAGCGGATCACGTAGTCGAAGCGTTCTATGCTTTTTGCACCCAAGCTGCGGAGTTGCGTTTCGCTGCGGTCGCAGTCGGCCGGGGTGTTGAAGTTGGGGATCAGGGGGATGCGGAACTTGATTTTCTTTTCATCTCCATGATGAAGCAGGCATTTCAGATTCTCCATGACAGGCGCCAAGTCGCCGCCGGTGTAGCTGCGGTAGATCTCCGGGTTCAGATCCTTGATATCCACAATGAATTCATCCACAGCGCTTAGAGCAAGCTGCAGTTGTTGGGGGTTGATTTGCAGAGAGGTCTCCACGCAGATGCGCCATTTCTCCCCGATCCGTTCACGGAATGCGGCGATAAACTCGGCGTGGAGCAGACTCTCGCCGCCGCCAAAGGTAACGCCTCCCCCGGTGGCACGGAAGTAAAGATCATCCTGCCGCACCAGTTCATAAAGCTCTTGGGGCGTAACAAACCGGGGCTTTGCCTTGGAGAGCAATTCCCGATTGATGCAGTATTTGCAGTTCAGGGGACAGCCTGCACCTGCCACTAAAGTGGTGATCCCCTCCCCGTCTGTCATGAGCCGCAGACGGGACAGGGTCAGAAGCGGATAGCGTAGCTCATTCATCGCTCTCGGTCTCTACATAGGCCACGTCGCCCTCCAGAACTTCCACATCGCAGGTATCGTCGGTTTCCGATGCATCGATTCTGCCGGATAGTTCGTCCTCTTCGGGCTCAGAATAAGGCAGTTCCCCCAGTACAAGCTGATCTTCGGTGGTTTCGGGTATCACATAGCCCTTGATCAGATCCTCCTCGGGCATGGGCGCTCCTTCCAAAGTCTCCGCCGTGTCAGAAACGTAGGGCGTATCGCCCTCCAGCTGATTGTCAGGCTTCTGGCCGAAGAGGGGTTCGCAGGCGACAGCGCCGGTCAGGAGGCTCAAAGACAGAGCAGACACCGCCACCGCCTTCCCCAGGCGCTGCCGTTTCTCCAGCTGCTGCTCCAAGTAACGCAGTTCCGCCTCGCACTTAGGGCAGGTGCCCTTGCAGCTACCCTGATACGTACACTCCCGGGTCACGAAGGGGATCTCATTCTCCGCAGCGATCCGTCTGCGGATCTCCTTCAGGATCTTACACTTGGCTTTTCCATGCATGGATCATCGCTCCTTTCCTTTTCTAAGAATATAGACGAAAACCCCAGACTTTCGTTCCAAAAAATTACAACAATTGCCATATAAAAGGAGAAAAACATACAAAAACAGGGCGATCCTCCTTGGGGCAAGAAGGTTCGCTCTGTATTGGAGTAAAGTTTTATTCCCGAATCAGGGGCATGCTCATGCAACGAGGGCCGCCTCGGCCACGGGAGAGCTCACCGCTGGGGATCTTCAGCACCTGCAAACCCTCACTTTCCAACAGAGCGTTGGTCACATAGTTTCGGTCATAGGCGATCACCGTGCCGGGGCGGATGCAGAGGGTATTGGAGCCGTCGTTCCACTGCTCTCTCTGGGCGGCGATCTGGTCTCCACCGCCGCAGCGCAGGAGCTTGACCTGATCCACACCCACAGCCTCGGCCAAGACCTGCTCGGCAGGTGCCTCCAGGCTGCGGATCTGCAGGCTGTGATTCTTGCCGGGGCTCAGTTCAAATATCCGCAAGTAGTCCAGAATATTGGGGTGGATGACAAATTTATCCGTATCTACCTGGGTCAAAACCGTGTCCAGGTGCATAAAAGCACGGGTATTGGGGATGTCGAAGGCCAGAACACGGCGCACGGTAGCGCTGTCCTCACGGAAGATATTCTCCGCCAGACGCTCCACTGCCTCGGGCATGGTGCGCTGGGAGATACCCACGGCAATGGTGTGCTCGCTGAGGTTCAGGATATCACCGCCCTCCAGGGAGTAGGGCTCACGGGGATGGTAGTACAGGGGCACGGATTGGGCGAAATCCGGATGATAACGGAGAATATACTCCCCGTAGATGGTCTCACGGTTACGGGTAACAGAGAACATCCGATGGAGGGAAACACCTTTGCCAATGGAGGCGAAGGGGTCACGGGTGAAGTACAGATTGGGAATGGGGTCGAGAATAAAGTGGCTTCGGTCGCCACGGAGGGAGGCCAGGGTCTCGCCGCCACGGTAGTTCAGTTCATCAAAGCGGACACCGGTCATGGTTTTGAGCACCATGGTGTGGACATCGGAGATGGACAGGAGCAGTTCCTTCAAGGGTTCACCGTAGCTCTCGGCACGGCAGCCGCTGCGGTGGATAAAGTCGGAGACAAAGAGCTCCCGCAGAGCCGGACTCTGGGACAGGGTCTGGGCTGTCAGCTCCGAAAGATAGGCCACCTCCGCCCCCTGATTGCGCAGTGTCTGCGCAAAAGCATCGTGCTCCTGCTGGGCGCCTGCCAGGTAGGGAATGTCGTCAAAAAGCAGACGATCCAGCTGGGTGGGCACCAGTTGCTCCAGTTCGCTGCCGGGACGGTGCAAAAGCACCTTTTTCAGAGGTCGGATCTCGCTGCTGACACGGATGGGCATCGCTCTCGCTCCTTTGCTGTCTTTTCTTTCAGTTTATCACAAACGCAGCGGTTTTACAAGCATTTTTCCAACTTTTTTGCACGAAAATGTCGAATTTTCTTCAGTTTTGTATAAAATTCAGCACAATTATTATAAATATGCATAATATGCGGAATTTCGTTTTTTACGGTGCAAATTCATGCAGCGCTCTCTGGCTTACAGCAGCTCGGCCTCCACACCATCGGCGCAGAGAGCGGTGATTCGCACACTGCGGAGAGCATTATGCAGCGCCTCGCCTTTGGCGTAGACCTTGGTTCCGTTTTTCATGTGGCCGGTGAAGAAGCCTCGCTCCTCCTGTTCAAAGAGCACCTGCTGCACCGTGTCCAGCAGTGCCTGATGGTAGCGCTCCTGAAGACGACCTGCCACCTCTGCGGCACGGACGGAGCGTTGGGTTTTCTCTGCCTTGGAAATCTGCTCTTTCATATCCGCAGCGGGCGTGCCCGTGCGGCGGCTGTAGGGGAAGATGTGCATGGCGGCGAAGCCACACTTTTCGCAGAAGGCCAGGGATTCCTGCAGCTCCGCCTCAGTCTCTCCGGGGAAGCCCACGATGAGATCCGTGGTAATGGCGCAGCCGGGGAAATACTGATTTAAGAGGGTCACACTCTCATAATAGCGCTGGGCAGAGTACTTGCGGCGCATGCGCTTGAGCACACCGTCGCTGCCGCTCTGAAGGCTCAGATGGAACTGAGGACACAGATTCTCGCAGGCAGAGAGTCTGCGGCAGAAATCCTCGTTCACCACACGGGGCTCTAAGGAGCCCAGGCGAATTCTGACCTGGGGGACGGCCTTGCAGATAGCCTCCAGGAGGTCGGTAATGCAGCTGCCGTCCTTGAAATCCCAGCCCCAGGAGGCGATCTCGATGCCGGTAACTACGATTTCCAGGTAGCCCTGATCTCTCAGTTCCCGGGCCTGAGCCACAGCCTCTGCCAGGGGCAGAGAGCGCACAGGGCCACGGGCATAGGGGATGATGCAATAGGAGCAGAAATTGTTACAGCCGTCCTGCACCTTCAGCATGGCACGGGTGCGGTGGGACAGACCGCCGGCAGGGAGCAGTTCGAAGCTGCGGCGCTTCAGAGCGGCATCCACGCAGCTTTTCGCCTCACGGCGATCCTCTGCCGCCTGCAGCAGCAGGGAGATAAACTCCTGACGCTTGCCGCTTCCGCCGATGACATCTACGCCCATCTGCCGCACGGCATCCTCGTTGAGCTGGGAATAGCAGCCGCAGACACCGATGACGCTATCGGGATGCTCCCGACGGAGGCGGTGGATCAGGGTACGGTTCTTCCGATCCGCTACGGCGGTAACGGTGCAGGTATTGATGATGTAAATATCACAATTATCCTCTGCAAAACTATGCCCCAGCGCCAGAAGCATCTGCTCCATGGCCTGGGTCTCATACTGATTTACCTTGCAACCCAGTGTGTAACATTGAAATTTCATAACTTTCTCCTAAAAAAACGTTTCCAGTTTTCGTAAATCTTGAACAAAAAATGCATTGCATTTTTGTGTAAAAAAACGTTATAATAAGTCCCAAAATAAGCTCTGTATTTATTTTAGCAGATTTTTCGCAAATGTACAGACCTTTCTTTTGGAGGAACAATCATGACTGTTCGCTTTTCTTCTCTCAGTGACATCCGGGAGTTCGTTGGTCTGGCTAGCCTGCAGCCCTACATGGTAGAGGTGCACGACGGCGACCGTAAGGTAAATGCCAAAAGCTTTATGGAGATGTTCACCATCGACTTCACCCATCCTCTTCTGGTCAATGTCAGCGGCGAGGATAACGAACTGGCTTTCGCCGGTGCTGCAAAGAAGTTTATTGTATAATTTTATATACATATTAATCCCCTGCGCCTCATAGGCTTGTACTGTGAAGCGGAGGGGATTTTTATGTTGTTACGAAGACTTTTGGTTGTTTTGCTAACGGTGGCGCTGCCGGCAGTTTGTCTGCCCATAGCGCAAGGTGCGGAATTGGAGATCGCCGCACCTTCGGCTATTTTAATGGATGCGGCCACGGGAACGGTTTTGTTTGAGAAAAATGCCAACGAGCGCCTGGCACCTGCCTCGGTGACCAAGGTGATGACACTGCTGCTGGTAATGGAGGCACTGGAAAAGGGGCAGATCTCCATGGAGGATCAGGTCATTGCCTCGGATGCAGCTGCCGGCAAGGGCGGAAGTCAGGTGTACCTGGAGCCCGGAGAGCAGATGAGCATGGATGAGATGCTGAAATCCGTAGTGGTCAGTTCCGCCAACGACTGTGCTACGGCTCTGGCAGAGCATGTTGCCGGAAGCGAGGCGGCCTTTGTGGAGCAGATGAACCAAAGAGCGGCGGAACTGGGCATGACGGACACCCATTTCGTCAACTGTACCGGTCTGGACGACGAGCCCAATGCTGCGGAACACCTGACCACCGCCCATGACATCGCCATTATGTCCCGTCAGCTGCTGATGCATGATCGGATTCGGGATTACACAACCATATGGATGGACACGGTACGAAACGGAGCTTTCGGCCTGTCCAACACCAATAAGCTGGTGCGTTTTTATGAGGGCACCACCGGACTGAAAACCGGCTACACATCCTCGGCGGGACATTGTCTCTCCGCCTCTGCAATGCGAGACGGCATAGAGCTGATCGCCGTTGTCATGCACTGCGACAGTTCACAGGATCGTTTCGAATCGGCAAAGGCTATGCTGAACTACGGGTTTGCCAATTATGCCCTGGTAAGTCCGGAACCTCCGGAGCTGCTTCCCACGGTGGAAGTTAAGCTGGGCAAAGAGGCCGCACTAACCCCGGTATTGCAGGCATCGGCACCAATTTTAATTCAGAAAAGCGAGTTGTCCAGGGTAAGCAAAACCGTCAGCCTGCCGGAGCAGGTGGAAGCGCCGGTCGCTGCGGGAGATCCGCTGGGTGTAATGACCATTACTGCCGGAGAGAAAGTTTTAGCGGAGATTCCCATTATTGCGCCAAAAGCTGTGGAAAAGCTGAGCCTATGGGATCTGACGGTTCGATTGCTGCGGGAGATCTGTATGGCAGGTGAGGAAGAGAGCTGAGAAGTTGCTCGCCAAAGGAGAAGCCGTCGGTCTGTTCGGGAGCTAATAACTAAGAGCCAAGCAGTGCCACGGGCGCACCCATGGGTGCGCCCCTACGAGATTCGACGCAGGTGCTTCTGAACGCCTTAGTGCCACGGGCGATTGAATCGCCCCTACGGCTTCTAACGGTGGTGCGGCGGGTTTCGGCGTGCCCAGTGGGGAGCGAGTCGACCGCCGCCTGTGGCGAAGGAAGGGAGACGAGCGAGTGGCCGCAGCCGAAAAAATCGAGGATCAGCGAAGCCCGAAGATTTTTTCGGGTACCACAACAGGATCACGCCCTACGGAAGGTATCGATCGTGCAGGCAAAAGTTCGATAAACATCTATTTGACTTTATTTCAATTCCCATCGGCGAAGCCGATACCACCGTCATTCATGATTCACCTTTCACCGGCTCGCTGAGCCACAGGCAATTGTTCCATCTTCCCTATGGCTTTCATCCTGCATATTTCATCTATCTACTTTCCACGAAAAAAGACCACCCCGGGTTTGGGGTGGTCTTTGGGGCTTTGTTTTGGTTTTCCTTACTTGGGAGATCAGCCGCCTACTACGTAGAAGGTGTAGGTCTGGTCGGCGATGTTGGACAGAACACCGGTGCTGGCGCCCACAGCGTAGCTGCGGAAGTTGAAGGTGATGTCAGTCTTGCCGTTGTTGTTGTCGTATGCGCCGATGTAGCGGACAGTACCTGCGCTGTCGGTAGCGCAGAGGTAGTTGTTCTGGCCCTCATAGGGAACTGCGAAGGAGAACACGTTGCCGGTGGTGGCAGTGCCCACACGGACACCGTTGTTGGCATTGGTCAGGTACAGCCACTCGGAGGTGGAGCCTGCCTTGTAAACGGTATAGCCGCCGTCGCAGGGCACGATGTTCCAGAACATGGTCTCGTCAATGGTCTTGCCGTCAAATTCAGCGCCTGCGCCCTTGGCAGAGTCGGAGGCGGTATTGAACATGACATAGTCCTTGCCGGAGACGGGGCCGGAGATGACGATGATAACGGTATCGGTGGCCTTGATATCCTCGAAAGCGGTGGCAACCAGATCGCCGCCGACTACTGCGCCGCAGGTATCGCAGGCATTGTCGCCGTCGTTATCGGTGTGGCCCAGAGCAGCGATGGTCTCGGTCTTGGTAGCGCCGCAGAGACCGCAGGTAATGGTCAGAACGCCATCCTCGGTGCAGGTAGCGGGGGTGGTAACAGTGCCATTGTCCCACTCGTGAGCGCAGGGAGTCTCGTCGGTCACGGTCTTGACATAGAGCTGGAACTCGTAGATGTTGGAGTCCTTCCAACCGTAGGTGGTGAAGGCGGAGTAGAAGACTTCCATGGCCTGGTTGTAGTTGCCGTTGTAGTTGGCGCCGGAGTTGTAGATGTAGAACAGGTCGGTGCCTTCCTTGGCCTTCAGGTTCCACAGGCTGCAGGCATTCTGCTCGGCAGCATAGGACATGGAGTTGCCGGTCTCGCCGGAGGTCAGGTAGGTGCCATCGGGAGCAATCAGAGCGAAATCATTGGTCTCAGCTTCGAACTCCACAGTGAATACAACAGCGCCTTCGGGCAGGGTCAGAACGCCGTCCACAGGAGCCTCAGCGGTGATGCCGATAACTCTGTTGCGGTCGTCCAGGTTGGAGCCCATAACCAGGGACTCGGTGGGATAGTAGATGACCAGCTGGTCGCCGTCCTTCAGCTCGGTGGTCAGAGCGAAGACTTCCTCGCCCTCCACGGGGGTGTCGGGAACGTCGGGATCCTCGGGTTCGACGGGGACATCGGGCTCGTCGGGAACAACGGGGGTGTCGGGCTCGTCAGGAGTCTCGCCGGTGCCGGCGCCGCCCTTGACATAGAAGCTCAGCTCAAAGAGCTCGGCTACGGAGTTATTGTAGTAGCCGCTCCAGTTGCCGTTGGTCTCGTAGTACTCAATGTAGACCTGACGGCCAACGTTGAAGACGAACCAGGTGTTTGCAGTGCCACCGGCAGAGATGGTCCACTGGTCGTTCTTCTCGCCCAGAGGCATGGAGGAATAGCTGTCAGCCATGCCCAGGTTCTTGCCATCGAAGGAGAAGGTGTAGTTGTCGCCGTTCTTGCCGACGGTCCATACCAGCTCGGCAGCGGGGTTAGTGAGAACGCCGTCCACGGGGGAAACTGCAACAGCTGCATTGTAGAAGCCGTTGTAGGTGGAGGACAGAGCCATGTTCTTGGCTGCGCAGACGATGACAACTTCATCGCCGGCCTTCAGCTCATTGGTCAGAACATAGTCATCGCCGGTTGCGGGAGGATTGGGATCAACAGGGGTGTCGGGGACTTCGGGCTCATCGGGGGTATCGGGGGTCTCGCCGGGAGTGCCATCGGTCAGCTTATAGAGGCTGACAGGGGTCTGGACAGAGCTGGTGGGCTTGAAGAAGCGGAACCAGGAGTAGTTGCCGTCGCCCTCGTAAGTGGTACCGTTGTTGTAGCGCATAATGGTGCCGACAGCGCTGGTGATGATGGGGTTGCCATTCTCCCAGGTGATGGTGCCGACAGCAGGCTCGGTCTCGAACTTCATGCCGTTGGAGGCAGCGCCGTCATAGGTCTTGCCGTTGAGGTAGCCGCCGGTGGCCTTGAAGGTATAGCCGTTGCCGGAAGCTTCGATGACGATGATGCAATCAGCGGAGGCAGTAACGGTGTTGTTGGTCAGAGCGGAGGTGACATTGTTCTTGTCAGCATCGGCCTGGCCATTGAAGACGTAGGCGGTAGTGCCATCATCCCAGCCGATGACATAGGAGCCGGACCAGTCGCCCAGATCAGAGGTGACCTTCTCGAAGACCAGGTCGCCGGTGGGAGTATCGGGGGTATCAGGGGTATCAGGCTCATCGGGGGTGTCGGGGGTGTCGCCGCCGGTGCCGGCGCCGCCCTTGACATAGAAGCTCAGCTCAAAGAGCTCGGCTACGGAGTTATTGTAGTAGCCGCTCCAGTTGCCGTTGGTCTCGTAGTACTCAATGTA
>JAFUPG010000049.1 GCA_017481325.1 Oscillospiraceae bacterium
CGCCGCATCTGTAGCGCTCCTTCGTCGCTGACAGCTGCGCAGCCACGTCGCTACGCTCCTCGCAATGACATTGCGTAATATGAAACCTTACTCATAGTACGAAATCCTTCCTGATACGGGAGGCTTTGGCTGCGGCAAACTGTTCGACAAATTTCTGTTTGACAGACGAAATAATTCAAATCCGTGCCGAAGGCACACCTCAGTTTTTAGTCCTTAGCTCTTAGTTATTAGTTCCTAAACAGCCTGACAAATTTCTGTTTGCCGCACGAAATAATTCAAACTCCGTGCCGAAGGCACACCTCAGTTTTTAGTCCTTAGCTCTTAGTTGTTAGTTCCTAAGCAGACCGACAAATTTCTGTTTGACGGACGAAATAATCCAAATCCGTGCCGGAGGCACAGTTTCGCTTTTCCCTTACCGCCTCGCCGCAGAACGCCGTATATGCCCCGTTTTGGCTTATCCCGCTCGCTTTCCGAAGTATTTTTTCGTATCCCGGCGGCTTCTCCCATGCTCCTACTTGCAATTTGCCTCAATTAGTGATATTATTTACACGGACGAAAAGCGAACTCTGTTTAACTACCCACAGGAGGTAATGTTATGAAGAAATTACAAGGCTCTATCGTTGCTCTGGTTCGACCCTTCAACGCTGACGGCTCCATCGATTTTGACCGCATCCGTGCCCTGGTGGATTGGCACATCGACAACAAAACCGACGCCATCTTAGCTTTGGGTACCACCGGCGAAACCGCCTCCACCACCCTGGAGGAGGATATTAAGACTCTGGAAGTGGTCATTGACCAGGTCAAGGGTCGTGTGCCTGTCATTGCCGGCAGCGGCTCCAACTGCAGCGACATGCAGAAGGAAAAGAGCATCATCTACTCCAAAATGGGCGCCGATGCCCTCCTTTGCATCAGCCCCTACTATGTCCGTGCCAACGAAGAGGGCATGTACCGCCATTTCATGATGTCTGCGGACGAAGATGTCGCCCCCATCATCCTGTATAATGTCCCCGGCCGCACCGGCTGCAAGATCTCCGAGAACGTGGTGCGCCGTCTCAGCACCCATCCCAATGTCATGGGCATCAAGGAAGCCAGCGGCGACATGAGCTATGCGGTGAAGATCGCCCGTTACCTCTCCGACGACTTTGCCATGTACTGCGGCAATGACGATATCACTATCCCCCTCATGAGCGTGGGTGCCTCCGGTGTCATCTCCGTCTGGGCGAATGTGATGCCCAGAGAGTGCCATGATATGATTTTTGACTATCTGGAGGGTCGCCGGGAACAGGCAGCAGCTACCCAGCTAAAGTATCTGGAGCTGATGAACACCCTCTTCATTGAGACCAACCCCATTCCCGTGAAGGAGGCCATGAACCTCATGGGTCTTGAGGCAGGACATTTCCGTATGCCCATGTACCCCATGGCGCCGGAGAACCGTGCCAAGCTGGCCGCTGTCATGAAGGCCGCAGGTCTTCCTGTCCTGGAGGGCTGATGGTATGAAGATTTTCCTCAGCGGTTACGGCAGAATGGGCAAAATGATCGAGGCCCTGGCTCTGGAACAGGGCTGGGAGATCCTGGGTCATGCGGACATCACCTGCCCCGAGAATTACGACACCGCCCCCAAGGCAGACGTATGCATCGATGTCTCCGCTCCTGCCGCCCTTCCCAGGCTGGCGGACTATATCCGCCGCACCGGCACGCCTCTGCTCTCCGGCACTACGGGCTATGCCGAGCCGGATTTCGCCCTTTTGAAAGAGCTCAGCGCCGCAGTCCCTGTGGTCTGGTCTGCCAACTACTCCACCGGCATTGCCGTTCTGCGGCGGATGCTCCGGGACTATGCCCCCATCCTGGCCGATTGGGACAAGGAGATCGTGGAGAAGCACCATAATCAGAAGGTGGACGCCCCCAGCGGCACCGCCAAGGTGCTCCTGCAGGAGCTGGACCCCCGGGGAACTGCCACAGTGATCCACGGCCGTCAGGGCATCTGCGGCAAGCGGGATCCGAAGGAGATCGGTGTTTTCGCCCTCCGTGGCGGCACTGTAGCAGGGGAGCATCAGGTGTTCTTCTTCTCTGAGGACGAAGTGCTGGAGCTGACCCACAAGGCCAGCAGCCGCCGCATCTTTGCCGCCGGTGCGCTCCGTGCCGCCAAGGCGCTGACGGAGAAAGCCCCCGGCTATTACGATTTGGAACAACTCATTTTTAAGGATTAAAGGATAAAAACTATGGAAAAAATCAGACCCCGTACCCTGTCGGGCTTTATGGAGCTGCTCCCCGGACCCCAGATGCGCATGGAGCGCATGATGCAGATCCTCCGCAGCAGCTTCTCCCTCTATGGCTTTGCCCCCATCGATACCCCCATCATCGAGTCCGCCGAGATCCTCCTTGCCAAGGGCGGCGGCGAAACCGAAAAGCAGATCTACCGCTTCCAGAAGGGCGACAGCGACCTGGCACTCCGCTTTGACCACACCGTGCCTCTGGCCAAGTACGTTGCCCTCCACGAAAACGAGCTCTCCTTCCCCTTCCGCCGCTATGCCATCGGCAAGGTCTACCGTGGCGAGCGTGCCCAGCGTGGCCGTTTCCGTGAGTTCTATCAGGCGGATATCGATATCATCGGCGATGGCAAGCTCTCCATCATCAACGAGGCGGAGATCCCCTCCATCATCTACCGTGTGTTCTCTCAGTTCGGCCTGAAGCGCTTCTGCATCAGCGTCAATAACCGCAAGATCTTAAACGGCTTCTACGCTCTCCTGGGTCTCACGGAGCAGTCCGGCGACATTATGCGCACCGTGGATAAGTTAGACAAGATCGGCCCGGAGAAGGTGCGCCGCATTCTGGTGGACGACCTGGGACTCAGCGCAGAAAATGCCGATGAAATTCTGAAGTTCATCGCCATCCGTGGCACCAATTCCGAAGTCATCGCCGCCCTGGAGGGCTACCGTGGCAAAAACGAGGTCTTCGACCTGGGTCTTGACGAACTGATCGCCGTGTGCAAGTATCTGGCGGACTTCGGTGTCCCCGAGGAGAATTTTGCGGTGGATCTCACCATTGCCCGTGGCCTGGACTACTACACCGGCACGGTCTACGAGACCCGTATGCTGGATCACCCCGAGATCGGCGCTATCTGCGCCGGTGGCCGCTACGATAACTTAGCGGAGTATTACTCCTCCCGCAGCCTCCCCGGTGTGGGCGTGGCCATCGGCCTGACCCGTCTGTTCTATGTGCTGGAAGAGCAGGGCATGCTGAACCCCGAGCTGCCCACCGCTCCGGCAGACTGCCTGATCCTGCCCATGAGCGAGGACCTGGGGCCTGCCATCTCCCTGGCCACCTATCTCCGCTCCCGTGGCATCCGCACCCAGCTCTATGCCGAGCAGAAGAAGTTCAAGGCCAAGATCCAGTATGCCGATAAGCTCCGCATCCCCTATGTGATCTTCCTGGGCGAGGACGAGATCGCCAACAACACCTGCACCCTGAAGAAGCTGGCCACCGGCGAACAGCTGAGCCTGAGCCAGGAGGATGCAGCCACCACGATCTTAGACGGTACCGCCTACAGTGGCACCGTTATCATTGAAAAGTAAGAGAGGTAGATAACCATGATGCAATCCCGTACCCATAACTGCGGCCAGCTCCGCATGGAAAACGTCGGCGAGAAGGTCAAGATCGTCGGCTGGATGGAAAATGTCCGTGAAGTGGGCAATAACTTTGCCTTTGTCGTTCTCCGTGATTTCTACGGCACCACTCAGGTAGTCGTTGAGACCGAGGAGATGATGAATATCATCAAGCCCCTGAACAAGGAGTCCACCATCTCCGTCGAGGGCACTGTCCGTGAGCGTGCCAGCAAGAACCCCAAGCAGGCCACCGGCGAGATCGAAGTCGTCCCCGAGAAGATCGAAGTCCTGGGTCGCTGCCGCTACAACGAGCTGCCCTTCGAGATCAACCGCAGCCGTGATGCCGACGAAGCCGTCCGTCTGAAGTACCGCTACCTGGATCTCCGTAACCCCGCTGTCAAGGACAAGATCGTCCTGCGCTGCAACGTGGTCGCTGCTCTGCGCAAGGCCATGACCGACCACAACTTCCTGGAGATCACCACCCCCATCCTCACCGTCTCCTCTCCCGAGGGCGCAAGAGACTACCTGGTTCCCTCCAGAAAGCACCCCGGCAAGTTCTACGCTCTGCCCCAGGCACCTCAGCAGTTCAAGCAGCTGCTCATGACCTCCGGCTTCGACCGCTATTTCCAGATCGCCCCCTGCTTCCGTGATGAGGATGCCCGTGGCGACCGCAGCCCCGGCGAGTTCTACCAGCTGGATATGGAGATGGCATTTGCCGGTCAGGATGATGTTTTCGCTATCTTAGAGGACGTTCTGCCTCCCATCTTTGCCAAGTATGGCAAGTACAATATTGCTTCCACCGCCCCCTTCAAGCGTATTGGCTTCCTGGAGGCCATGGATAAGTACGGCTCCGACAAGCCCGACCTGCGTATCGACCTGGTGCTGCAGGATATGACCGAGCTGGTCAAGGGCATCGACTTCGCCCCCTTTGCCGAGGGTAACACCGTCAAGGCCGTGGTGGTGGAGAACTGCGCTCTGGCACGTAAGGCTGTGGATAAGCTTATTAACGAAGTGGAAGTCATCGCCGGCAACAAGCCCATGTGGTTCAAGCTGGATGAGAACGGCGAGCTGGCAGGCGGCGTGTCCAAGTTCTTACAGGAGCGCAAGGCTGCCATCGTAGAGGCTCTGGGTTTGAAGCCCGGCTGCTTCGTAGGCATCACTGCCGGCAAGAAGCTGGCCGCCCAGAAGACCGCCGGTGTGCTGCGCCGCATCCTGGGCAACACCGTCCCCGGCCACATGGACAAGGAGCGCTACGAATTCTGCTGGATCGTGGACTTCCCCATGTACGAGATCGGCGAGGAGTCCGGCGAGCTGGAATTCTGCCACAACCCCTTCTCCATGCCCAACGGCGGTCTGGAGATCCTGGAGAAGGCAAAGAAGGGCGAGATTGACCCCCTGTCCATCACTGCCTTCCAGTACGATCTGGTCTGCAACGGCGTGGAGCTGTCCTCCGGCGCTGTCCGTAACCACGACCCCGAGATCATGATCAAGGCCTTTGAAATGGTTCGTCTGGGCGAGGAGGATGTGAAGGCCAAGTTCCCTGCCATGTACAACGCCTTCTGCTACGGCGCACCTCCCCATGCAGGCATCGCCCCGGGCGTGGATCGCATGGTCATGCTGCTGGCAGGCGAGGACTCCATCCGTGAGATCATTCCCTTCCCCATGAATAAGAATGCCCAGGACGTCATGATGGGCGCCCCCTCCGTGGTAGAGCCCAAGCAGCTGTCTGACGTGCATATCGCCATTGTCAGCGAGGAATAAACCCACCTGAAAGGAGGCAGCCCCATGCGGATTCGTGTTTTCGGTTTTTCCAGCGACTCCAACCGGCCGCCCTCCCGTTATGGCCTGATTTCTGCCATCCTCTCCTGTCTGCTCGTGGGAGCCGTTATGGTGCAGCAGATCCTGAAGGGTAGATGGGATAATCTCAGTATCCTGTTTCTGGCTGTGGCCTTTGCTGCCTCGGTTTATCACCTGATTTACCAGGCCAGGGGACTGTACCGGCAGAAAAAGAAGCAATCCGAAGATGCAGAATTTATGCATAAAGCGGAAGAACCCGACTACGAGCTGCCCCAAAAAGGGGAGAATCTTTACTGTCCCTACTGCGGCAGAGCCGTGGAAACGGACTACGAATTCTGCAATACCTGCGGAAAGAAGCTTCCCTGAGAAAATCTATGCTCACAATGCCCAAAAGCCTGCGGGAAAATCCCAAGGCTTTTGGGCATTCCTATGATTTGCAAAAATATACATAAAATCGTGCATAATTTTGCATAATTTCCCTTGACAAATGGATTTTGATGTATTAAAATTCGGGCATCAATCAAATTTGTTCCGGGAGGAAAATGAAAATGAAAAAGTTATTATCTCTGATTTTGGTTCTGAGCCTCATGACAGCTCTGCTGGTCGGCTGCGGCGGCAGCAGCGAAAGCGCCGACAAGGTCAAGGTCATCGATATCAAGCTCACTGAAGAAGAGTACGCCTTTGGCGTGGATAAGAACCAGCCCGAGCTGCTGGCGGAGGTCAATGCCTTCATCGGCAAGATCCTGTCCGACGGCACCTTCGAGGCCATCTGCAACAAGTATTTTGCTGACGGCGAGCCCACGGCTGTCACCTCCGCCCAGCTGGACGAGAGCAAGGATCAGCTGATCGTGGCCACCAACGCCATGTTTGAGCCCTTTGAGTACACCGCCGGCGGCAAGTTCTACGGTATCGACATGGAGATCGCCGCTGCTCTGGCCGAATACCTGGGCAAGGAGCTGGTCATTATGGACATGGACTTTGAAGCCGTGTGTCTGGCCGTTGGCCAGGGCAAGTGCGACATCGCCATGGCGGGACTTACCGTCAACGAGACCAGAAAAGAGCACGTTGCCTTCACCGATGCCTACTATCAGGCATCTCAGGTCCTGGTGGTCAAGGCCGACGACACCACCTTCGATGCCTGCACCACCGCAGCCGAGGTGAAAGCCATTCTGAACGGCTTCGACAGCAAGACCAACTTCGGTGTCCAGACCGGCACCACCGGCCAGTACTATCTGGAGGGCGACGAGGACTGGGGCTTCACCGGCTTCGCCGTCACCACCACGGGCTATGTGTCCAGCGCCCTGGCTGTGCAGGATATGCTCAACGGCAATATCAACTATGTGCTGGTGGACGAGGCTCCCGCCAAGTTCATCGCCGATGCCTATAATAAGTAAGAAAAGAGAGCGGCAGGCCCCGTCTGAGGACGGGGCGCTTGCTGTGTTTGGGAAGGAATTGATATTATGGAAGCATTTCTCTCCGGCAGCGACTTCGGCCGGAAACTATTGGAATTTTGGGACTGGTTTATGGTCAAGGGGGACTATATCGTCGTCCTGGAGGGTCTGAAAAACACCCTCATCATCGCCGTCCTGGGTCTGCTCCTGGGCATTATCGTGGGTACGCTCATTGCCGTGGTGCGGATTCTGCCCAAGTATCGTGTCTTCCCCCGGATTCTGGATAAAATCTGCAGCGTCTATGTGGGCTTCTTCCGTGGCACACCCATTGTGGTGCAGCTGCTGCTGGCTTACTATGTGCTGCTGCCGCTCATGGGGCTCAATTTCCCTGCCGTCTCCGTCTGCGTGGTGGTCTTTGGTCTGAACTCCGGCGCTTACGTGTCCGAGATGATGCGTGGCGGCATCCAGTCCGTTGACCCCGGCCAGCTGGAGGCGGGCAGAGCCGTCGGTCTCAGCTTCGCCACCTCCATGCTCCGCATCGTCATCCCCCAGGCCATCAAGAATATCCTGCCCAGCCTGGGTAACGAGTTCATCTCCCTGATCAAGGAGACCTCCGTTGCCAGCTTCGTCACCACCGTGGATATCTACAAGGCCTTTAACTCCATCGCCAACCACAGCTACGAGTATATCGTGCCCTATCTGGCCATGGCCGTCGTCTATATTATTCTGGTGGCCGTCATCACCCTCTTGGTAAAGCTCATGGAAAGGAGGCTCTCCGTCAGTGATAAGCGTACAGCATCTAAGTAAAGAATTCGACGGCCAGCCCGTCCTGAAGGATATTTCCGAAGAGATTTTGGAAGGGGAGAAGCTGGTGCTCATCGGCCCCTCCGGCAGCGGCAAGAGTACCTTCCTGCGCTGCCTGAACTGCATGGAGGACCCCACCTCCGGCACGGTGATCTTCGACGGCTACGACCTGACGGATCTCTCCGTCAATATCAACGTCGCCCGCCGCAAAATGGGCATGGTGTTCCAGCAGTTCAATCTGTTCAACAATATGACCGTTCTGGAGAACATCACCTTAGCCCCCATCCACGTGGCCAAAAAGAAGGCGAAAAAGGAGAGAAGAAAGAGCTTCAAATCCTGGCTCGACCTCCCCGGCCGCATGGCGGAGAAGAAGGCCATCCGTGCCGCCGCTGAAGAGAAGGCCATGGAGCTTTTGAAGAAAATCGGCCTGGAGGACAAGGCCGATGCCTATCCTGCCACCCTCTCCGGCGGCCAGAAGCAGCGGATCGCCATTGTCCGTGCCCTGGCCATGGACCCCAAGGTGATCCTCTTTGACGAGCCCACCTCCGCCCTGGACCCCGAGATGGTCGGGGAGGTTCTGGAGCTGATCAAGAAGCTGGCGGATACGGGCATGACCATGGTCATCGTCACCCATGAGATGGGCTTTGCCCGAGAGGTTGCCACCCGGGTCTGCTTCATGGATCAGGGACAGATCATCGAAACCGGCACGCCGGAGGAGATCTTCGACCACCCCAAGCACCCCCGTCTGCAGGAATTCCTCAGCAAAGTCCTATAAAATCATAAAAACCGGGACAGCCAAATTGGGCTGTCCCGGTTTTGCACACTTTATTTAATTTGCATCAATCAGCTCCAGCAGGCGCAGCAGCATGGTCACGGCCTCGGCACGGTTCACCTGCGCCAGAGGACGGAGGCTCCCATCGGGGTAACCCTGAATGACCCCCAGGCACTGTGCCTGTCCCATAGCCTCTCTTGCGTAGGGACTGATCTTGTCCCCGTCAGATGCGTGGGGCAGCCCTGTGGGCAGCTCCAGACCCTGATACCGGGCATAGCGCATCAGCATTACCGCAAACTGCTCTCGGGTCACATTGAGCTCCGGGCAGAACAATCCATTACCCATGCCGTTGACGATTTTCCGCTCCACCGCCCACTGTACGCTGTCTGCAAACCAGACACCCTCGGGAACATCCGTAAAGCCGGAAGCTGTTCCCGGTGCCGCCTCCTCCGAGGCACGGAAGAGCATGGTGATAGACATGGCACGGGTCACAGGGGTACTTGCGGAGAAGGTAAAGGCAGAGGTTCCGAAGATCAGCCCCCGGGCAGCGGCCTCAATGGCGGCCTCCCGATACCAGGCGTCTTCGGGAATGTCCGTAAACAGCTCCTTGGCGAAAACCGCCCGAACCACCATGGATTTTTCTGCGGTAAAGCTGTAGGGGTTGCTGCGGCTCAGGAGATTTCCCTCCAGATCAAACCAGGCGATGAAGCGGTCGCCCCAGGCATGGACGGTGACCGTTTCTCCGACCGCATAGGTTCCTGCGCCGGAGGCCATACCCGAGGCGGTGGCCCACACGGTGATCACCGGATGATAGGCAGGCTCCTGGGCTACGGGCAGGAATTGGGCGTCCCGTTCTGCGTTGAGCTCTGTCTCCTGGGTGTAGCGCCAGGCATTCTCGTAGGGCACGCCGAAATAGTAGTAGGGATTGGGAGAGGTGGCGTCCCAGGACCAGCGGTAGTCCCGCTGGGGGTCGAAAATGTAGTATTTGCCGTCGATGAGAAGCTCCGTCCAGCCGTGGTGGCCGTTGGTGGTGCCGAACAGGGGCTCAATCTGGAAATTGCCCGTATGCACATAGGCATCGATGCCGATATAACGCACCAGCAGAGCAAAGGCGGCGGCATAGTCGTAGCACACGCCCTCGCCGTATTTCATGGCATGGTAACTGCGGTTGACGATCTCGTAGGGGACGACCTCCTGACGGCCGGGGTCGGTGTAGCTCAGCTCATACTGGGGCACAAAGCAGTCGTAAGCCGGCGCCCAGTTCTGAGAATAGGGCGCCCAGGAGTATGTAATATTGCAAACAACCCAATCGTAAGCGGCCTTAACTCTGGTAAAAGTATCCGCATCGCCGTAAGGCGTCAGAATTTCTTCCATCATCTCGTCGATTTCCCGGTAGCCCGTGGGCTGGGGGTGCAGCTCGATACCATTGAGCAGTGCCTTCATGTCCTCCATGTCCAGGGCATCGGCGGCGGAAACGGCGGGGATGCACAGGGAGATCAGCAGTACCAGCGCAAGAGCCAGCAGGCAGCTTCGTTTCAAAAATCGCTTCATGAACAAATCGCTCCTTTCGGATAGTACTATTATATGCGCCCTAATGGAAAATGCAAGGAGAAAGATGTTGCGAAAACGAATTTTTACCTGCTTCTTGCAGCTTTTGCCACAAAATGCTATAATGAGTGCAGAAATCCAAAGGGGGAAGATCCTCTTCCGCTACGATAACGGCAGCGTCTGCTATTCCTACGAATTCACAGAGCTCTGAGCGCCCCGGCCGTGGCGGGCTCAAAGGGAAGATCTTTGATCCGCACTTTTCGCAAAAAGGCTGCCGAAAGGCAGCCTTTTCCCTTTGCCGGAAAGGATCTCGATCTAACTGTCATAAAATGCTGACACTTATGTCCTATGAATTTGCGCAAAAGTATGATATGATAGAAAAAACGGACGAGGAGGCGAATACGGTGAAGCAGGCACCCCAGAAGATCAAGCTTTTGCTTCTATGGCAGCTGTTGCAGCAGGAGTCCGACGAGGAGCATCCCATTCGCACCCGGGAGCTCTTGCATTACCTTGGGCAGCGGGGCATCAACTGCGACCGCCGCACCCTGGCGCAGGATGTAGCAGACCTGAACAGCTGGGGCTTTGAGGTCATGTCAGTTCTCTGCGGCCATGAGAAGGGCTACTATGTGTCGGATCGCCGTTTCTCCGTGCCGGAGCTGCGGATCCTCATGGATGCGGTGCAGGCCTCGGACTTCATTACGGAGAAAAAGACCGAGGATCTGACGGACAAAATTGCCGCCATGGGTGGCAGCCACCGTGCCGCTCTCCTGAAGCGCAACGTTACCCGTTACAACGACCATAAGCGCAGCAACGAAAGTGTCTACTATATCATCGACACCATCGAAGAGGCGCTGTCCCAGGAGCACAAGGTCTCCTTTTATTATTTCACTCTGGACGAAAACCGCCAGAAGCACTACCACCGGGAGAAAATTCGCTACGTGGTGGAGCCGGTGGGGCTGGTGCTGGCCAGAGACCGCTACTATCTCACCGCCATCTCCCCCTTCCGCGAGGGCTTAAGTGTCTACCGCATTGACCGCATGGAGGATGTCCGCATGGAACCGGAGGCCAGCTCACCCCAGGCAAGGATGCTGCGCAGCATCGTGGCGGACTATGTGGGGCAGTCCTTTAAGATGTTCTCCGGCGAAAATCGCTGGGTCACGCTACAATTCAGCCGGGAGCTGATCGCCACTATTTTTGACCGTTTTGGGGAGAAAACCCAAATTGACCGCATTTCCGAAGAGGAATGCACCGCCACCGTGCCGGTGCAGACCAGTCCCACCTTCTGGGGCTGGCTCTTCCAGTTCGGAGACAAAATGCGGATCATCGATCCCCCAGATGCGGTGGCCGATGCCATCCGCTTCGTGGCCAAACTACCCTACCCAAAGGAGGGACAAGCATGAAACTCATCCATCTTTCTGATCTTCATCTGGGCAAGCGTCTGGGCAATTTCAGCTTTTACGAGGATCAGGACTATATTCTCAAGCGCATTTTGCAGATCATTGACGACGAAAAGCCCGATGCCGTCATGATCGCCGGGGATGTCTACGACAAATCCGTCCCCTCCGGCGAGGCGGTGCAGCTGCTGGACAGCTTTCTGCACAGTCTGGCCAAACGGTCGCTGCCCACCCTGATCATCAGCGGCAACCACGATTCTGCCGAGCGCCTGTCCTTCGGCGGCCGCCTGCTGGAACGTGCCGGGGTCTATCTCTCCCCGGTTTATGATGGCAAAATCAGCCCCGTGACCCTCCACGACAGGCACGGCGACGTGCATTTCTGGCTGTTACCCTTCCTGAAGCCTGCCCATGTGCGCCGCAGCTTCCCGGAGGAGACCGTGGAAAGCTACACCGATGCCCTGGGCGTGGCCATCCGTGAGATGTGCATCGATCCGGCAGAGCGGAACGTGCTCCTGACCCACCAGTTTGTCACCGGCGGCGAGACCTGCGACTCCGAGGAGCAGAGTGTGGGCGGCAGCGACAATGTGGATGCCGCCGTTTTTGCCGACTTTGACTATGTGGCGCTGGGGCATCTCCACGGCCCCCAGAACATCGGTGACCATCGCATCCGCTACTGCGGCACGCCTCTGAAATACTCTTTTTCCGAGGAAAAGCAGTTCAAAAGCGTGACTGTGGTCAAGCTGGAGGAAAAGGGGAATCTCCAGCTTCAGACCGTCCCTCTCCTGCCCAAACGGGATCTGCGATCCATCTGCGGCAGCTTCCGGGAACTGCTGGACCCCGCCCTCAAAACCGAGGACTACATCCATATCATCCTCACCGACGAGGACGACATCCCCGAGGCCATGGGGCAGCTCCGTGTCATCTATCCCAACCTGGTGCTTTTGAGTTATGATAACACCCGAACCCGCAGCAATCAACTGGTGGGCGGCGCAGAGGAAGTGCAGCGTAAAACGCCCTTAGCGCTTTTTGAAGAGCTGTTTTTCCTGCAGAATAACCGCCCCATGAGCGACGAGCAGCGTAGCCTTGCCCAGGAAATCATTGAAGCCGTACAGGAGGGAAGCCTATGAGACCGCTGAAACTGACCATTTCGGGCTTCGGCCCCTATGCCGGCACGCAGGAGCTGGATTTTAGCTCTCTGGGTAGCAGCGGCCTCTACCTGATCACCGGCGATACCGGCGCCGGAAAAACCACCATTTTCGATGCCATCACCTACGCTCTCTTCGGGGAGGCCAGCAGCGACGACAGAAAGTCCGATATGCTGCGCTCCAAATACGCCCGTCCCGAGGACCCTACCTTCGTGGAGCTGTGCTTCTCTTACGGCGGCAAGATCTATACCGTCCGGCGGAATCCCGAGTACCAGCGAGTCAAGCTCCGGGGCACGGGAACAGCCACCCAGAGCGGCGAAGCGGAGCTGCGCTACCCCGATGGCCGTGTCGTCACCCGAAAAAACGAGGTCAACAAGGCCATCCACGAGATCATCGGCCTGACAAGGGAGCAGTTTTCTCAGGTGGCCATGATCGCCCAGGGCGAATTCCGCAGGCTGCTGAAGGCAGGAACCACCGACCGGCAAAAGATCTTCCGGGACATTTTCAATACAGGACTCTATGTTACGGTTCAAAACCGCCTGAAAGAGCAGGCAAGCAGCCTGCGCCAGCAGCTGGAAACGGCCCGTCAGAGCACCCGGCAGTACATCGCAGGCATCTCCTGTGATGAGGAGAACCCTCTGTTCTCCCAGGTGCAAAAGGCCAAAAGCGGCGAGCTGCTTCTGACGGATGTGACGGCGCTGCTGCAGCAGCTTTTGCAGCAGGATCGGAGCTCTCAGGAAGGCTTAAGTGAAAAACTCAGCGCCGCCGAGCAGGCGCTGGAGCAGACCGCAGCCCTCCTGACCCGGGCAGAATCCGCCCAAAAGCTTCAATGGGAGCTGGCAAAAAACGAGGCTGCGGCGCAGGAGTGCGCCTTACTCCTGGCCCGGGCGGAGGAGCGGTGGAATGCCGCCCGTGCCACCTTGCCGGAGCAGGAGCAGCTGGCAAATACCATCGCCCAACGCAGGGCGCTTCTGCCCTCCTACGACCTGCTGGAAGAAGAAAATCAAAAGCTCAGCCGCCGGAGAAGGGAGCTGCAGGCGGCGCAGAAAAACCGGCTCACCGCCCAGGACCGAATCGAGACCCTGCGCACCCACTGCGCTCAGCTGAAGGAGGAGCGCAAGGCGCTGGAGTCAGCCGGGGCAGAACGGGCAGAATGGACGGCGCAGCGGCAAATAGCCACCGACCGCCGGGAAAGCTACAGCAATCTCATAGGGGAGATCGATGAACTGCGGAGTCAGTACGTCCTGCTGCGCCAAAAGCAGGAGGCTTACTGCAAGGCCGATGCCAATTCTGCCCGTCTGGGGCAGATCTACGACGAGAAAAACCGTGCCTTCCTCCACGAGCAGGCAGGCATTCTGGCAAGCACCCTGGAGGAGGGGAGGCCCTGCCCGGTCTGCGGCTCCAAATGCCATCCCGAGCCCGCCGCCCTCTCTGCCCATGCTCCCACGGAAGCTGACGTCAAGGCGGCGAAAATTGCCTTTGAAAAGGCCCGGAGCGCCACAGACAAGGCCAGCGGCGAGGCGGGAACCCAAAGGGGCATGGTAGAAGCCAGAAAAACCGCAATTCGGGAAAAGATAGCCCTCCTGCTCCCCGGCACAGCGGATCAGGAGGCAAGGGCGGCAGCGGCGGCGCAGGAATCCCTTTTGACCGCTCAAATCACGGAGCTGAGCAGTAAAATAGCGGAGGCGGAGCAAAAAGAGCAGCGAAAGCGCCGCCTGGAAAGCCTGATCCCCGAACAGGAGCAGCTCCTGAACCAGGCGGAGACCGCTCTGACCGCCGCAAAGGAGCAGATCGCCGCTCTGGAGGCCGCTGTACTGAGCGGTGAAGAGCAGGTGGCCAAAGGCAAAGCCGGTCTGCAGCACTCCGGCAAGGCAGAGGCGCAGGAGGAGATCGACGGACTTCTCCGCCGAGCCGAAGCCCTGAAAAAGGCGCTGGATACGGCCCGGAGTGACTATACCGCCCGGGACAAGACCCTGGCAGAGCTTCAGGCAACCATCACCCAGCTGCGCAGCCAGCTCACAGAGGAGCCCGAGGGCAGCCTTGCGGCGCTGAAGGAACAAAAAGAGCAGCTGACAGGGGAGCGCAATGCCATCCTTCGGAGGCAGCGAAGCCTCCATGCCTCCATCTCCGCCAACGAGACCATCGCCGCACGGCTGGAGGAAAATGCCGCCCAGACCCAATGGTTGGAAAACCGGCAGATCTGGGTCAAAAACCTCTCAGATACCGCCAACGGCACCCTTGGCGGCAAGGAAAAGATCATGCTGGAGACCTATATTCAAATGACCTATTTTGACCGCATCCTAGAGCGAGCCAATCTGCGCCTTCGGAAAATGTCCGGCGGTCAGTACGACCTGAAGCGCCGGGTGGGCACAGAGGATCTGCGAGGCCAGAGCGGCCTGGAGCTGGACATCATCGACCATATCAATGCCACGGAGCGCAGCGTCAACACCCTCTCCGGCGGCGAGGCCTTCCTGGCCTCTCTGTCCCTGGCGCTGGGTCTGTCCGACGAGGTGCAGATGTCCACAGGCATTCGCCTTGACACCCTCTTTGTAGACGAGGGCTTCGGCTCGCTGGATGCCGATGCCCTGAGCAAGGCCTACAGCACCCTGGCCGGTCTCACCGAGGGCAACCGTCTGGTGGGCATCATCTCCCACGTGACGGAGCTGAAGGAACGCATTGACAAGCAGATCGTGGTGAAAAAAGACCACAACGGCATCAGCCACTGCCAAATCCACTGCTGATGTCGGGACGAATTTGAAATATACGAAGGACGAATGGCCGATTACGAATTACCTGGATGAGACATGGCCTATGGCATTGCGTTGGTGCTGTGGGTATGACTTGCGATGTGAGCGTTTGGCTGTTCGTTCTTTGTTTTTTAGGGCTGCAGCCCCTTGCTCCACGAAAAAAATAGCAAAAAAAAGAGAAATTACTGCTTGACAATCGGCTTCTTCGGGTGTATGATATGGGAAATTCAGTTATTTAAAGCTTTAAAGCTTTAAATAACGAAATCAAACCATCCGAAGAGGAGACGATGACCCCATGAAAAAGACAAGTATGATGAAACTGATGTCCCTGATTATGGTGCTGGGACTGCTTTTGAGCCTGACGGCCTGCGCAGAGAAGGACGACGGCAAGTATACCATCGGCATCTGCCAGCTGGCGCCCCACGAGGCGCTGGATGCTGCTACCCAGGGCTTTAAGGATGCGGTGATTGCCGCTCTGGGCGAAGAGAACGTGACCTTCCTGGAGCAGAACGCTGCCGGCGAGAACAATATGTGCACCACCATTGTCAATGACTTCGTATCCAAGAAGGTTGACCTGATCATGGCCAACGCCACCGGCGCTCTTCAGGCCGCTGCCAATGCCACCCTGGAGATCCCCATTCTGGGCACCTCCATCACCGAGTACGGTGTCGCCCTTGGCCTGGAGAACTTCAACGGCACCGTAGGCGGCAATATCTCCGGCACCTCTGACCTGGCTCCTCTGGAGGATCAGGCGCAGATGATCCTGGATCTGGTACCCGATGCCAAGACCGTTGGCATGCTCTATTGCTCCGGCGAGCCCAACTCCGCCTATCAGGTTCAGGTGGTCAAGGCTTACCTGGAGGGCAAGGGCATCACCGTGGAGGATTATTCCTTCTCCGCATCCTCCGATGTGGCCATCGTAGCAGCCGCAGCAGCCGCTGCCTGCGATGCCATCTACATCCCCACGGATAACACTGCCGCCACCTGCACCGAGACCATCAACAATGTGGTTCTGCCCACCAAGACCCCCATCATCGCCGGTGAGGCCGGTCTCTGCAGCGGCTGCGGCATTGCCACACTGTCCATCAGCTACTATGAGCTGGGCAAGCAGACCGGTGAAATGGCTGCCAAGATCCTCAAGGGCGAGGCCGACATCTCCCAGATGCCCATTGCCTATGATCCTAAGCCCGTGAAGAAGTACAACGCAGCCCTTTGCGAGGAGCTGGGCATCCAGATCCCCGAGGGCTACGAGCCTCTGAGCTAAATCCTTAAAAAAACATAACTGTGCCTCCGCATATTTGCGGAGACACAGTTATGTTGTATCGTATAAATTTCAAACAGGAGACAAAACATGAATCTATCGGGACTTTTTAACGCCATGCCCGGTGCCGTGGCGCAGGGCATGATCTGGGGCATCATGGCCATCGGCGTTTATATCACCTTCAAAATTTTAGATCTGTCCGACCTGACCGTAGACGGCTCCATGGTCACAGGCATGGCGGTCTGCGCCATGCTTATGGCGGCAGGCTGGAATGCCTGGGCGGCCATGGGCGTAGCAATTCTGGCCGGTATGGCTACCGGCCTGGTGACGGGCATTTTCCATACGGTTTTGGGCATTCCAGCCATTCTCTCCGGCATTTTGACCCAGCTGATCCTCTGGTCTGCCAATCTGAAGATCATGGGCAAGGCCAATCAGGCGCTGCCCGCCAGAAATTTCCCCGTGCTGATCTCCCAGCTGTATCAATATAAGGCGCTGTGGATCCTGGCGCTGTTTTACATCGTGCTGATTCTGGTGCTCTACTGGTTCTTCGGCACCAAATTCGGCACGGCCATCCGTGCCACCGGCTGCAACGAGAAAATGGCCAGAGCCCAGGGCATCAACACCAACCGCAACAAGGTTCTGGGCTTTGTGATCTCCAACGGCATCGTGGCGCTCTCCGGTGCGCTCCTGGCCCAGTACTCCGGCAAGGCGGACATCAACGACGGCAGAGGCGCCATTGTCATCGGCCTTGCGGCGGTGATCATCGGCGATGCCCTGGTGGGAAAGCTGTCTACCAATTTTATCGTCCGTCTGCTGGGCGTGATCCTGGGCGGCGTGGTGTACTATCTGGTCTACCAGACGGTGATCTTCCTGGGGCTGGACACGGATCTTTTGAAGATGTTCTCCGCCATTGTGGTGGCGATTTTCCTGGCCGCACCCCACCTGAAGAAGACCTACTTCTCCAAATCCGTCAAAAAGAGCAGGGAGGTGAAGTGAGATGCTGGAAATCAAAAATATCACCAAGATCTTCAATGCCGGTACGGTCAATGAGAAGGTGGCCATCGACGGCCTCTCCCTGACCCTGAACGACGGCGACTTTGTTACCGTCATCGGCGGCAACGGCGCCGGCAAATCCACCCTCCAGAACCTCATCGCCGGTACCTACCTCCCCGACGGGGGCGAGATCCTCATCGACGGCACCAATGTGACCAGGCTGCCGGAGTTCAAGCGTGCCAAATACATCGGCCGAGTGTTCCAGGACCCCATGGTGGGCACGGCGGCGGATATGTGGATCGAGGAAAATATGGCGCTGGCCAAGCAACGGGGCAAGCGCCGAGGTCTCTCCTGGTCCATCTCCCAGTCGGATCGGGAGGAGTTTAAAAAGCAGCTTTCCGTCCTGGGTCTGGAGCTGGAGAACCGCCTGTCTACCAAGGTGGGGCTGCTCTCCGGCGGTCAGCGTCAGGCCATTACCCTGCTTATGGCTGCCATGAACCACCCCAAGCTGCTGCTTTTAGACGAGCACACTGCCGCCCTGGACCCCAAAACCGCCGCAAAGGTGCTGGAGATCACCCAGCATCTGGTAGAGGCGGACAAGCTCACCACCCTTATGATCACCCACAATATGCGGGATGCCATTGCCATCGGCAACCGCCTGATCATGATGAACAACGGCAAGATCATCTATGATATCAGCGGTGAGGAGAAGAAAAAACTCACCGTCTCTGCCCTTATGGATCTCTTCGCCCGGGCATCCGACGGCAATTTCGCCAACGACCGCATGCTTCTGGGCTGACAAATCGGAGAGCCGCTCTTTTTTCAAAAGAGCGGCTCTCCTTTCGAAATAACACGGCTTTGACAAGCACAAAGGGGCTGCAGCGATGCTGCAGCCCCTTTTCGGCGGTATTTTATTTGCCAAAGCAGGCCACAGCGGCATCGCCGTAGTAAAGCACTGCACCATGGCGGCCAAATCAAGGTCATCAGAGGACAGGATGCTCTTTGCATAGGCTTCCACGCTGTAGCCGATCTGCCCACTGGCCGGTTGGTCGCCCACAAAGGCCACAAAGTAGTACATATCTCGCAAATTCACAGACTTGATCTTGCGGAAGGTCACCTGCAAACGGCCATCGGAGAGCTCCGTAAACTCCGTAAGCCGGTCAATCTCCTGCCCTGCGGCATCATACACAGCCACGGCGGTGATGTCCTCTTTGGTGTAACCGTCTGCCAGGGTCAGCTTTACATTCAGTTCCGTCCGGTCAGCGAAGGCCACGGTAAAGCCCATGTTGGTGACCGCCGTAATGCTGCGGTCGTTTTCCACATAAGTTTTCACGTCCGTGAGCGCTTCGGACAGAGTCTGGGTGGTGTACTGCTGATAGGCCTCCATACCGGCATTGACCGGGCAATCGGCACGGCGGTTGAAATGCTTTTGCGCAGCGGCACCGTAGTTCAGCGCATCGATGAGCAGGGTATACAGCTTCGGCTGGAATTCGTATTCAAAGGTATCGTAGCACAGCTCCGCATAGGCCAGCACGGAATAGACATCCACCGTGGTGATGAACTCATAGCCCTCGTCGTCAAAGAAATGCAGCACGGCACGCAGCTCACTGCCCATTTCCACGGACTGAATTCCGGGAAGGCTGAATACCATTCGTGTAGCATCGGCATAGAGCTTGGTGCTGCAGAGGGTGCGGTAGGTGTCTCTGGTGTGGCCGTTTTTGGTACAGGTGGCAGTGACGGCATTTTGCAGTTGGGTGCTGCTGTGGGTGCAGCTGCATTCAAGCCAAAGTCCGGCATTTCGCCGGAGCCCTCCAGGGTCAGCAGACCGGTGACGGTGTTCAGCGTCCAGGAGATGTTCTCACCGACGGTGCCGCTGTAGACGGTGGTCTCCTCCGCCCATACCCCAAAGCTGCACAGGAACAGAACAGAAACCAATAAAAACAGGACAAAACAGCTCTTCCACTTAAGATTTTTCATGGGAAAATCCTCCTTTCGGAAAATAACGTGCCCTTTTCTCTATTGTATCACAAAGGAAGCTGCTACACAAGTAGAATAGAAAAACTCCTCTGCACAAATGGGGCAGAGGAGTCGATTTTTTTGCTACAGCGTTTTCAGCTTGTCGTTGAGTTTTTGGTAGATGGTCTCCCGCATCCATTTCTCCGAGGAGGCAGCCACCGCCTCTTCCAACGGAAACCAGCGGACGGCCTTATTTTCGTCGGGCTTATGGTGGATGGGCTGCGCAGGATCGGCCTCCAGAAGATAGGTCACGTTCAAATGCAGGTGTGAGGAGAGAAATTTGCCCTTCTTCACATGGCCGTCCACGCAGAGGATCTCCATGGAGTAGATCTCCTCGGAAACGGGGTGCACCTCTTCCAGGCCGCTCTCCTCACGGGCCTCCCGCAGAGCGGTCTGCAGCAGGTCACGCTCTCCGTCGCAGTGGCCGCCCAGCCAGCTCCAGGCATCGTAGAGGTTGTGGTAAGCCATCAGCACCTGGGTTCTGTCCGGGGAAACGATCCAGGCGGAGGCGCTCATATGGGCAGAGGGATCTTCCCGGGTGTAAAGATCGCCGCCCATGCTCAGGCGGCGCAGGATCTCCGCCTTGTCGGCGGCCTCCTGTGCATTAAACGGGGTATAAGCTTTGATTTTCTCTATCATGATTGCGCCTCTTTAGCCTGCCAGAATGTGGGCATCCAGCACACCCTCCACCTGCCGCACCTCCTGCAGCAGCTGCTCTGCGCTGCCCTGAAGCTGGCCGGTTTCGGCGGAAATACTGACGGAGGCGCTGCCGCCGGTGGGAACGGTCTGGTGGATGGTGAGTATATTTGCGCCGAATTGGGCAAAAATGCTAAGGATGGAGGAGAGCAGACCCCGCTCGTCCCGGAGCATGAACTGGAAGTTCAGAATTCTGCCGGACATCATGTTCCGGAAGGGCATAATGGCGTCCCGGTACTTATAGAAGGCGCTGCGGCTGATGCCGGTGGCACGGGCTGCATCGTGTACCGTGCTGGCTCGCCCTGTCTCCAGAAGCCGTTTTGCCTCTGCCACTTTCAGGAAGACCTCGGGTAAAGCTGAGGCTTCTACAATATAATATTTCGGATAATCTGTGTTCATGTCCGCCTCCTGTGCATAAATTGTGCGCATTTGTATCTATACGAAAAACATTCTATCACAGCTGCTGCGGAAATGCAAGGCAGGAAAGGAGAAAACCCCATGAAAAAAATCTACCGCATACTGATCCTTGCGGTGCTCGGTGTGGCAGGCATCTGGTTGACGGTGCGTTTTGCGCTGCCTATCGGGCTGCCTTTTCTCTGCGGCTGGGGGCTGTGCCGTCTGGCAAGGCGACCTGCCGCAGCTCTGTGCCGAGTGGCAGGTCTGCCCCGCTGGCTCAGCAGCCTTTTGTGCGTGGGAGGGGTATTTTTGCTGCTGTGCGGCGGACTTTACCTCCTGGGCTATGTGCTGCTGCTGCGCCTGCAAAACCTGGCAAGCCGTCTGCCGGAGATGATCTCCGCCATGGAGCAGCCGGTGGAGGAACTCTATGGGCGTTTGCTCCGCCTGACAAGCCGCCTGCCCGATTCCGTATCCCATGCCGCCGAAGGCTGGGTGCAGGAGCTCTTTGCCGGTGGCAGCGGCATGGTGGAGAACCTCTCCCAGTGGCTGCTGGATCTGGTGGGACGGGTGTTATCCTGTCTGCCGGGGCTGTTTCTGTTTCTGCTGGCAACTTTACTGTCGGCGTATCTTTTTTCTACCCGGGAGGAAAAGCTCCGTTCTTTTTTGCGCCGGCAGCTGCCGGAACCATGGAAAAATCGCCTGCGCTCCGGCGGCAGGCGGTTAAAAAGTACGCTGAAAAACTATTTCAAGGCGGAGCTGAAGCTCTGTTCCCTGACCTTTGGTCTTTTGGCAGTGGGGCTGTTTTTCATCCGGGATTTTTCCTTCACTGCCATTCCCATCGCCCTGGCCATTGCCGTGGTGGATGCCCTGCCGGTCTTCGGCTCGGGCACGGTGCTGATCCCCTGGGCAGTGATCGCCTTTTTGCAGGGCAACAGCGCCGTGGCGCTGGGACTGCTGCTCCTTTACGCTGTGGCTGCCGTGGGCAGAGCCTTTCTGGAGCCCAAATTTCTGGGCAAGCAGATGGGGCTGGACCCTCTGGTAACACTGCTCTGCCTTTACGGCGGCTTCAAGCTCTTCGGGATTCCGGGGCTGATCCTGACTCCGATCCTCGCCATGGTTCTGCTGCAGCTTTATGACAGCTTTTCCGCTCCTGCCTGAAAGCGCTCCAATATTTCTGCCAGAGTGGCAAGGGCGTGGGGCAGGTGATCGGTGTCCAGACAGGCATAGTTGAAGATCATCACCCCACGGGAGTGGGGGCTGCGCTCATAATCGCTGAGAAAGCGGAGATCCAGCCCTTGCTCCCTTGCTTTTTGCCGCAGCAAGCTGTCTGCTGCCACGGGAGGCAGATGGAGCAAAAAATGGGTTCCGGCGCTCTCCTCCTCCACAGTGCAGCGCCCCCAAAGAGGGCTGCTGCGCAGCAGGCTGAGGATCTTGACACGCTTGTCACGAAATCGCTTTTTCAGCCGGTTCAGGTGCTTCTCATAGCTGCCGGAGGCAATAAAATCTGCCAGGGTGTACTGCTCAAAGGCAGGCACGGCGCAGGAGTAAAAGCCCAGCTTTTCCTCCCACAGCCCCAGCAGCGAGGTGGGGAGGCATACATAGCTGATGCGCAGAGAGGGGGCAATGGTCTGGGAAAAGCTGCTGATATAGATCACCTTCTGCGCCCGATCCAGTGAGAACAGAGGCGGCACAGGATTGCCACGGTGGCGCAGCTCGCTGTCATAGTCGTCCTCAATGATCCAGCGATCCTCCCTTTCCTCCGCCCAGGCTAGCAGCTCCATGCGGCGGCGAATGGGCATGACAATGCCCGTGGGGTAGTGGTGGGCAGGGGAGATGTGGGCGATCTGCGCCCCGCTCTGCCGCAGCGCCGTCTCCTGCATGCCCTGGCGATCCAGGGGAATGTGGCGAAGGAAAAGCTCATTGGCCTCATAGACCCGGCGGAGCTTGCTGTAACAGGGGTCCTCCAGGGCATAGATGCTCTGCCGTCCCAGAAGCTGGGCCAGAAGGCCGTAGAGATGTTCATTGCCTGCACCGATGATGATCTGGTGGGGCGACACCTGCATGCCCCGGAAGCGGTAGAGATGGGTGGCAATGGCTTCACGCAGTTCTCTGACTCCACGGTAGTCCACCCGGTGCAGCAGAGATTCGCCTCTGGTGCTGATCACCTCCCGCATGGTCTTTGCCCAGACCGACAGGGGAAAGGGCAGGTCGCCGCCCCGTCCGCCGCTGAGATCCAGCAGCGCAGGCTTCGTCTCCTCTGCCTCCTGCAGAAGGGGAGGAAGCTCCTGCGTCTTTCCCATAGCACCGATGGCACAGACGTACACACCGCTGCGCTCCCTGGCATAGGCATAGCCCTCGGCAATGAGCTGGGCATAGGCGGTCTCCACGGTCACAATGCTCACGCCCAAATTGGCGCTGAGGCTGCGCTTGGAGGGCAGACGGCTTCCGGCCGGCAGCTTGCCCGAACGGATATCCTCCCGAATATGGGTGTACAGGGCAGTGTATAAACTGCTGCCCTTTTCTTTTTCCAATGTATAAGTCAGCATGGTGTTCCTCCATCTGGTCTTATTAAAAATACTTTTTCTGGTACTTTTTATCATACCAATTTGCAGTATAATCCATAGCAGAACAAAAAGCAAGAAGAAGGTGGAAATTATGCAAAAATTGCAGCGCCTGTGTCTGGCTGCTGCACTGGCCGCTCTGTGCTGTGCCGCAACCTTTATCCATATTCCATACCCTTTGGGCTACCTGAACCTTGGGGATTGCATTGTGTTGCTGTGCGGTGTGCTGCTGCCGCCCCTGTGGGCCATGGCTGCGGCAGGAATCGGGTCGGCTCTGGCAGATCTGTTTCTGGGCTACGCCCTCTATGCCCCGGCCACCCTGCTGATCAAGGCGCTGATGGCGTTGGTGGTCGCTCTGTTTTGCCGCCGTCAGATCCGCCCCGTCCGTAGTCTGATGGGCGGCATCCTCAGCGAAGGCTGGATGGTACTGGGATATTTTCTCTACGAAACGCTGCTCTACGGTGCTGCTCCTGCCGCCCAGAGCGCCCTCAGCGTAAACCTGCCCCAGGGAGCGGTGAATCTGGCAGTTGCCGCTGTGCTGCTCCTGCTGCTGCAAAAAAGTAAGTTATTAAATAAAATGAGAAAAGGGATTCATGATGAAGAGCGAACTGTATGAACAGGCCGCTGCCGTGACCCGAGCCCTGGTAGAAAAGGCCAAGCTCCGCAAGGGACAGATCGTGGTTGTGGGCTGCTCCACCAGCGAGATCTGCGGCAGCCGCATCGGCACCGACTCCCGTCCCGAGGCCGCCGAGGCAGTGTTCCGTGGGATCTATGACGTACTGAAGGCCGAAGGTATCTACTTGGCCGCCCAGTGCTGCGAGCATCTGAACCGTGCCATCGTCACGGAGGCTGCGGCCGTTCCCTTTGCAGAGCCCGTGAACGTGGTTCCCCAGCCCAAGGCTGGCGGCTCCTTTGCCACCGCTGCCTATGCCGCCTTTGAGAACCCCGTGGTGGTGGAGCATATCCGTGCCCATGCCGGCCTGGACATCGGCGGCACCCTCATCGGCATGCACCTGAAAGAGGTGGCTGTGCCTCTGCGCCTGGGCATTGACCGTCTGGGCGAAGCCCTGCTGCTGGCGGCCCGTACCCGTCCCAAGTTCATCGGCGGCATCCGTGCCAAGTACAACGAGGAACTGCTGTAATGAAGGATCTCCCCATTTTTCCCTGTCAGGACGGCATGGCCTCCCTGATCCTCAGCGAGATCCCTTATAAAAGGGAAGCCTACATTCTGGTACGCTCGGTTTTTGGATCCCTGGACGGTCTTTTACGGGAGTGCGCCGCTTTTTGCCGCAGCGCCGGCGCAGAGAGGATCTATGCCGGAGGCGAGCAGGATTTTTCTGCCTACCCCGTCTATGCCCACATTGTGGAGCGCAGCCTGGACAAGGCATTGCTCCCCGAAACCGAGGCGGAGGCGGTTTTGACCACCGATCCCGAGTGGACAGAATTATACAACCGCAGCTTCCACCACGTCCACGGGGCGAAAACCTACCGCTCTACCCCGGAAAATGCCTATTTTATCCTGGAAAAGGGTCAGCGTATCGGTCTGGGGCAGCTCATTGACAACGAACTGGCAGCAGTGGCCAGCCTGTCACCGGGCTGCGGCGAGAAGAGCCTGATCGCCCTGGCAAAAGAGCTGCCCGTGGAAAAAATCCGCCTCCTCTGCGCCGAGGAAAATGCCCCTGCCACCCGTCTTTACGACCGCCTGGGCTTCTCCCGGGATCGGGTAAAGCGGATCTGGTATCAGTTAGGTTAAAAAACACTTGCATTTCATAACTTTTGTGCTATAATATGGACGAAATCCAATAAAATATCAAAGGAGTTTACATTATGCCTCTGGTAACTACCACTGAAATGTTCAAGAAGGCCTACGAGGGCGGCTACGCCATTGGCGCTTTCAACGTCAACAATATGGAGATCGTGCAGGGCATCACCGAAGCCTGCGCCGAGACCAAGTCTCCTGTGATCCTCCAGGTTTCCAAGGGTGCCCGTGCCTACGCCAACCACACCTACCTGACCAAGCTGGTTGAGGCTGCTGTCATCGAGAACCCCGAGATCCCCATCGCTC
>JAFUPG010000050.1 GCA_017481325.1 Oscillospiraceae bacterium
CACGGGAGCCGTGGCAATCTCATGGGAGGAAGCGACGACTTGAAAAGACCCTCGACATAAGAACGAACCGACAATCCACCTTCCCATGTCATTGCGAGGCTCCCCACGGGAGCCGTGGCAATCTCATGGGAGGAAGCGACGACCTGAAAAGACCCTCGACATAGGAACGAACCGCCACCCACCCCCCCATGTCATTGCGAGACTCCCCACAGGAGCCGTGGCAATCTCATGGGAGGAAGCGACGACATGAAAAGACCCTCGACATAGGCACGAACCGCCACCCACCCCCCATGTCATTGCGAGGCTCCCCACGGGAGCCGTGGCAATCTCATGGGAGGAAGCAACGACTTGAAAAGACCCTCGACATAGGAACGAGCCGCCACCCACCCTTCGAATTCGCCGAAGCGGCTTCTATATGGGGGGAAAGCGTGCAAGATTGCCACGTCAGGGCTTCGCCCCTTCCTCGCAATGACAAAGAAGATACTGCATAATTCTGTTGGAAAGCGAACTGCACGAGAGTCAAAAAAAACGAAAAGACTGATTTAGGAGCATAACCATGATCTACTTCGACAATGCCGCCACAACGAAGCCTTGTCCTGAGGCCGTGGAGGCGATTCAGTATGGCTTGACGGAGCTCTGGGGCAATCCCAGCGCTCAGTATCATTTTGGCGTGGAGACCGCCCGTGCTCTGCGGCAGGCTCGCCAGAGCGTGGCCGAGGCTCTGGGCGCTCCCACGGACAAGGTCTATTTCACCTCCGGCGGCACCGAGGCCGACAACTGGGCCATCTATGCCGCCGCCGAGCGCCTGGGCAAGCGGGGCAAGCACATGATCACCAGTGCCATCGAGCACTCCGCCGTCCGTAAGCCCCTGGCCAAACTGGAGGCCCAGGGCTTTGAGGTGACCTATCTGCAGCCCGATGCCCAGGGTCGCATTACCCTGGAGGCGCTGTCCAAGGCGCTGCGGCCGGACACCATTTTCGTCAGCATCATGATGGTCAACAACGAGACCGGTGCTGTGATGCCCATTGAGAAAATGGCAAAACTGGTGCACAGCCGCTGCCCCAATGCCCTGTTTCACACCGATGCCGTCCAGGGCTTTATGAAAGTTCCCTTCCGTGCCTCCACCCTGGGTGCGGATCTCATCTCCGTCTCCGGCCACAAGGTCCATGCCACCAAGGGCATCGGCGCTCTTTACAGCAAGGGCAGCCTCCCCGGCCTGCTCCTGGGCGGCGGTCAGGAGGGCGGTCTCCGCAGCGGCACGGAGAACATCCCCATGATCCTGGGCTTCGCCGCCGCCTGCCAAAAGGGTCTCAAGGAGCGCACAGCCTCCATCGCCCATCAGAACGCCCTGAAAACCCGTCTGCAGCAGGGGCTGGCGGAAATTCCCGGTGTCAGCCTCATCGGCGCCCAGGAAGCGCCCCATATTGTCAATATGGCGGTGGCCGGCCTGCGCTCTCAGGGTCTGCTCAACGGCCTGCAGGAGCAGGGGATCTGCGTATCTGCCGGCTCGGCCTGCAGCAAGGGGCATCGCAGCCACGTTTTGGAGGCCATGGGGGTAGACCCCGTCCTCATTGACGGCTCCATCCGCATCTCCCTCTGCGGCGAGAGCACCCCGGAGGAGGTAGAGACCTTCCTGTCCGCCCTCCCCAAGGTCATAGATTCCCTCCGCTGAGCCCAAATAACAAGAGGTTCCGCTGTACACACAGCGGAACCTCTTAATTTACTTATTCCAGAGGAATTTCCTCGGCGGGGCCTGTGAGGAAGAGGCTCGGAGGGTCCGATTTCTCTTTTTCCACGTCCACCCACAAGGTGCCGCCCGGACAGTCCACCCGGGTGTGAGCGCCGCTGACCTTGCCCAAAAGGGTCAGCGCCAGCACCGTTGCGCCGGTGCCTGTGCCGCAGGCCAGGGTAAAATCCTCCACGCCCCGTTCGTAGGTCAGCAAATCCATGCAGTTGTCACCGGTCAGGCGGTAAAAATTCACATTGGCCCCCTTGGGAAACCGGGGGTCATAGCGCAGCTTCCGTGCATAGTCCCGGAGCGCCTCCCGGCTCAGATCCGAGGGCAGAGGCAACACCGCATGGGGATGGCCGGGCTCGCCCAGCTCGATATAGCTCAGCTCCTCCGACGTTTCCATAAGGCTGGGGCTGTTGAGGCGGATGCGGTAGAGATCCGCCTTCATCCGCAGGCCGGTAATGATCCCCGAGGCGGTTTCGATGGTCTGAATGTCCTCGGAAAGGCCGTTGTCGTAGCAATAGCGGCACACACAGCGGGCGCCGTTACCGCACATCTCCGCCGCAGAGCCGTCGGAATTGAAAAACAGCATGCGGCAATCGGCCTTGTCGCTCTCCCGCAGAACGATGAGGCCGTCAGCGCCGTACTGCCCCTTGCGGTCGCAGTAATACCGGGCCAGAACGGGCAGACGGTCGTCGGAAATGCTGACATCAAAATCCTCCAGCAGGATAAAATCATTGCCTGCGCCTACCATTTTGTGAATGCTCATTTTCCACCGATCCTCTCCATAACAAAGTTGCGCATCTCTTCCTTGGGGATGCAATGGCGATGAAGCTCCGGTTTCTTCTCCAAGGTGGCCAGTCCGTGGGGGATGGGGATTTGGCTCACCTCGTTCACACGGTACATGCACTGGTACTCGTCGTCATCGGGGAACTCGCCCAGAGCGGAGAGCACCGCCGTGGGGAATTTGTAAGGCGAGGCCGTGGAGAGCACCACCATATGATCCCCGGGCTTCTGATGCTCCTTCATGACCTTCCAGGCCACGGCGGTGTGGGTGTCCAGCAGATAGCCGTCCCGTCGCCAGACCCGGCAGATGGTCTCTTTGGTCTCCTCCTCGCTGCAGCAGCCCCAGGCGAAGTTGGCATGGAGCTTCTCCAGCAGCTGGGGCGAGACGGTGTAATAGCCCTTCTCCTTCAGATCCCGCATGTAGCCTGCCACCTCTTCTTCGTCCCGGCAGAGGTACCACAGCAGCCGCTCCAGATTGCTGGACACCAGAATGTCCATGGAGGGGGAGATGGTGCGATGGAAGGGGCGGCGGCGGTCATAGGTGCCGGTAGCCAGGAACTCCGTCAGCACGTCGTTGCAGTTGGAGGCGCAGATCAGCCGTCCCACAGGCAGACCCATCTGCTTGGCGATATAGCCGGCCAAAATGTTGCCGAAATTGCCCGTAGGCACCACAAAATCCACCTTGGTGCCGAAATCGATGCGCTCCAGCTCGATCATCTGGCGATAAGCGGTGAAATAATAGACCACCTGCGGCGCCAGCCGGCCGATGTTGATGGAGTTTGCCGAGGACAGCCGGACACCGCAGCCCGGTTCAATGCCCTGGGCGAAGATCTCCTTGACCCCGGTCTGGGTGTCGTCGAAATTGCCCTCCACGGCGCAGACGCAGACATTGCCGCCCTCCTGAGAGACCATCTGCTTGCGCTGAACGGCAGACACACCGCCATCGGGGTAGAACACAATGATCTCCGTGCCGGGAACGTCCCGGAAGCCCTCCAGCGCAGCCTTGCCCGTGTCGCCGGAGGTGGCGGTGAGGATCAGAATTTTATCCGTCACACCCTCCTGCTCCCGGGCGGCGGTGATCAGCTGGGGCAGCATGGACAGCGCCACGTCCTTAAAGGCCGAGGTGGGGCCCCGGAACAGCTCCAGCACAAAATCATAGCCCGCCACACGAACGGGCGTCAGATCCTCCGTCTCAAATTTGTCGGTGTAGGCCCTGTGCACCAGCTCCTCCATATTCCGGAAATCCGGCAGCAGGAACTGCAACACCCTGGTTGCCATCTCCAGCGTGGGCAGGAAGAGGACATCCTTCCAGGGGAAACCCTCCAGCGCCCCGGTGACGTAAAGGCCGCCATCCGGCGCCAAGCCCTGCAAAACCGCCTGGGTGGAGCTGGCCTTGATTTCCCTGTTTCTCGTGCTTTGATAATACATAAAAAATCACCTGTCTTTTTTCTTGCGTTTTTTCTATTCTTATGATATACTGTTTTCCAGAAAAATGCAAGTGTTTTTCTTATATAGACACTTGCCCACGAAGGAAGGCCGAATTATGAAGTATAACAAGCCCATGAATATTGCCCTGTTAGGTTTAGGAACGGTTGGTTACGGTGTATATGAATTTATCCGCAGCCGAACAGACATGCGTGTTGCCTGCGCCATGAGTCTAGTGGTTCCCGAGGACGTGACCTGTCCCATTGTGAAAGATATCAAAGAAATTTGGGCAGATGACGCCATCGACACCGTAGTCGAGGTCATCGGCGGCCTGCACCCGGCCTACGAGTGGGTGAAGGGCTCTCTGGAGGCGGGCAAAAACGTGATCACCGCCAACAAGCTGCTCATCGCCGCTCATTATAAGGAGCTGGTCTCCCTGGCCAAGGAGAAGGGCGTTGCCCTGCGCTGCACCGCTGCAGCCGGCGGCGGCATCCCCTGGCTCACCAGCCTGAAGCGCTGCGCCGAGCAGGAGCCCGTAATCCGCATCAGCGGCATCATGAACGGCACCACCAATTTTATCTTAGACACCATGCACACCACCGGCGGCAGCTTTGACAGCGCTCTGGCCGAGGCACAGCGGCTGGGCTATGCCGAGTTCGACCCCACCGACGACCTCAACGGTGCCGACATCCGCCGCAAGCTGGTGATCTCCTCCAATATCGGCTACGGCTGCGTCATCGACGAGAAGGAGGTGGCCACGGAGGGCATTGAGCACATCACCGGCGAGGACATCGCTGCCTTCCGCTCTATGGGCAGAGTTTGCAAGCTCATCGCCGCCTCCCGCAAGCTGGATCACTCTGTGGCAGCCTATATCGAGCCTGCCCTGGTGCCCCCCTCCATGCCCGAGTCCGCCATCCCCACCAATTATAACCTGATCTCCCTCACCGGCCAGCACATTGGCAAACAGAGCTTCTACGGCCAGGGCGCAGGACGCTACCCCACCGCATATAATGTTCTGCAGGACTGTGTTGACGTGAGCCAGGGCATCTCCGGCTTCTACACCGACCGCCTGGAGGAGGCTCATGTGGACAATTCCACGGTCTACCGCCACTATTATGTCCGCACCAAGGGCAATGACAGCTGGCTCAGCGCCCGGACGGAGCAGATTCTGCCCAACGGTGTGATCACCGAGGCGGTGTCCGTCAGCGAGATCCACGCCTGGGCAAAGCAGCGCCGGGAAACCGACCCCGATTGCTTCATCGCCTCTCTGCGGTAAGGCAGCCGTTACGCAGATAAACGGAAATTTATCTTAGGAACTAATAACTAACGACTAATAGTGAATAACTGAGGTATCGGCTACGCCGATGAATTAAAATCCGTGCCGGAGGCACACCTCAGTTCTTAGTTATTAGCTATTCGTTATTAGTTCGCAGCATTAAGATGCTGCGGTAAATTTCCGTTTATACCGCAAGCACCATACTACTACGAGATATTCCATTAAGGAGAAAATACACCCTATGCTGAAAGTATTAAAATTCGGCGGCACTTCCATGGCGGATGCCGCACAGTACCGCAAGATCCGAGATATCGTCCGTTCCGACCCCACCCGTCGGGTGGTGGTGGTCTCCGCCGCAGGCAAGCGCACCGTCGAGGACAACAAAATCACCGACCTGCTCTACCTCTGCCACGCCCATTTGCAGTACGGTGTGGCCGTGGACAGCATCTTTGACATGGTCAAGGAGCGCTACTTCGCCATCCGTGCGGAGCTGGGTCTGAAGACCGACCTGGAGAGCGAATTCGCCGCCCTCCGCAAAAAGATGGACAAAGGCATCTCCCGTGAGGAGCTGGTGTCCCGTGGCGAGTACTTCTCCGCCCTGCTGATGGCGGATTATCTGGGCTTCGAATTCATCGATGCCTGCCGCTGGCTCTTCTTCCACTACGACGGCACCATCGACCAGGATCGCTCCTATGCCGCTCTGCGCCAGCAGCTGGGGCAGAAATGCGCCGTCATTCCCGGCTTCTACGGCCTGATGCCCGACGGCAAGATCCGCACCCTGACCCGTGGCGGCTCTGACATCACCGGCGCTCTTGCCGCTGCTGCACTGGATGCCGATGTCTATGAGAACTGGACGGATGTCTCCGGCATTCTCATGGCCGACCCCCGGATCGTGGAGAATCCCAGAGCCATCGAGCGTGCCACCTACTCCGAGCTGCGCCAGCTGAGCTACTCCGGCGCCCAGGTGCTCCACGAGATGACCGTCTTCCCCGTCCGTGAGAAGAACATCCCCCTGAATATCCGCAACACCAACGAGCCCGACCACCCCGGCACCATGGTCTGCGAGGAATTCCGTGAGAGCCGTGAGCCCCACCGCTTCGTCACCGGCATCGCCGGCAAGAAGGATTACTCCATTGTCACCATCTCCAAGAAGGGCATGGCCGGCGCTGTGGGCACGCTGCGTGCCATGGTGGAGGTTTTCGAGAAGAACACCGTCCCCATCTGCTACACCCCCACGGGCATCGACGTGATCTCCATGGTGGTGCCCTCGGAGAAGCTGGCGCCCCACCAGTACTCCGTCACCGAGGATCTGCGCAAGGCCATCCATCCCGACAGTATTAAGATCGTGGAGGGCATCTCCATCATCGCCGTGGTGGGCAGAAAAATGGCCTACCGTGCCGGTACCTCCGGCAAGATCTTCGCCGCTCTGGGCGAAAAGGGCATCAACATCCGCATGATCTCCCAGGGCCCCGACGAGCTGAACATCCTGGTAGGCGTGGACAACAAGGACTACGCCGATACCGTAAGAGTGCTGTATAACGCCTTTGTAAAGTGAGGTAATTCTATGAAACTCTACAACGTTGCTATTTTGGGCGCTACGGGCGCCGTGGGTCAGGAGATGATGAAGATCCTGGCCGAGCGTGATTTCCCTGTGGGTGAGCTGCGCCTGCTGGCCAGCAAGCGCTCTGCAGGTAAGCTGCAGATCTGGAAGGATCGCACCATCGAGATCCGGGAGGCCTGCGAGACCGCCTTTGAGGGCATTGACATTGTCCTGGGAGCCGCCGAAAACGACATCGCCAAAGCCATGGCTCCTGCCATCAAGGCCGCCGGTGCCGTGTTTGTGGATAATTCCTCTGCCTTCCGCATGGATGAGAATGTCCCCCTGATCGTCCCCGAGATCAACGGTGAGGATGCCAAGAAGCATCAGGGCATCATCTCCAACCCCAACTGCTCTACCATCATCACCCTCACCGCCATCAATGCCCTGACCCGCCTTGCCAAAATCGAGACCATGGTGGCCTCCACCTATCAGGCGGTCTCCGGCGCAGGTGCCGAGGGCCCCAAGGAGCTGGCGCAGCAGATCGAAGCCCTGCGTGTGGGTGAGGCCGTGGAGCCCAAGGTCTTCTCCCATCAGATCGCCTACAACCTGATCCCCCAGATCGGCGGCGAGCAGTACGAGGGCTACACCTCCGAGGAGATGAAAATGCAGAACGAGGGCCGCAAGATCCTGCACCTGCCGGAGCTGAAGGTCTCCTGCACCTGCGTCCGTGTGCCTGTAGTGCGCAGCCACTCTATCTCCGTGCAGCTGCGCTTTGACCGTACCGTCACCGTGGAAGAGGCCCGTGCCGCCATTGCCGCCGCCCCCGGCTGCCGCCTGGTGGACGACCTGCAGAACAAGCAGTACCCCATGCCCCTGGAGACCAGCGACCAGGATATCGTCTTCGTGGGACGCATCCGCAAGGATCTCACCGACAACAAGGGGCTGTGCCTCTGGTGCTGCGGCGACCAGGTGCGCAAAGGCGCCGCCACCAATGCCGTCCAGATCGCCGAGCTGCTGGCGGAAAAATAAACCAAATCCATAAACAAAACACCCTACAGGTTAGCCAGAGGTGGCTAAGGACAGTCGGGGTATGTACGATACGGTGTAGCCGATAAAGGCTACGCCGTATTTCTCTTTCACGCCACTCGTGGCGGATTTTTGCGGATTTCTTCATAGGTTTCAAGAATTGTCTTCCCATCGGGGATTACAATGACTCCCACACCGATAAAGTGAACCTTAATAGGAACGTGCTTTTTGCCATTCTCGTCTTTGGTACTGTCAAAGACCTCGATCTTTGTAATCAGCCGATTAACGAGTTCGGGTGTCAGTTCCTTTAAGTCGGTGCATTTGCGGATAACGGAAAGAAATGCCCGAAGGTCGATGTTATCCTGCTCGGCATTAGCAAGCTGCCGTTCCGCTTCGGCAACTGCTTGTATCAATTCTCTTTGCTCTTTTTCGTAATTGGCGGTCATACGCTCAAACAGATCATCTCTTAGTGTACCAAGCACGTTCTTTTCAAAGGCAGCTTCAATCAACTTATCAAGTGCCACAATACGCTTTTTGTTTTTCTCAAGTTCCTGCTTTGCGGCTTTGAAATTATTTGCCTTGTGCAGTTCGTGTTGTGAATGCCTATGACAAGCTCGAATACACGGAACGAATGATGCTCTCCCAGCGGCTCGGCTTCTGCTTTGAATGTCACAGTACCCTTTATATGGATTACAATGACCTCGACGAGTACGGAGATCCTAAGAAGAAACCCATTAAGCTGATGATGTATACCGATATTGCCACCGACCACGAATACAGTTCCGCCAACACCGCACACAAGAAATGCGAAAAGGCACTTGCAAAATTAAAAGAAGCCATAAACGACCTGATATAACGAAAAAAGCCCCGTTGGGAACGCAGAATTTACTGCGTTCCCAACGGGGCAATAATTATACTCAAAATCGGTACATTCGACTTGTCATTTGTATTTACCTAAAATTATAGTGACAATTTATAATCATACTTTTCTGGTAAAATATTATAAAAACTATCCGGAGGTAAATACGATGAAAGGAAGAATTTTAACAGACAAACAAATAGCGGCGTTTGCCGTGCATCTAAAGAATGAGGAAAAGAGCGAAAATACCGTAGAAAAATATATCCGTGATGTAAGGGTGTTTGCCGCTTATGTGGGCGATGCGGAGATAACCAAGGAAACAGTTATCACCTATAAAAACAATCTGCTTTCCGAAAGCTATGCCGCACGGAGCATCAATTCAATGTTGGCATCAATCAATAGTCTGCTTTCATTTCTTGGGTGGGCAGATTTGAAGGTGAAGTCTATTAAGCTCCAACGGCAGATCTACTGTCCCGAAGAAAAGGAGCTAACCAAAGCGGAATATATGCGACTTATAAACACCGCCAAACAAAAAGGCAATGAGCGCCTAAACTTGCTGATACAAAC
>JAFUPG010000051.1 GCA_017481325.1 Oscillospiraceae bacterium
GTGAGTTTGGTGCTAATTTGGTGCAACATTCTATGAGGCAGTACCCAAAATATCAAACGATATGCGATTACGCCCCCACAATATCCCACGATATGAGCGTTACGCACGATATAAAACGCTGTGAAACGCCAATGCAAAAACACCAAGAGATAATTTGCTTCTCAAATTACAAAGGCAGCTACCGAAAGGTGGCTGCCTTTTTCTATGCCGCAAATACGTCCTTATAGACTTGAGGTTGCTATCCGAAATCGTGACGGTTTCCGCAAGATAAGCCTAAGTCCTCCAAGCAGCATACAATTTCTTCAATTCTCAGGAAGCACTCTCTATCATTCAGAGTTTCATCCTGTAGTATTTCTTGGATTCTTCTGATCGCCTGAAAACATTTCATCTCTACAAGCACTTCTGGCTCGGAGGGAAGATCCGATACCATGCCACGAACAGCCTCCGCAGCAAGGGTCTGCGCCAAGATGTCTCTATACGCTTCCATTCCATCTGTCCTTTCCTGGATATGGGGATTATATCCCCTTAATATTTAGGATTATAACCCCCATAATATGTAATGTCAATGGGGGGAATGCAGAATGATTCGCTTTGATAAGCTATGGCTCACAATGAAAGAAAAGGGTATCAGCACCTATCAGCTCAGAGAAAAGTGCGGGATCGACAGCAAAACCATCCGCCGCCTGCGGGCAAATGATAACATAGAGACCAAAACGCTCAGCAAGCTCTGCGCTGTGCTGGATTGTTCCCTGGAAGATATTGCAACCTATGTAAAAGACGATTAAGGCATCCGCTTCGGCGGGTGCTTTTTCTCTATCATAGACCTTTGTCATATTGTAATTCACGGAGCTTCTTGCTATAATATAGCCGATTAAAAAACCTGACTTCGACGTACTATAGAAGGACATTACCATGATGAATTACCAATGGCGGGATTATGAGCCCTGTGGGATGACTTTTGTTGAGGCGTGGCTGGATGAGCAGGCGGTTGCGGCTACGGGCTTGGACGAGGGCTTTCGCAGTTTTTATGAATACTGGGCGAAGGAAGAGGGCTTTGTCCCGGGGGAGAATTTCTGGTGCAAGGTCGTGTTTGAAAAAGACATTCCTCTGGCGGTTGCGGCCTTTTGCCGACGGGAGCGGACGATATTGATCATGGAGCTTCTTGTGGATCCGAAAAAGCGGGGCTGCGGCATCGGGACGAGGCTTTTACAGGAGCTTTTGGGGAGCGAAGAGCTCATCGGCTCTGTCATAGAGCGAAGCGAGGCCGTGATCTTCCCGGAGAATCTCGCCTCTCAAAGGGCCTTTCAAAAGGCGGGGTATTACTGCCACCACTGCTACGAGGATGGCTCTGCCCTGCTTTATGTCTATGAAAGACCTGCCGCAAAAAACTTAAGGATCGGCGGTATTGTATGAACATTATTTATCAGGCGGCAAAGCCGGAGGATATCGAGCCCATTTATGCCCTTTGCAAGGCGCTGATCCACCGCTATGAGCGGCTGGAGACCATTGACTATGACAGGGTGATGGCCTGGGTGCGGCGGAAGATCGAAGCCTCCATCAGTGAATACAACGTGGTCTATGCCGATGGGCAAAAGGCGGGGTATTACCATTTCTATAAAAATGATGATGGACAGTTTGAAATAGATGACCTGTATGTATTCCCAGAATTTCAAAATCAAGGGATTGGTTCAGGCGTTATCAAAAAATGCTGTGCATCCGTTAATGCCCCTGTCATGCTGTATGTCTTCATCGAAAACCAGCGTGCAGTTTCGTTGTACAAGAAATTGGGCTTCGAAGTCACCCAAACCGTCCACGGAAGCCGCTATAGGATACAGCGAAATAACAGCAGGAGATCAGATTTGTCTGTCTGATCTCCTGCTGTTCGTTTCCAAAGCGCTAAAACTCGATTGTGATGGTCGTACCCTTCCCCGGCTCGCTGTCGAGGCTGATTTTGCCGCCGTGGTATTGCACAGCGTGCTTTACAATGGAGAGCCCCAGACCGGTGCCGCCGGTTTCTCTGGAATGGCTCTTATCCACCCGGTAGAAGCGCTCAAAGATTCTGCTCTGATGCTCGGGGGCAATTCCGATCCCGGTATCCCGCACAGAGACCACTGCACGGCCCTTACGCTTGCCGGTTCTGATCTCCACTCTGCCGTCATCCACGTTGTATCGGATGGCGTTGTCACAGAGGTTATAAATAATCTCATAAATATAGCGGCGGACGCCGAAAATTTCGCAGGGATCGCCTGTCACAGAGAGCTCGATGTTTCTCTCTGACGCAGATACTGCCAGCGCCTCAGCGACCTCCTTTGCCACCGCCTCCAGAGCCACCGTTTCGGTTGCCGGGGCATGCTTCTCATCGAGCTGGGAAAGGCGGATAATATCATTGATCAGAGAAAGCAGCCGGTTTGCCTCTTTGCGGATATTGCCCACAAACCTGGGCGTATCCTCCGGCTTGACAAGTCCGCTTTCCAGAAGCTCTGCCGAGCCCATGATCGACTGGAGTGGTGTCTTCAGCTCGTGGGTAACATTGGCTGTAAACTCCTGACGGTTTCGCTCCGCAAAGGCACGGTCTGTAATGTCAAAGGCAAGGATAACCGCACCCAGGGTCTTTCCGTTCGATTTGATGGGATTGATGGTGAACTGATATTCACAGCCGTTTCTCGCCTCGGTATACTCGCTGCGATTGCCGTCCAGAGCGCTCCACATGGCTGCGTTCATTTTTTCTGATCGGTCAACAAGCAGAAAATCCCGGGAATTTGTATCCTTATGAATGGCAAAAATCCGCTTCGCCGCCCTGTTCATGCTGAGCACCATCCCCCGCTCATCCAGAAGCACAAGTCCTTCATTCATAGAAGAGATGATCTGCTCAAACTCATCGGATTTCCGGTGCAGGGCATCCATCTGGGATTTTATCTGCTTGTGCTGCTTCTGCAGCTTTGAAAGGATGGGGGTCAGCTCCTCATAGGTGCTGTTTTCGGAGGGATTCTCCAGATCAAGCTGCATCAAGGGCTCTGTTACCTTCTTCGCCATTGCATGGGAGAGCACCATGGCAAAGAGCGCCGCAATGAGAATAATGACACAGATGGCAGGAAGCATGCGCAGAATCAGCGCACCGATGGTCATCTGACTTACAGAGATGCGGAGCACATCCCCGTTATCCAGAAGCACCGCTTCGTAATATGTTTTTTCCGTCAGGGTGGAGGAGTACCGTGCGCTGCTGCCCACGCCCTTGCGAAACGCTTCCGAAATCTCCTCACGGTCAGCATGGTTATCCATCTCGCCGGGCTGTACCTGCGTATCGTAAAGCACAGCGCCGTCTGTATCCACTACGGTGAATCGGAACACGGTGGAATCGAAATTCTCAAAATACTCCTCGCCGATGGCATTGACCGTATTTGCCACAAGGGACAGCTCTGCCTTCAGCTGCTTCACCTGATTGGCGTTAAAATAGTTATACAGAATGCTGGTGGCAATGCCCAGGCTTGCAAGGAGCACCACCAGTGCTACCGTAAAAATGGAACGGAATATCTTTCTGGTCATCGTTCTTTTTCCAATCTGTATCCAACGCCGATCACGGTCTTGATCTGACTTCCGGCGCTGCCAAGCTTATGGCGAAGGGTCTTGATATGCACATCTACGGTGCGGGTCTCTCCGAAATAATCCAATCCCCAGATCACATTCAGCAGTTTGTCTCTTGAAAATACCACATTGGGATTCTGCATAAAGAGCCGGAGCAGGTCAAATTCCTTATGCGTCAGCTCGATCTTGCTCCCGTCAACCACAACCCTGTGCTCTGCCTCTGTCAGCGTGATGCTTCCTACGGTCACACCGTCCTCTGCCCGGTCTTTTCCGCTGCGGCGCAGCACCGCCTTTACTCTGGCAACCATTTCCATGACCCCGAAGGGCTTCACAAGATAATCGTCTGCGCCGGAATTCAGCCCGCCGATTTTATCCATCTCAGTGCCTTTTGCTGTTGCCATAATGACGGGAATATCCCGGTGCGCAGGGTCTGCGCGGAGCTTTTTCAGCACCTCCAGGCCGTCCATGTCCGGCATCATAATATCCAGGATGATAAGCTCGGGTTTTTGCCCCCCCAGCGCCTCCAGCATGGTTCTGCCGTCCGAAAAGCCCCGGGCTTCAAATCCCATCTGCTCTAAGGTGTACACCTCAATGTCACGGATGGTGCTGTCGTCATCCACACACCAAATCATACGCTGCGCTCCTTTCCTGCCTCTTGGTCGCCAAAACCGCTATCCCAAGAACTGTATCGTCTATCCTGTCCTTTGCCATTATAGCATATTTTCCCCTGAATGCAAAGCACCATCGTCAGCAGGGAACGTAATTATGATACAAATGACAGGTATTTTCTGGTATAGGCTGCGTACTGCTCACGGTAAAATGCGTTATCGCTTTTCAGCAGCTTCAGGGATTCGTGCAGGTTCATATTCTGCTCTTTCGTATCCATAACGCAGCCTGAGATATTGGAGCAATGATCGGATACCCGTTCCATATTGGTGATCAGGTCGCTCCAGACAAAGCCTGCCTCGATTCCGCATTCACCGGCACGCAGGCGATCAATGTGGCGAGTGCGGAGAAGCTCCTTCATTCGGTCGATCACCTGCTCCAGAGGCTCCACCAGCTGCGCCTGCTCTGCGTTATTATCAACAAAAGCATGGTAGGAGAGTCCTACGATCTCGGCGGTAGCGTCGCAGAGGGATTGCAGCTCCGCCTTTGCCCCTGCGGAAAATACGATCCCTTTCTCACGCATTTCCTCAGCGGACTCCAGAATATTTACCGCATGGTCAGAAATTCGCTCAAAATCCCCAATGGCCTTCAGAAGCATAGATGCCATGGCACCCTCTGCTTCGTTCAGCTGCTTCATGCTCAGCTTGACCAGATAGCTGCCGATCACATCCTCCAGGTGGTCCGTTTTATCTTCCACGTCACGGATGGCTTTCGCCTTTGCCTTGTCATAAACGCTGAGGCAGTCCATGCTGTTTTTCAGAGCGCCGGTAGCCAGCTCTGCCATATGGCAGGTGAGGTTATGGGCGCATTCCAGGGCAATTGCCGGAGTGGAGAGGAGTCGCTCATCCAGCTCTGAGGCCTTTTCCGGCTGCTTGGCATCGGGAATCAGCTTGTAGGCCAGCCGTTCAAGCAAGCCGGACATGGGCAGCAGGAGGAATGTACATACAACATTGAAGATAGAATGTGCGGTTGCGATCCCTGCAAAGGATGCCGGTTCATTCAGCAGCGCAGGGGCAAACAGCATCTTTACCACAGAGAAGGCAATCAGGCACACGGCAGTTCCGATCATATTGAAGGACAGATGCACCAGCGCCGCACGCTTTGCATTCTTTGTCGTGCCAACAGAAGAGATGATTGCCGTGATACATGTACCGATATTCTGCCCCATAATAATGGGAATTGCCGCGCCGTAGGAGACCGCTCCCGTTGCTGCCAAAGCCTGGAGAATGCCCACAGACGCAGAGCTGGACTGAATAATTGCTGTAAGCACAGCGCCCACCAGCACACCCAGAATGGGATTCTTGAACATGATAAAGAGCTCCTGGAAAGCAGGAACATTTTTAAGCCCCGAAACAGCGTCGGTCATGGTCTCCATGCCGAACATCAGGGTAGCAAAGCCCAAAAGCACCATTCCGATGTCTCTTTTTTTGTTGCTCTTTGTGAACATATAGAGTGCAATGCCGATCAGGGCGAGAATCGGCGTAAAGGACGAGGGCTTCAGCAGCTTCAGGAACATATTGCTGCCAGAAATACCGCTCAGGCTCAAGATCCATGCGGTTACGGTCGTGCCGATATTGGCACCCATAATTACGTGGATCGCCTGCTTTAAGGTCATTAACCTTGAGTTTACAAAGCCTACCACCATAACCGTCGTGGCAGAGGAGCTCTGGATCACTGCGGTTACCCCAAGGCCGGTAAACAGTCCCGCAAGTCTTCCGGTGGTCAGCTTGCCGATCATAAGCTCCAGCTTGCTGCCCGCACTTCTTTCCAGCGCACTGCCCATAATGTTCATTCCGAACAGGAATAGGCAAAGTCCTCCGATGAGGGTTAATACATCAAAAACATCCATTCTGTAATCTCCGTTCTTTTCAACTTTTTTAAACGCTTTTTACACTTCCGTATTCTATTTTGTCCGTGTAAAATCGAACCCATGATAGATGTAAAATCGATGTAAAATCCTTAAGAAAGGGGCAGGAGTTTTCTTCTTTACATCTGTCTGCCTATATAGTACAATGAAAGCAGATCGAACGGGAAAGGGGATGGGTTAATGGATCAGCTGTACCGGCAGGCTGTGGAAAACGGTCGTGTGGTTTTTCATAAGAATTATCGCCTGTTCCGTCATCGCTTTGTTACTGCCTTTGATGCAGGCGGTATTCGGCTGATTGCAATTGCGCCAGCCGATCTGCCGGTTGTGTCGGTGCTGTTTGCGGACGGGAGCCGTGCTCAGTGGTCGAGCAAATGGATCGTTGACGCCTATCTTAATCAGTTTGGGGTAGCGGTCTCCTTTGACGGAAAATACGTCTTTGCACAGACCTGGGAAAGGGGCCTGTTCTGCCTGGATGCCCGCAGCGGCGAACTGATTTGGAGAAGCAAAAGCAAGCGTGGCGTCACAAGCCTGTTTGTGAACGACAGCACGATCCTTTGCCACCGGCGGGAGCAGGCCTTGCAGCTGCTGGACATTCACACAGGGGAAGTTCTTCAGGAAAAGCGGCCTGCCACCGCCTGGGGCTTTACGGCCATTGACCACAGGCACATCGTCTGCCAGGTCACCGCAAGGCGCTGGGAGATCCTTCAGGCAGAAACACTGGAGACGAAAGCCGCTTTCTCCCACAGGGAGTTTACAAACAGCCACGAGTACTTCTGTGTCAACGATATTCATTTGGAAGGCAATTTGCTCACCGTCCGTGGTTTTATGAACGTCTGGGACAATTCCGTAAAGCCCCCCAGGAGACTTCCGAATTTGGAGTTTGCACATTGCATTGAGATTGAACTTGATCCGTAGATTATTCATATCATCAGAAACGGAGGCACAATATGCAGCTTACATACGAAAATATTACCCTTCGGGATTATGTTCTTTCGGATGTGGAGGACGAGGTTCGCTGGACCAATGTGGAGACGGAGTGGTTCCGCTCGGACACGCCGTGGATGACTCTGGAGCCGGTGGATGCGGAAGAATTGCGTGGGGACATGATGGAAATCATGGCCGGTATGCCCGAGGATGCCATACGCTGGCGCTTTGAGATCGAGGTGGATGGGCGGCATATCGGCCTGGTCTCCTCCTATTTTCTGGACAGCAATTTTGAATATCCGCCCTGGGACTCCATTGATCAGCGGAAAAACGCCCCGGAGAATCATGCCGTCCGAGGACTTGGCATTGAGATCTGCGAGATGGACTACTGGGGTAAGGGCATCGGCACAAAGGCGCTGACCGCCCTGATAGAATATTACCGCAGCCATGGCGAAACCCGTTTTCTGATCGAGACCTGGAGCGGTAACCACAAGATGCTGGGCTGCGCCAAAAAGCTGGGCTTCCGGGAGATCAAGCGGATCAAAGATGCCCATATGGTAGACGGCAAGCCCGTGGACGATTTGATTTTGGAGAAGGTATTCTGAAAGATAAAATAACAGCGAGCGGAGGAATCGAAATGGAAAAACTGACTGCGAAAACGGAGACAATTCTGCTGGAGCGTTTTGGGAAGGACAGCATTCTTGCCCTGGCCACGGCGGCGGACAATGTGCCCTACGTTCGCAATGTGGATGCCTTTTATGACAAAGGCGCTTTCTATGTTCTGACCCACGGCCTTTCCAACAAGATGCAGCAGATCGCAAAAAATCCCCGGGTTTCCCTGGCGGGCGAATGGTTTACCGCCCAGGGAACGGGCGTCAACCTGGGCTACTTCGGCAAGGCGGAGAATGCCGCCATTGCAGAGAAAATGCGGCAGGTCTTCGCTGCCTGGATCGACAACGGCCACAACAATTTTGAAGACGAAAACACCTGTATTCTCCGCATTCAACTGACCCGAGGCATTCTGTTTGCAAAGGGCCTGTGCTATGAGATCGATTTCACAGAATAAAGAAGCCGTCTGGGATCAGCGGCTGCAGATCCGTACGATCGGCCGGGACGAGAGCAATGCCGACGAGTACCGCTATTCCTACGAGCCCACGCCCTACTGCGTGCTGGAGCGGCTGGCGGAGTACGGCCTGATCCGTGAAGGGGATACACTGCTGGACTACGGCTGCGGCAAGGGTCGGGTAAGCTTTTTTCTGGGGGCGCAGCGTAAGATCAAGACCATCGGCATTGAATATGATGCCCGGATCTATCAGGCGGCGCTGCAGAACCAAAAGACCGCTCATGCCCGGGCGGAGTTTGTGCCCACACGGGCAGAGCAGTACAGGGTGCCGCCGTCGGTGGATCACTGCTACTTTTTCAACCCCTTCTCTGTGGAGATCCTGCGGAAGGTCATGGGGAGAATCCTGGCCTTCTGGTACGAAGCGCCACGGGAGATGTTTCTGTTCTTTTACTACCCCTCTGACGAGTATGTCTCCTATCTCATGACCGTGGAGGAGTTGGATTTTTACGACGAGATCGAATGCGAGGATCTGTTTCAAGGGAAAGACCCTCGGGAGCGGATCTTGATTTTTCAACTGGGAGGTGAGTTTCATGAGATGTCCGAAATGCGGCGCTGAGATGCAGCCCGGTTTCCTGCAGGCTGACAGCAAAACCGATATTCTCTGGGTGGAAAAGGCCGGTATCAGCCTCCGGAAGCTGTGGAAACAAGAGACCGAGATCGTCTCCTCTGACACCGCCGCCATGACCAATGCCGTCCCTGCAGATATCTGCAAAAGCTGCCGGATCTTTGTGGGCGACTACAGCCAAAAGCTCTGATGCCATATGCATCGCCCCACGGGAATTCTCCGTGGGGCGGCTTTTTTTCTTGACTATACTATATAAATATAGTATCATATATACAAACAAATGGTCGAAAGGAGTGGGTGCCGTTGGATTCCAACCGCATGAAAAAAGCCATGGAATGGTTCTATTCCACGGTATATCGGGATGCGCCCATCCGCTCCCGACCGCCGGAGGAGAAGCTGCCCAGCCTGCTGCGCACCGCCCGTTCTTTAGAGAGCGGCAAGGTCAATGCCCGTCAATCGGCAGAGGCGCTGTTTCTCAAGCAGGCCAAGCTTCTGGCCAACTATGAGGACGACTGCCCCTACGACCGTGAGGTGCAGCGCTATTACCCCACCTATGCCGCCCTCAGCGACAGGGAGCTGCGGGGCTATTTCACCTGGCGTACAAAACTCCGCCGTGGGCAAATGGAAAAGACCTCCCTCAGCTTTGCCTTTCTCTATATCTATGAGCTGCTCCATCAGGTGGGGGTGGACTCCCCCATGGAGGGCTATGAAAAGCTGAAAGACTTTCAAAGAGCCTACGGGCAGATAGACCCGGGGATCTGCAATTATCTGGATCGCTGGCTTCGGGACTATGTGATCTACTACGATCTGGACCCCAATTTGCTGGCAGAGCATCCCCAGGTGCTTTTTGACCGCAGTCTGGCGGTGCTGGAGCATATTCGGGAGCAGAGCCGGGACAAAGTACTCTACGCGGTGAAGCAGCTGGCACCCAAATGGCTGAGCCGCTCCAAGTTCTATGCCGCCTACAGCGCCGATTGCGATGGGGTGATCTATGGGGTGCTGAAGAAAATGTGGGAGCATTACAACAGCCGAGCCAAGTACGGCCTGGTGCAGCAGCTGTTCGGCAAGCGTGGAGAGTATCGGGTGCGGCTTTTTGACGGTGCGGTGTTCTCCGACTGGCAGAAGAACCGCAACCGGGAGTACGTGCTGGACGAGTGCTGCGTGTACCGCTGCCGCAGCGGCCTGTGGTCAGTGGAGAAGTATGCCTTTCTCTCCGGTTCCGGCAACAAGCTGGAGCATATTCTCAAGACCATTGATGCGGTGATGCGGCAGGAATACGCCTACAAGCATCCCATCAAGACGGAAAACGAGGCCAAATGGCTGCTAAAACTGATCCACGAAGAGGTGCAAGCCCTTCTGGCAGAGCAAAAGGCCGCCGAGGCGAAAAAGCTCCGCATTGACTACTCTGTTTTAGATCAGATCCGTCAGGAGGCGGCAATGACCCGGGAGAAGCTGACGGTGGAGGAAGAAGAGGAAGAAGCGATCCCGGAGCCTCTTCCCGTTGTAACACCTGCACAGCCTTCAGAGGAGCTTCCCCTGAACGAACCGGAGCTGCGTCTGCTGCGCTGCCTGCTCTACGGCGGCAGTTTGGGCTGGGTACAGGCCGAGGGACAGCTGCTGTCCGTACTGGTGGACGGCATCAATGAGAAATTATACGATATCTTCCTGGACACCGTTTTGCTGGACACGCCGGAAGTAATTGAAGACTATATGGATGAACTGAAAGAGATGGTAGCACAATGAAATTACCGAGAAGAATCGCACAGACCCTGATCAACTCCCTGAAGGGCGGCGTCGTACCCAGAGTGGGTCTGCAGTATATCACCGTGGGACGGGCGGCGGAAATCGACGCTCTGCTGCGTGACGTGGAGATCATCGCCGAGGGCGGTGCCTCCTTCCGTTTTATTATGGGCAAGTACGGCAGCGGCAAGAGCTTCCTGCTGCAGACTATCCGCAATTATGTCATGGCTAAGAATTTCGTGGTGGTGGATGCGGATCTCTCCCCCGAGCGGCGGCTGCAGGGCACCCGTGGCCAGGGACTTGCCACCTACAAAGAGCTGATCCGCAATATGTCCACCAAAACCAAGCCCGAGGGCGGCGCTCTGAGCCTGATCTTAGACCGCTGGATCAACAATGTGCAGCAGGAGGCGCTGGAGAGTAGCGGCCTGCGGCTGGGAGATCCCGCTCTGGCAGCTGCGGTGGAGCATCGGATCTCCGCCGTGATCCACGCCCTGAACGAGATGGTGCACGGCTTCGACTTCTCCCGTCTGCTGACCCTCTATTATCGGGCTCACCTGTCCGGGGATGAGATGCAGAAGGCCAGGGTGCTGAAGTGGTTCCGTGGAGAATATTCCACCAAAACCGAGGCAAAGCAGGAACTGGGGGTCAATATCGTCATCACCGACGACGATTGGTACGAATACCTGAAGCTGTTCGCCGCCTTTTTGAAGCAGGCAGGCTACAGCGGCATGCTGGTGCTCATTGACGAGCTGGTGAATATTTACAAGATCCCCCATGCCATCACCCGGCAGTATAACTACGAAAAAATCCTCACCATGTACAACGATGCCATGCAGGGCAAGGCCAGCCATCTGGGCTTCATCCTCTGCGGCACGCCCCAGTGCATGGAGGACCCCCGACGGGGCGTTTACAGCTACGAGGCGCTGCGCTCCCGTCTGGCAGAGGGGCATTTTTCCGGGGTGCATAAAGACCTGCTCTCCCCCGTGATCCGCCTGCTGCCCCTGACCAACGAGGAAATGCTGATCCTCATTGAGAAGCTGGCCGACATCCATGCCGGACTCTACGAATACCAGCAGATCGTCACCCAGCAGGACATGGTGGACTTCATTGCCATTGAATTTGCCCGTATCGGCGCCGATGCCCACATCACGCCCCGTGAGGTGATCCGTGATTTCATCGAGGTGCTGGACATTGTGTACCAGAATCCCAAGCTGAAGGTACGGGAGCTTCTGGGCAGCGACAGCTTCCGTTTCGCCCAAAATGCGGTGAACGAGGAGGCAACTCACCAGGAATTTGCGGAATTTGAGCTATAAGAGGTAGATTATGAGCGTTTTTGAGCGATATGCACCCTTCGTGCAGGACTTCATTTATCGCAACCGCTGGGAAAATCTGCGAGCCATTCAGGTGGCGGCCGGGGATGCCATTTTCAACACCGACGAAAACGTGCTGCTCACCGCCTCCACCGCCTCGGGCAAGACCGAGGCCGCCTTCTTCCCCATTCTCAGCCTCTTTGCGGAGAACCCGCCCGACTCTGTGGGCTGCATTTACATCGGCCCGTTGAAGGCGTTGATCAACGACCAGTTCTCCCGGCTCAATGAGCTGTGCGCCGAGGCGGAGATCCCCGTGTGGCACTGGCACGGCGATGTGGCGCAGAGCCACAAGGCCAAGCTGATGAAGAAGCCCTCGGGCATTCTGCAGATCACGCCGGAGTCCCTGGAGGCCATGCTGCTGCACAAGCACAGCGCCATCCCCAAGCTCTTTGGGGATCTGCGCTTTGTGGTCATTGACGAGGTGCACTCCTTGCTGCGTGGCGACCGTGGCGGCCAGACCCTGTGCCTCATTGAGCGGTTGAGCCGCATTGCGGGGGTGAATCCCCGACGGATCGGCCTTTCCGCCACCATCGGCGACCCGGAGAAGACGGGTGAATTCCTGTCTCAGGGTACAGGCAGACATACGGTGATCCCCAGAATTGAGGCAAAGGGCGGCAAATGGCGGCTGAGCATGGAGCATTTCTATGTGAAGGATGTGCAGGCCGCCGAGGGCAAGGAGATTGCCGGAGCGCTGCCGGTTTTAGAGGAAAAGACCGACGAAGCGCCTCAAAATGCCGATCCCGGACTGAGTTATATTTTTGAGCATACCCGTGGCAAGAAGTGCCTGGTTTTCGTCAACTCCCGGGAGGAGTGCGAGACCGTCACCACCACACTCCGTGGCTACTGCGAGAAGCAGCACGAGCCCGACCGTTTCCTGATCCACCACGGCAATCTCTCCGCCTCTTATCGGGAGACCGCCGAGGATATCATGAAGGATGAGTCCCAGTATCAGACCACCGTGACCACCGCCACCCTGGAGCTGGGCATTGACATTGGGCGGCTGGAACGAGCCTTCCAGATCGATGCGCCCTGGACGGTCTCCTCCTTCCTGCAGCGCATGGGGCGCACGGGGCGACGGGAGAGTCCCCCGGAGATGTGGTTTGTCATGCGGGAGGATGAGCCGGAGGCCAGAGCCATGCTGCCCACCACCATCCCATGGAAGCTGCTGCAGGGCATCTCTCTGGTGCAGCTATACTTAGAGGAGCGCTGGTGCGAACCACCTCGGCTGGAGCGGCTGCCCTACAGCCTGCTGTACCACCAGACCATGTCCACCCTGGCCTCCTGCGGTGAATTATCCCCCCGTGCCCTGGCGGATCGGGTGCTGGGACTGAGCTATTTCCGTCGGGTGAGTCAGGAGGACTATAAGGTTCTGCTGCGCCATCTGATTGAAACCGACCACATCCAAAAAACGGAACAGGGCGGCCTGATGGTCTCCCTGGCCGGTGAACGGGTGGTGAACTCCTTTAAATTCTACGGAGTTTTTGTGGAGAGCGAGGAATACACCGTCCGCAGCGAGTCCCAGGAGCTGGGTACAGTGGTGCTGCCGCCCCCCGTAGGGGAGAAATTGGCCATTGCCGGCCACGTCTGGGAGGTGCTGGAGGTGGATCACAAGCGGCATCTGGTCTACTGCGAGCAGGTCAGAGGCAGCATCCCCGCCTATTTCGGCCAGTGTCCCGGAGATCTGCACACGAAAATCCTGCAGCGTATGCGAAAAGTGCTGCAGGAGGAGCGCAGCTATCCCTATCTGATGAAAAACGCTGTAGCTCGGCTGGAACAGGCACGCTTTACAGCCAACCGCTCCGGCACGGCGGAAACGCCCCTGATCTGCCTGGGCGGCAATATGTGGTGCCTGCTGCCCTGGGTGGGAACCTATACCTTCCTGGCCATGGAGCGCTTTCTGAAGATTCGCTGCGGCAATCGACTGGGTCTGAAGAATTTTGACTCCGCACGGCCTTACTACATGCAGTTCACCACGAAGGTCTCTCAGGAAGATTTCTTCCGCATTGTCCGTGAGGAGATCCAGAAGCCCCTGGATCCGCAGGAGCTGGTATACCCCGGGGAGTTGCCCCTCTTCGACAAATACGATGAGTATCTCCCCGAGGCGCTGGTACGAAAAGGCTTCGCTGAGGGTGTACTGGACACAGATGAACTGAAAAAGACCATTCTCTCCTGGTAAAAACAGCGCCTCCGTCTAAGGACGGAGGCGCTGTTTTCACATTGTAAGAGATTATGCGTTCCGGCGGAGGAATCACTCCTCCGGGTCCAGGGGTACTGCGCCCTCGGTCGGGGCAACCAGCACCTGGCGTTCTACGACAGTGACCGTAAATAGCCGGAACTCTTTCCCGTTGGCACGGAAGAACACCGTCGCAGTACCGGGGGACACACCGGTGACCGTAACAGAAGCTTCATAAAAGCCAAAATAGCCCCAATTATAGTTCCACCACTCGATGGCATGGTCTTCTCCCTCTACGGAAACCACATCCGGACGATCCGTATAGAAAGAGCCGCCATGGGTGACAAACATCCAAGCCTTGGTGCTGTCCAAAACCTGAATTTCAGAATCTGCCTTGGCATTGATCCGCACGTCTGTGCTGTTTTGAATCACCGTCTGCCAAAGGACTTCCTGGGGATCCGGCCAGGCGCCATCGTAGGCCTGTCCGCTGTCATCAGCCGCTGCCGGAAGCCCTTCCTCTGTGGTGCTTTCGGTAGCCGGGGGCTCCGTATGTTTCTCCACCGGAGCTATCGTTTTCGAGGAGCCGGGCTCCGTTGGTTTTGTGTAAAGGGGTTCTGTCTGCGGAAGATGGGACAGATCCCGCATATCAGAGGCGCTTGGCTCAGGGATGGAGACAGATGCCGCATCCTGAAGTGTCGTCTCCGAAACCGGAGACTCCTCTGCCGGTGCGGAAAGCGCCACAGGCCCGGTCAAGAAGCCAAGGGTCAAAGCCAACACCAGGCAAACGCAAACCACAGCACTGATCACCGGACGGCGGCGCAGATGGATCAGGGCCTTGAGCCGTCTGGCTGTAGTGCTCTGGGAGAAATTGCTCAGAAGCAGGTCATTCAGCCTCGCCGTCTCCGCAGAGACCAGGGTTCGGGCATAGGCCTTCTTCTGTTGTGTGCCCAGCTTGTGCACCACCACGGCATCGCAGCGTATCTCCATATCCTCAAAGGCCAGGACTACCATGAGCCACACCAGAGGATTAAACCAGTGGATGCAGGCCGTCAGAAGGAAGAGATGCTTTTTCAGCAGATCCCAATTGCGAATATGGGCCTGCTCGTGAAGCAGAATGTGCTGCAGCTGCTCCGGCTGCTCCAGGCAGCGGGCGGGGATCAACACCGTAGGGCGGAAGACCCCGTATGTCAGGGGCGTAGAAAGCCCGTCCAGCATCCGCACCCGCAGTCCCTCAGGCACAGAGATCCCCTCTCCCTCCGGCAAGGGCAGGCTGAAGCGGTAACGGCGGCGGCTGAAAAGATGCCGCAGCTCCATGCCCAAAAACAGGCACAGCCCCACCGATGACCAAATGATGGTCAGTAACTGCGTCAGGGAGAGGCCGATTTCCTCTTGCACCGGGGGCAATACCACCGGCTCCCCGGATTGCTCCGTGACCGGAGACTGCTGCTCCGGCAGCGAAGCAGTCACTGTCTGATCCGGCAGCTCTTGCGCCGGGGCAGAGATCACCTTGTCACGGGAAAACAGCGGCAGATTATAGATACTGGTAGGCGAAGGCAGCGAAACGGGCAGCAACAGCCGCACTACCGCCAAAAGCCACAGCACCAGAAACACCCGGCGGCTCACCTGCCGGGCAAACAGCAGGCGCAGCAAGCCGATCACAACAATCAGGATCGCCCCGGTGATACTGGCATAGAGAAGTGCGTTCACTTCTCCTCCTCCATCTGTGCCAAAAGCTCATGGAGCTGGCGCAGCTGCTCTACGGACAGCTTCTTACGGTTGACCAGGGAGGCCACCAGCAGGTCTGCCGAGCCGTTAAAATCGTTCTCCAGCAGGTAATCGGTCTCCTGCTGCTGCACCTGCTCCTTGGTCAGCAGAGCTGTGCAACGGAAATGGGGGTTCTCTCTCAGAATATAGCCCTTCTCTGCGCAGCGGGTGAGCATGGTGTAGGTGGTGGCCTTCTTCCAGCCCAGCTGGTTATTCAGATGTTCGGCGATCTCCTTGGCCGGCAGCGTGCCGTGCTCCCAAAGGACGGTCAGCACCCGTCTTTCAGATTCTGCAATTCTCATATGTTGCAACACTCCTTTTGTGTCAGATTTCCAATCGGCCACCCTAAAAACAGACGTTTTTCCGCCCTAAGAGCTGCCTATTAACAACATTATACCGCAAATTCTTCCGAATGTCTATTCTATATTCGTAGAATTTCTGTAATTTTCCATGAAAACTTGTTTGTTCTTGCGTTACAGGCTGCCGGAGGGCTTGAAATTCCGACTGCCCAGCCGTTTGCGCAGCGCCGGGGACAGGATGGCGATCTGCTCAATATGCACCTTTTTCCGGGGAAAAACCAGGGTGACGGAATCGCTGTTTTGGCAGATCTGTACCAATTCCGACCATTTCAGCCGATACACGTTGCCCCAGAGGCTGCGGTAGAGTAGCTCCTCCTCCGACAAAAGCAGTACCGCCTGGTTTTTATGCCACAGCAGAACAGCCGCCCCCAGAAATAACAGCAGCAGCGCACAAAGAGCGAAAAGCCACCATAAATCCTGCAGAACAACGGCAAGGCCACCAAAAAGCACCGCCAGTCCGAAACAGAAGAGACCGAGATGCTTTACCTTGTCCGGAAGGTAGCTGTCAGGAACACGGTCTACAGGGAAGGTATATTTCTCATCCATAAATAACACACTCCTGTTCCAAAATTTTACCACAAAGTTATTGTGATGTCAACAACCTATGTGACATGTGTAGAACTCAAATTGTAGGTATACAATTGATGTGAGACTAAAAGGATAGAAAAAAGCGATTGAGTTCGTTAGAATAGAGTCACCACAACAACACCCTAACGAAAGGTCTCAATCGCCATGGATATAGTAACAGATATTAAACGGAAAAACAAGA
>JAFUPG010000052.1 GCA_017481325.1 Oscillospiraceae bacterium
CATCAGGCTGAAGATTTCAGCCCAGATAGTGAGCATCTGAAGTGGCTCCACCGGATCGTTGGCAATGCAAAAGCATTTATCAACGGAACCTATCACGGCACCAGCACCAAGCACCTGCAGATGTATCTGAGCGAGTATTGCTACCGCTTCAACCGCCGCTCTTTTGGCGGAGCCATCTTCGACCGCCTATTAATCGCCATCGCACAATAACACCATATTTTGTGGTCAGCTGCTTAAAGCCGATAGCCTAAACATTAATTTGAATACTCATCGGCGGAGCCGATACATCAGTTTTTAGTTCTTAGCTATTAGTCATTAGCTCGCCGATAAACATCCATTTGACTTCGTTTTGGCACGGTTTTTTTGCTCTTTTTCAAAAAGGCGGCAAATAGCTGCTATTTCTAAAATCAGATTGACAACTTCCCTTTCTTGCGCTATTATGAACTTACGGACACTTTCCCTTATGGTCGTTGGGCAATTGGAGCCCTTCCTCCCAGAGCGGAAGGCTGTCCGTTTTCTTTTTTCTTGTGCGATACATGATTTTGAGATAGAATAGATGTAGTTTTTTCATCTCAATGGGTACTTAGTATATGACGGGAGGTGCTGTCGGTGCAGGATGAGAAGATCATTGACCTTTTCTTTGAGCGCTCGGAAGAGGCCATTCTGGCTCTGGAACAAAAATACGGCAAGCTCTGCCTTCAAATTTCTGCAAACATCCTGGGCGACAGCGGTGCTGTGGAGGAGTGTCTCAACGACAGCTGGCTGGGCGTTTGGAATACGATCCCACCGGAAAGGCCCAGGCATTTGGGCAGCTTCGTGTGCAGGATCGTGCGAAATCTGTCCCTCAAGCGGTACCGCCGGGACAGCGCCCAAAAGCGCAACAGCCAATTTGACACCGCTTTTGAGGAGCTGCAAGAATGTCTTCATGGAGGAAGCTCTGCTGAAAGACAGCTGGAGCAGAAGGAGCTGGTCAAAAGCATCGAGGGCTTTTTGGACAGCCTGAACCAAGAGAATCGGGTGATCTTCCTGCGGCGCTATTGGTTCTCCGACAGCTACGAGGCCATCGCCCGGCGAACAGGGCGGTCTGAGAAAGCCATCTCTGTTCGGCTGGTGCGTCTGCGTGAAAAGCTCAGGCGCTATCTCACGGAAAGAGGGATACTGGAATGAACACGGAACAATTCATCCATGCCCTGGGGCAGATTGACGATTCCTATTTGGAAGAAGCCATAGCTGCGCCACGGGCAAAATACAGGTCATTCAAATGGTTGGAGATTGCCGCCTGCGCCTGCATCGTGCTGGCTCTGGCAGCGTTTATTGGCTTTGGTCTGCTGCCTATGGGAACAGCCCCGGAGCTGCCGCCTGTGATCGTTTCGCCCTCGACAGAGGAGTCGGAAGATACCACAGTTCCCACGGAGCCTGCCACCGTTCCAAGCACAGAGCCAAGCACCGTGGAACCCTCTCAAAGCACGGAACCCGGCAGCAATACAGCGCCCACCGAATCCACAGAGCCCTCCACCCAGCCGCCCACTACCACAGAACCTCCCACAGAGCCCTCTACCACAGAGAGCATGGACATTCCCCCCGCATTACCCACACTCCCCTCTCTACTGTGTGTCAACGGAGCAGTCTATGAGCTGCTGGAGGGCGAAAGCGCAGAGCCGGATGCCGTATCAGCGCTGACCTTATTGGGTATTGTGCAAAGCAGCTGCCTGGACGTAGAACTGCCCGATGACCATCTGGAGGCAAATGAGCCAATTGTGGGAGCGGAGGTATATGCCGACGGAGAACGTCTGCTGGTTGTGGTCAACGGTTATGTTCGAATTTATGTCAGATACGGAGGCTAATGATGAAAAAACGTATTGTTTGTCTATGTTTAAGTACTATGTTCGTATTATCCTGCGGATTTTTCGCAAACGCTTATTCCGATGTGCAGGAGGATCTCTGGTACAGTGAGGCCGTCGGCTTTGTCACGGAACAGGGCTGGATGGAGGGCATGGGTGAGGATCTATTTACGCCGGAAGAGTCTGTCAGCCGTGGCATGGCGGTAACAGTGCTGTGGCGCATGGCGGGCTCTCCCGAGGCCGAATATCCCCACGCAGCCTATGCGGATCTTCCCGATGATCTCTGGTATTCTCAGGCGGCAAGCTGGGCTTATCCGGAGATTATGACGGGATATCCCATTCCCCAGGAGGACCCGCCTGTACCTACCGGCATTTTCCTGACCTTTGAGGGCGAGCGAAGTCTGACCAGAGAGCAGCTGGCCGTGGTACTGTACCGATATCACCTGCAAACAAATCCCGATTTTGATGCTACAGTTTCAAAGCTTTCCGAAGACTTCACAGATGCGGATCAGATCAGCCCCTGGGCAGAGGATGCCGTCAACTGGTGCCTTGCAGAGGGTCTGCTCCAAGGCAGTGCAGAGCCGGAGGGACTGCTGCTGAACCCCCAAGGAGAGGTCACCAGAGCCCAGCTGGCAACGGTTCTGATGCGATATGGCAAATGAGATGATTTGATACATCTTGCAGATAGTAATAGCGCCGAGCGATGGTTTTTTCCTTCGCTCGGCGCTGTTATTTATGCTAAAATATTGGTCACGTATCGAACAATGATGGCTGCCACCTGGGCACGGATTGCCTTGCCCTGGGGGTCTAAGTAAAGGGCGCTGCCTTCCTGGGTGCCGCTGATGAGCTTGGCAGCTACCGCCCAGGCCATGGGTTCTTCGGCGTAGGGGGAGATCTTTTCTGCATCAGGGTAAGATGAAAGATCTGCAAGTGCTCCTGTGTCATAGCCCTTTGCCTTGGTATAGCGATAGAGAATGGTGGCGATCTGCTCTCTTGTAATAGGTGCATTGGGCGCAAATTCCGTGGCGGAAATGCCGTTGACAATGCCATTCTCCGCAGCCCAGATCACCGCCTTGGTATACCAGAGGCCATCAGAAATATCTGCAAAGGGATTGGAAGCGGTGGGCTCCGGTGAGCCCTCCATGCGCCAGAGCACCGTAACCAGCATGGCTCTGGTCATAGAACCCATGGGATCAAACTCCGTGGCAGAGATGCCTCCCATGAGCTTGAGGCCGTCGGCAGCGTAGACCTCACGGTAGAACCAGGCATTTTCAGGCACATCCGTAAAGCGGCCGTCAGGACTTGTGGGTTTGACGGCTCGTGTATAGACTGCGGTATAGGTTGCATCTTCAGTGACGGGGCGCAGCTCCGGTGTCCAGCCCGCAAAGGTATAGGCAAAGAGCTGATCCGGGACTTTTTCCGTCGTCCCTTTATATTGCGGCATTGCGCCGATAGGATAGGTCTCCGTCGTTTCCACACCGTCTACGAGCCAGGTCACGGTAAAGGTAATGGGCACAGCTTCATATTGCGCAGTGTACGTAATATCCGCCGTTACCGGTGCCAATTCCGGAGACCAGCCCAGGAAGGTATAGGTATGGATTTCATCTGCAGGCTTTTGCGTTTCTCCCTTGTAGACGGGCATCTCCCCTGCTCTGTAGACCTCCCGGGTAATCAGACCGTCTACATCCCAGGTGACAGTATATGTCTGCTCCGGGGTGGTAAAGCACAGAGAGGTGGGGCCGCTCTCGCCCTCTGAATTGACAGCCGTGACCCAGAGGGTGTACTCTGTTTTGGGCATCAGCCCTTCCAGCACAAAAGCGGTCTGGGGGATTCCATGCTCCGAAACACAGACATCATTGAGATAAAGGCGGTAGCCGCTTGCATAGGGTGTTTCATCCCAGCTGATCTTTGCTTCGGTAGCGCTCAGCTCTTGAATCTCAAGATTTCGAGGGGGTAAGGGGGGCAGGAGTCGCTGGCTGACCGGCTTATAGTGGGCATAAAGCACCGTATCCGCCTCGATCAGTGTCTCTTCAAAATCAAATTTCTCACTATGCTCCGGGTCGGCGTACCAGCCAAGGAAGATGTATCCCTCTTTCTCCGGGTCTGCAGGAGGCTTCAAAAAGCTACCGGAATTCAACCACATCGGCGGCAGGAAGCTGCCTCCCGTGGTATCGAAGAGAACGGAACAGCCCTCCGTTTCCCCGGACCATTTGGCATAGACGGTCAAGTCACAGGCAGGCATGGCGGTATCCGGCAGCAGCTCTGCTTCTGTTCCGTCGGGAGCGGTGTAGAACCAGCCCAGGAATTCATTGTCCTCTGCCCGGGGGATCGGCAGCTGCCCCACAGCTTCACTGTAGGTAACGTCTCTGCCACCCTCAGAGAGCTCGCCGCAGCCGGGATCAAAAAGAATGCGGTAGGTATTGATCTCCCACCGGGCATAGAGGGTGGTGTCCTCATAGAATTTACAGCAGTTGAAGTCCAAATGGCCGTGACTGTCGTTTTCCCGAATCCAGCCCAGGAATGTATGGCCCTCACGGATCGGAATGCCCGGTTCGGAGGTCCAGCCGTTCTGGCTGTAGCGAACATAGGTGGGCAACCGGCTACCGTCGTGGAGCAGCGTCTCGCCGCCGCAGGCATCAAAGGTGATTTTTACGAAATCCTCGTTGCAGATTGCCTCCTCCGGGAAGCCGCTGCGGTCGGGAAGATAGTACCAGGTCGTATCCGTCAGGAGGCTGGGGTTGGTCTGAAGGTCGCAGGTGGGCATATTTCCCTGGAAATATGCGGTCTTCAGAGAATTGCAGCTCCAGAAGGCGTAATCCTCGATGGTTTCTACATTTCTGCCAATGACCACCTCTTCCAGAGCAACGCAGCCCCAGAACAGGCGCTCCGGCAAGGTTTCAATTCCGTTGCCGATGATCACACGCTTCAAGGATGTACACTCCTGGAAAACACCACGGTGGTATTCCAGATATTCCAGTTCCTCCAGGCTGTTGGGCAGGTCGATATTCCGCAGAGCGGTGCAGCGCCGGAATGCCTCCACATGGATCATTTTCAGGCCGGCGCCAAAGTCGATCCGTTCCAGTGCAGCGCACTCCTCAAAGGCATGGGCGCCGATCTCCGTCACGCTGTCCGGCAGACGGATGGCTCGGAGCTGATTGCAGCGATAGAAGCTATAGTCACCCAGCTTGCTTACTGCATTGCCCATGGCGATAGACTCCAGGGCGCTGCAATCGTAGAACATGCGGTCGGCAATATTCCTCAGGCGCTGACCCAGCTGCACGGTTTTCAGGCTTGTGCAAGCCTCAAAAACGCCTCGCAGAGGCAGGATATTATCCGTACGCTCCAGGCTATCGGGCAGAACCAGTTCCGTCAAAGAACTGCAATTGTAGAATGCCTCGCTGGCCAGGGTTTTCAGACTTCCCCCAAATTGAACCTCACGGAGGCCGGTACAGGACTTGAATGCACCGACCTCAATGGTGATCAGGCTGTCCGGCAGATCTACGGTCTGAAGTGCGGTGCAATTTTCAAAGGCGTAGTAGAGGATCTGCTCCACATTCTTGCCAATGCTTACTTCTTCCAGAGAGAAGCAGTCCTTGAAGGCATAGAGGGGAATGTAGGTTACGCCGTCACCGATGACCGCCTTCTTCAGCTTACCACAGCCCTCGAACATACCGCCTTGGGACAGACCGGCATTGACATGAAGCTCCAGACGAAGAACAGAATCCGGGATGACGATTTCCTCCAAAGAGGCGCAGCCTTTAAAGCACTCTCTGCCGATGGATTTCAGGTTTTCACTTAAGCGGATCTGCTGCAAGGCCGTGCAATTACGGAATGCGAAAGCGCCGATCAGTACCACATCATCACCCATAGTCACGGAGGTGACGGTGTCATTTCCCTCAAAGGCGGAATCGGCGATTTCCTTTACCGGCAGGCCTTCCAGGGTTTCCGGAATCTGAACATCTCCGCCGCTGCCGAGATATTGCAGGATGCGGATCTTGCTGTCGTCGTCATAACGCTCGTAGGAGAATTCCCCGTTCTCGGCGCCCAAGGTCACTGGGAGCAGCAACAGCGTCAGGGCAACGGACAAAAAAATACACAGAATTCTTTCGGCGGATTTCATATGCTTTCCCTCCAAATAGTTTTATTTTATCAGAAAATATGTGAGAGTTCCAACATTTCTGCCTCATAATTTCATTTTATCTTCTCATAAGTGGATTGTCAATCCATGATTAAAATTTTCAGAAAAGTGTCCCATTTTTCTTTTTTGCGCCGTCTATATATGTGAGTGCACTCGAAGGAAAGGAGGCCGATCATGCCTCGAACATTTGAAAACCTTTACGAGACCTGGCACAGACCCATGCTGTATGTTGCGGAGCAAATTCTGCAGGATCACCATCTGGCGGAGGATGCGGTGCAGAATGCCCTGTTTCGGATCTCACGGCAGAAGCACTGTCTGCCCTCGGAGGAGAAGGCACTGAGAGCCTATGTGCTGACCAGCGCAAAGCACGCTGCATTGGATCTGCTGCCGAAAAAGCAGGAGGATGCCGACATCGATGCCCTGATCATTGCGGATGGGCAGGATGTATTTGCGGAAATCGCAGCCTCCGAGGACTATGAACGGCTGCTGCGAGCCATTGAGGCTCTGCCGGATATCTACCGTGATGTTCTGATGTTGCGCTATGTGCAGGAACTGAAAATCGGGCAGATTGCACACCTGCTGGGTAAGACAAAATCCACCATTTCCAAGCAGCTGCAACGGGCTAAGGCGCTATTGCAGGCAAACTATCTGAAGGAGGAATAAACCTTGAAAAAGTATAACGCATTTCAACGAGCATTGCTTGACACACAGCTGCAGCAATTTTCCGAAGCACCCGAAGATACCAATACCACAGGAAAGATCAAATCCCATCCCCGTCTTCTGCGTATCGGCCTCATTGCAGCGGCGGTACTGATCCTGCTGACCGGAAGCATTTTTGCAGCAGTGCGATTTGCTTTAGGCGGCCAGATTGAACAGAGTATCTACGCAATCCCGGAATACAACACCGAAAACCAAAAATATGAGCTCTCCTTCCGGGAGGATATCGCTCTGCCGGATGCGCCGGACGAGATCAGAGAATTTATGGTACCCACTGTCATTGTCGGGAAGGAAGATGTACGTTATCCCAACTGCTTCTGGGAGGGAGAGGATTGTGTATGGTATCCTCATGCCATTACCGTAGGAACCGTAGACAAGATGATCGGAAAAGTGGAGGCAGTGCATACGGAGTGGAATTACGGCGATGATGTAATCAGTTTATCGCAATGGACTGCCGTGTCCATTACACCGGGCAAGCCTGTCGTTTCCTTCCACTTTGACGCAAATGCGCCGGTAAAAGTAAGCTACGACAGCTTTACGCTGGATGATCATGAAATTTTCCGTTTTAGCTGGGATTATTCGGAATGTGTGGAGGAAGACGTGCTTGACAGCTACAATTACAGCCAATGGTTCTGGACAGACGGAAACTACCTATACCAGCTGAGCCTGCCCGGCAAGCTGACAGAGGAGGAGAAGCAAGCCATCTTTGAAAGTCTCACACCTGCGGAGGATATCTACGAGTACCTATCCATTGAAGAATAAGCACAGCACCCCCGAAGAACGAACTCTTCGGGGGTGCATCATCATAATAAAGATAATCAAACAGAAATTTGCCGGTCTGTTTCGGAACTAACAACTAAGAGCTAAGGACTAAAAACTGAGGTGTGCCTTCGGCACGGATTTTGAATATTTTGACTGTCAAACAGAAATTTGTCGAACAGTTTGCCGCAGCCAAAGCCTTCCTTATTAGAAAGGATTTCAGGCTATGAGTAAGGCTTCAAATCACGCAATGTCATTGCGAGGAGCGTAGCGACGTGGCAATCTGTATTCTTAAAGCATCCGTTTTGCACCAAATTCCCATATATTCGGAACATTTAGAGAACAGATTGCCACGTCGGGCTTACGCCCTCCTCGCAATGACAGGGCATTTCGGAAACCTCTGCCTCTATCGGCAATAAGGTTTTGGGCGGAAGCAAACAGTTCGATAAACATCTATTTGACTTTATTTCAATCCCCATCGGCAGAGACGATACCTCAGTTATTGGTTCTTAGTTATTAGTCCTTAGCCTCACCGATAAACATCTATTTGACTCTATTTCAAATCTCATCGGCGGAGCCGATACCTCAGTTATTAGCTATTAGTCCTTAGCCATTAGTTCTTAGCTACTAGCCCTTAGTCTCACCGATAAACATCTATTTGAATGGATCTTAGCAATCGGGGTGGTTTGGCTTTTGTGCTGAGATTCTGCAGGGCTTGTTGCAGATCTGGGTTGCAGAATTCCGCATTCTTCCGCAAAAAGTTGGAAGTGTTTCTGTGGGGGTAGTTGACCATAAACAGGCTGGAAAATTCTTTGGTCGAAAAGTTATAAACATTTTGCACAGGTTTTTGCACAGGTGGCAAAGGCTTGATGTACAAGGCTTTTTCCATATTTCGACAGATTTTTCGGACTGCATGCAAATGAAGTTCTTTCTTTCGCTAAATCGTCATTTTGGTTTACATAATCACTTTTCTTCGTCATTATGACTTCCAACTTTTTACGACAAAAAATTGCAGGTTGCGACAGGGCAACCTGCAATTTATTTTAGTTTAGAGTTGCTCCCCCTCCATGGTCTTGGTGGCGTAGGCATTGAGGGTCTGGTCAGCCATATTTCCTGCCAGATACTCGTAATAGCCCTGTGCGCCGATCATGGCGGCATTGTCGCCGCAGAGAGACAGGGGCGGCAAGCAAAGGCAAACCCCACGCTTCTTGCATTCTCGCATCAGGTCACCACGGATGCAGCTGTTGGCAGCAACGCCGCCGGCCACAGCCAGGGTGCGGTAGCCGGTCTGATCCAGAGCCTGCATGGTTCGTGGGATCAGCATTTCGCTGACCGCCTTGGAGAAGCTGGCGCAGAGATCGGGAACATTGATTTCCTCCCCTTTCTGCTTTTTATTGTGGATCAGGTTCACAGCGGCGGTTTTCAGGCCGGAGAAAGACATGTCCAGGGGGTTGCCGCTGAGCTTGGTGTGGGGCATGATGTAAGCGTTTTCATCCCCATTTTGGGCGGCTTTATCCAGGGCAGCGCCGCCGGGATAGGGCATATCCAGCACTCTGGCCACCTTATCGAAGCACTCACCGGCTGCATCATCCCGGGTTCCGCCCAGGATTTCCATGTGGGTATAATCCTTCACATCCACCAGCATGGTATGGCCGCCGGATACCACCAGGCACAAAAACGGGGGCTTCAGATCGGGGTAAGCGATATAATTGGCAGCGATATGCCCACGGATATGATGGACAGGGATCAGGGGCTTATCCAGTGCCAGAGCCACCGCTTTGGCGAAATTGACACCCACCAAAAGAGCTCCGATCAGGCCGGGCGCATAGGTCACGGCGATGGCATCGATGTCGCTGCGGCTGATATTTGTCTTCAAAAGAGCCTCATCTGCCAGGGCATAAATGGCCTCCATATGCTTACGGGAGGCGATCTCCGGCACGACACCGCCGTAAATTCGGTGCAAGGCGACCTGGGAGGAAATGCAATCTGTCAGCACCTCTCTGCCGTCCCTGACCAAGGCAACGGCAGTCTCGTCGCAGGAGGATTCGATGGCTAAAATCAGCATTGGCTCAGCTCCTTTCCCATAATATAGGCATCCTCTACGGGGTTTACATAATATTTTGGACGTCTGCCCAGAATTTCGAAGCCAAAGCCCTCGTAAAGGGCGATGGCAGGGTGATTGGAGGCTCTGACCTCCAAAAACAGCTTGTCAATTCCCTCCCTGTGCAAAAGCTCGCAGAGGGATGTCAACAACTTACTGCCGATCTTCTGTTTGCGATGCTGCGGTGCAACCGCAATATTCATCACGTCAGCCTCGGGGGGAACGGTCTGGGAGCCGATATAGCCCAGGACAGTCCCCTCCTCTTCCCAGACCAGCCAGCGGCTGTAGGGATTGCTCAGCTCCGAGGTAATGGAACGCTCGCTCCAGGGATCGGAAAAACATACTTTCTCCAAGGCGGCGATTTGGGACACATCATCAATGGTCATTCTACGGATCATTTGGCATCGTACCAGCTTTCTCCCATTTTTGCCTCCGCCAGAAGGGGCACGGAGAGCTTCACCGCCTGCTCCATCTCACGGGTGACGATGTCCATGACCATCTGTGCCTCAAAGGCAGGACACTCGACGATCAGTTCGTCGTGGACCTGCAGGATCAACCGTGCCTGCAGCGCCTCCTGCTCCAACGCATGGAACACACGCACCATGGCCAGCTTGATAATGTCCGCCGCCGTTCCCTGAATGGGGGTGTTCAGCGCCATGCGCTCAGCGCCGGAGCGGACATTGAAATTGCTGTTCTTAATATCGGGCAGGTTTCTTCTGCGGCGGAACATGGTCTCCACATAGCCCTGATTTCGGGCGGTCTCCACGATATCGGTCATATAATTTGCCACACCGGGATAATTGCGCTTGTAATTCTCGATATACTCCTTGGCCACATAGCGAGTGACACCGATGTCCTTGGCCAAAGAGAAGTCGGACATGCCGTAGATGATCCCAAAGTTGACCGCCTTGGCATAGCGGCGCTGCAAGGGTGTAACCTCCTCCAAAGGCACACGGAAGACCTGGGCGGCGGTGTAGGTATGGAAATCCGCACCGCTGCGGAAGGCCTGCTGCATGGCCTTGTCATCGGCAATGTGCGCCATGACACGGAGCTCGATCTGGCTATAGTCCGCATCCACGAAGACCCAGTTGTCCTGAGGCACGAACATCTTGCGCACCTCACTGCCCAGGGGCGTTCTGACGGGGATATTCTGCAGATTGGGCTCGGTGGAGGACAGGCGGCCGGTAGCGGTGACCGTGTTCTGGAAGGTGGTGCGGATACGGCCGTCGGGGCAGATTTCCTTTTGCAGGCCGTCGGCATAGGTGCTCTTGAGTTTGGTGAGCATACGGTAGTCCATAATGGCCTCCACCACAGGATGCTGATCCTTCAGCACTTCCAGCACCTCTGCATTGGTGGAATAACCGGTCTTGGTCTTTTTGACCGGGGGCAGACCCAGCTTCTCAAAGAGCAGTTCCCCCAACTGACGTGTGGAATTGATATTGAATTCGCCGCCGTTGGCCTCGAAGATCAGCTTCTCGCAGTCGGCAATACGCTGGGCCAGCATTTTGCCAAAATCCTCCAAGGCCTGCTGATCCACACCTACACCGGCATGCTCCATCCGTGCCAGCACATAGCAAAGAGGCAGCTCCACTTCAAAATAGAGCTTGTCACTCCCCTGCTCCTTCAGCTTTGGCAGGAAGCAGTCGCAAAGCGCATCCACGGAGGCCGCCCTACTGGCAAGGATACCCTCGGGGAGGGTGTCGGTGGGAGGAGTGAAGTGCAGATAGGAGGCGCAGAGCTCCTCCAGTTCGTATTTACCACGGGTGGCATCCAGCAAATAGGCCGCCACAGCCGTATCGAAGATAAAGCCCTTGGCATCAACGCCTTTTTCCAATAAGGCACGGATCAGAGGCTTGGTATCGTGGGCCATTTTCTGCACTTTTTCGGAGAAAATATCACGAAGAATAGGAATATAGTCGTCTTTCAGTTGCTTTTCGCAGTAATATGCCGCAAAATCATCCTGTACCACGGCAAGAAGTCCCAGATTCTCGGAGATGGCAACGCAGACAGGAGCCTTCTCAAAGCGCTGCAGCAGTTCTGCTGCCTGAGCGGCAGACTCCACCTGTACACCGGTGCAAACTCCAACACAGGACTCCTCTTCCGTCACTTCCTCCTCATACTGCGCAGAGCGGAGGTGGTAACGGTCGATGAGTTTCTGGAACTCCAGACGGGTAAAGAGGTCATAGAGTTCTTTTGCTTTAGGGGCTTTGCGGAGGGCATCTTCCGGTTGGAACTCAATGGGGGCATTACAGCGAATGGTGGCAAGATCGTAGGAGAGATAGGCAGAGTCCTTGCCGTCGGTCAGCTTCTCAAAGAGCTTGCCCTTCATATTCTGGGGCGTGAGATTGGCATAGACTCCATCCAGAGAACCGTACTTCTTCAGCAGCTCCGTGGCGGTCTTGGGGCCTACACCGGCCACACCGGGGATATTATCGGAGCTATCGCCCATGAGCGCCTTCAGGTCGATGAGCTTCAGAGGCTCCAAGCCGTATTCCTCCGCAAACAGCTCGGGGGTATAATTGACAGAAACGGTCTGACCCTTTTGGGTGCGCACCAGCTTTACGGTCACATGGCGGTCAACCAATTGCAGGCTGTCCCGGTCGCCGGTGAGAACCACGCAATCCCAGTCCGCCTCACCGCAGATACGAGCCACGGTACCGATCACATCGTCGGCCTCCCAGCCCCGGCACTCGTAGATGGGGATGTTCATGGCACGGAGCACATCCTTCATCACAGGCATCTGCATAGCCAGCTCTTCCGGCATGCCGTGACGGGTAGCCTTGTAGCCGTCGTACTTCTCATGGCGGAAGGTAGGGCCGTCGAGGTCAAAGGCCACGCAGACTGCATCGGGCTGCTCCTCATGCTCCGCACGCTGGAGGATATTCAAAAAGCCGTAAATTCCGTTGGTAAACAGGCCATCTCTGGTAGTCAGAGCACGGATGCCGTAGAAGGCACGGTTGATGACGCTGTTACCGTCTAAAATCAGTAATTTCATACTCTCTTCCACTTAGCGCCCTGGGGGGTATCGATGATCTCGATGCCCTGTGCCTTCAGTTCGTCTCGGATGCGGTCAGCCTCTGCCCAGTTTTTGGACTTCTTGGCCTCAGCACGGGCGGCAACCAGTGCGTCGATCTCGGGATCGGACTCCCATTCCTCCTTGGGACGGGCAGCACGTACCTTGTCGGCGGCGGCAATGAGATCCAGACCCAGTACATAGTCAAAATCAGCCAGAGCAGCCAGCTTGGTGGCACCGTTGGTCTTGGCCTTCAGCACATCATAAACGGCGGTAATGGCCAGAGAGGTATTGAGGTCGCCGTTGAGGGCATTTTCAAAGCGGCCCTTCAGTTGAGCCAGGGCAGCCTCGTCCACAGCGCCGTCCTGCTCCAGATCGGCGATCTTGGCGATGAGCTTATCGTAGGTCACACGGGCATTGTCCAGATTCTCCCAGGAGAAAACCAGATTGCGGCGGTAGTGGCTCTGGAGGCAGAAGAGGCGGTAAACCAGAGGATCATAGCCCTTCTGCTCCAAGAGAGAAACGGTCAGGAACTCGCCCTTGGACTTGGACATCTTGCCGTCGTTGGTGTTCAGATGGTGGACATGGAACCAGTAGTTGCACCACTTATGCCCCAGGAAGGCCTCAGACTGGGCGATCTCATTGGTATGGTGGGGGAAGGCATTATCGATGCCGCCGCAGTGGATATCCATATCCTCGCCCAGGTGCTTCATGGAGATGGCAGAGCACTCAATATGCCAGCCGGGATAGCCCACGCCCCAGGGAGAATCCCACTTCAGTGCCTGGTCTTCAAACTTGGACTTGGTGAACCAGAGGACGAAGTCATTCTTATTGCGCTTGTTGCTGTCCTCCTCCACGCCTTCACGGACACCCACATTCAGATCCTCTTCCTTGTGGTCGTTGAAGACATAGTACTTCTCCAGCTTAGAGGTATCGAAGTAGACATTGCCGCCTGCGAAATAGGCATAGCCCTTTTCGATCAAAGTCTGCACCATGTGGATATACTCGTCAATGCAGTTGGTGGCAGGCTCCACCACATCGGGCATCTTGATGTTCAGCTTGTCGCAATCGGCAAAGAAGGCATCGGTATAATACTTTGCGATGTCCATAACAGTCTTGTTCTCACGCTTGGCACCCTTGAGCATCTTATCCTCGCCGGTGTCCGCATCGGAGGCAAGGTGGCCTACGTCCGTGATGTTCATGACACGCTTCACATTGTAGCCCAGATAGCGCAGGCTCTTTTCCAGCACATCCTCCATAATATAGCTGCGGAGATTACCGATGTGGGCGAAATGATAGACCGTAGGGCCGCAGGTATACATCTTGACCAGGTCGGGATGATTGGGCACAAAAAGCTCCTTCTTGTGGCTCAGGGAATTGTACAGATACATTTATTGCTCCTCCATTTGCAGTTCTAATTTTTCCAGACGTTCTCTTAAATAATCCAGCTCGGCACGGATGGGGTCGGGGGTGTGGATATGATCCAGCTTTTCGCCATTGAGGCGCACCACCCGTCCGGGGACACCGACCACCGTGGAATTGGCAGGCACTTCACTGAGCACCACGGAATTGGCGGCAATACGGGCATTATCCCCCACTTTGAAGGGGCCTAATACCTTGGCACCGCAGCCCACCATGACATTGTTGCCCAGGGTAGGATGTCGCTTCTCCCGTTGGGCACCGGTGCCGCCCAGGGTCACACCCTGATACAGCAGGCAATCGTCCCCGATCTCCGCTGTGGCACCGATGACAATGCCGGTGCCGTGGTCGATGACCAGCCGTCTTCCGATCTTGGCGGCGGGGTGGATCTCCACACCGGTGCGGCGACGGGCGATCTGGGAGATCCAGCGGCCGATGAATTTCATTTTGTGGGTGAAAAACCAATGAGCAAAGCGGTAGTAGATCACGGCATGGAGGCCGTTATAAAGCCAGAAGACTTCAAACTTGCTCCGTGCTGCCGGGTCGTTGCGCTGATATGCCTCGATACTTTCAATGAGTCTCATATTACCTCCTCTCAGAGCGTAAAAAATCGCCTCCGGGATGATCTCCCAGAGGCGACAGAAATCGCGGTTCCACTCTGATTTATTACTCTGACTTTGACGCAGTCAACGGGGTCTCCCCTCGCTCCCGAATGCACTTCCCCTGCTCGTTGCCGTCCACGCTTTCAGCCGGTGACGCAGACTCTCTGATGCAGCTACCGCAGGCTACTCTTTTCGATCAACACGATATTTGTTTTTATTATATTACCATTTCCCGCAAAGGGTGTCAAGACAGATTATTTACTTCAGGGCGGATTTGTTCTGAATGAAGTACTCTACGCCGGAGTAGAGGGTAGTGACGGAAATAGCGATGACGCTGATCCAGTTGAAGATATTAACAAAGCACTCGCCCAGCAGATCCTTGAAGAAAGCGCCGTTGAAGGCCAGCATGCCGCAGAGGCAGATCATGGTCACGGCGGTCTTGACCTTGCCCGACCAGCCGGCTGCGATCACATTGCCCTTGCCGGAGGCCACCATACGCAGGCCGCTGACAGCGAATTCACGGGTCAGTACGATCATCAGCGCCCAGGCGGGAAAGATGCCCCACTCGCAGAACATAGCCATGGCGGCAATCACAAGAACCTTATCCGCCAGAGGATCCAGGAACTTGCCCAAAGTGGACACCTGATGGCAGCGACGGGCAACCTCGCCGTCAATGAGATCGGTAATGCTGGCAATGGCGAAGATCGCCAAGGAGACGTAAAGCATATACTCTCTGGTCTCCGCCAGGTACATGGTCACCATGAAAATGGGGATCAGGAAAATACGGACAAAGGTAATTTTGGTTGCAGTAGTCATTCTTCTACCTCCTCGGCAATGAGATCTCCGTCCTGAACATCGGTGACAATGACATTCACGAAGCTGCCCACACGAACGGTACGCTCTGCGGTAAACAGCACTCTGCCGTCGATATCAGGGGAATCCATATAGGTTCTGCCGAAATAGCAGTCATTTTCATCGTCATAGCCCTCGCAGAGGACTTCCAGGGTCTTATCCAGCTGTGCCTCGTAGAACTCGTCCATAATCCGGGACTGCAGTTCTGCCACGATCTCGGCACGGTGGGTGGCCACCTCTTCAGGCGGATAATCCATCTTAGCGGCGGCAGTTCCCTCCTCGGGAGAAAAGGCGAATGCGCCTACACGCTCTAACTTATGCTCCTTGAGCCAGCTGCAAAGCTCTTCAAACTCGGCTTCGCCCTCGCCGGGGAGACCGCAGATCAGGCTGGTACGGATCACCACACCGGGAATCCGCTGGCGGAGTTTCCGGAAAAGCACATCCATCTCCTGACGGGTGCCACGGCGGTTCATGAGTTTGAGGATCTTGTCGTTGACGTGCTGGATGGGGATATCGATGTACTTGACGATCTTGGGCTCGGAGGCGATGACATCGATGAGCTCATCGGTCATCTCATCGGGGTATAGATAGTGAACTCTGACCCAGTGAAGCTTTTCGATCTTGCACAGTTCACGCAGCAGTTCCGGTAACATCCGCTTGCCGTAGTTGTCGATGCCGTAGCGGCTGGTATCCTGAGCGACCACGATCAGTTCTTTTACACCGTCCTCTGCCAGCATTCTGGCCTCATAGAGACAGTCGTCCATGGTTCTGCTGCGGAACTTGCCTCTCAGGGAGGGGATCACGCAGTAGGAACAGCGGTTGTCGCAGCCCTCGGCGATTTTTAAGTAGGCATAGTATTCGGGGGTGGTCAGCACTCTGCCCACTTCGTCCACGGGGGCATCGATATCCCCGAACAAGCTGACCTGTTCACCACTCAGGAGCTGCTGCGCCACGGAAACAATATCGCCGTAGCTACCTGTGCCCAGAACGCCGTCTACCTCGGGCATTTCCTGCAAAATTTCGTCCTGATAGCGCTGGGACAGACAGCCGGTGACCAAAATTTTGCCAATAACACCGGCGGCCTTCAGTTCACCCATGGCCAGAATATTATCAATGGCCTCGCTCTTGGCAGAGTCGATGAAGCCACAGGTATTGATGATCACAAGATCTGCATCCTGCACATCGGGCAGGATCTCAAAACCGGCCTCCCGCAGCAGATAGAGCATCTGCTCCGCATTGACCTGGTTCTTTGCGCAGCCCAGGGAGATCATCCCTACACGTTGATTCATAGGTACAAAACCTCTTTTCCTTTATTCTTCCGGAAGCACCTCATCGGGGACATAGCGCTCTATGGCTCGGCGGATATCGCTCCACTTATGCCCACGGCGCAAAAGCGCATCACAGGCACGTTTACACTCTGCCCGATCCGGAACAGCGCCACGGAAACGCTTCTGCAAGAAAGCGTCAATGGCATCCTCCTGCCCCGGCAGATCCTCCAGAACCTCGTCCCAAAGGGACTTGGGAATACGTTTTTCATAGAGCATTTGGCGAATTCTGGCTTCGCCATAGCCCTTGGCAAGACCGCTTCGGACGATCTGTTGCGCCGCTTGGCGATCATCCAGCAGCTTCAGATCCGTGAGCCAGGCCACCGCCTCGGCAGCGTGCTCCGGGCTCTCCCCTTTCTGTACAAGGCGCTGCTGTAAATCCCGCTTGGACACCGTGCTCTGGGAGATAATCCTGAGGGCACGATCCTTGCAGGAGGCCTTTGCGCCGTCGGCGCAGAGCTTCTCATAGGTCTCCTCCTGCAGCTCCATGCCGGAGCAAAGCCCGTACTGAGCAATGACCGTGGGCAGCAGCAGGAGGCTCTTGCCGTTATCCAGACGCAGACGCAGCTTTCCCGAAGGGGAGCGGGTCTGCTCGATGGACTCAATCCTCATCAAAATCGTCGGCAGAAATGTCTACGGCCTTACCGGCGGCCTTGCCCTTGCTGCGGCTCTGGTTGACCTGCTTCAGATGCTCTCTGACCTTGGCCTCCAGCTCCTCTGCGATCTCGGGATGATCCATAATGTACTGCTTGGCATTGTCTCTGCCCTGGCCGATGCGCTCGCCCTTGACGGAGAACCAGCTGCCGCTCTTATTGACCAGCTCCAACTCCACTGCCATATCCAGCAGCTCGCCGTACTTGGAGATGCCTTCGCCGTACATGATATCAAAGACAGCCTCACGGAAGGGAGGCGCAACCTTATTCTTAATGACCTTGACACGGGTGCGGTTGCCTACCACAGCGCCGCCGTCCTTAATAGCTTCTACCTTGCGGACATCCAGGCGGACGGAGGAGTAGAACTTCAGGGCATTACCGCCGGTGGTGGTCTCGGGGTTGCCGTACATGACACCGATCTTCATACGCAGCTGGTTGATGAAGATGACTACGCAGTTGGTCTTGGAGATGGTGCCGGCCAGCTTACGCAGGGCCTGGGACATGAGTCTGGCCTGCAGACCCACAAAGGCATCACCCATCTCACCCTCGATCTCCTGACGGGGCACCAGGGCGGCCACGGAGTCCACGACCACAACGTCGATGGCACCGGAACGTACCAGAGCATCGGTGATCTCCAGCGCCTGTTCTCCGGTATCGGGCTGGGAGACCAGCATGGAGTCAATGTCAACACCGATGGCAGCGGCATAGGTGGGGTCCAGAGCGTGCTCGGCATCCACGAAGGCTACCTCGCCGCCCTTTTTCTGAGCCTCTGCAACCACGTGCAGCGCCAGAGTAGTCTTACCGGAGGATTCGGGGCCGTAGATCTCAATGATTCTGCCACGGGGCAGACCGCCAATGCCCAGGGCGGCATCCAGCGCCAGAGAGCCGGTGGAAATGGCATCCACACTGACCTCAGGGCAGTCACCCAGACGCATCACAGAGCCCTTACCGAAGCTCTTTTCGATCTGATGCAGGGCGGTTTCCAATGCTTTCTTCTTATCCTCTGCGGGTGCAGGGGCTTCATAAGCGGATTTCTTCTGTGCCATAACTTACGCTTCCTCTCTTTTCTGAGCCAGAACGGCTCGAATAATTTCCTGTGTATCTTCTCTCAGTTCTACAATTTGATATCCATGCTCTATCAGAAGTTGGCAGACCGCCTTCTCCTGCCCCTTGCCGAATTCAAAGCAGATCCAGCCGCCGGGGCACAAAACAGAGCTGTAATTCTCTAAAATAGCACGGTAAAAGTCCAGACCGTCCTCGCCGCCGTGAAGGGCGATGTTGGGCTCGAAATCACGGACAGAGGGATCCAGCTCTGCCATTTCTTTTGTCGTAATATAGGGGGGATTGGCGACGATCATATGGAAGGTGCCTAAGAAATCCTGGGCAGGCTTCATGACATCCAGTGGGATGCACTTGACTCTCGCCGCCATACGCTGATCCTGCACATTCCGTCTTGCCACACGCAAAGCCGCCTGGCTGATATCCGCCAGTGTCACACGGGCATCCTTCACCCGCTTGGCAATGGCAAGGCCGATACAGCCGGAGCCGGTGCAAAGATCCAAAATTCGGGGGTCCTGCTGTAAGAACAGGGCCTTCTTGACCGCTAACTCCGTGACCACCATGGTGTCATCTCTGGGAATAAGCACATCGGGGGTAACGGTGAGGGTCATGTCATAAAAATCCCACTGGCCTAAAATATAGGGCATGGGCTCTCCTGCCAGATAGCGGGAGACAAAGCTCTCCGCCAGTTCGCAGATCTCCTCGGAGGCGTAGAGCTCACGGTCGGAGATCATCTGCTCCGCCGTCTTACCGGAGGCGGCACAGACCAGCTCACGGGCAATGTTGGAGGCAAAGCGGCCTTCCTTCTCCAAAAGGGCTCTACGGGCATCCAAATACAGATCCGCATATTTCTTTACCATCGATCTGCGCCCTCCTCCTTCGGAAGCACTTCCGTCAATGCGGTAATTGCTACCTCGATCATGCTGTCGTCGGGCTCATTGGTGGTCAGATACTGCAGCCACATACCGGGAGCGGACAGGGCACGGGTAAACCAATTGTCAAAGCGGCCAACCAGACGGTTCAGCTCATAGCTGATACCCACAACGATAGGCAGAAGAACCAGCTTCAGCGCCACACGAACCAGCGCATTGAGAATGCCGCTTTCAAAGGTAGGTGTAATGGGTGCCAGGAAGTGGGAGGCCACAGAGAACACCAGAATGGAGATAATAATCACCACAAAAAGGAAGCTGGTGCCGCAACGGGGATGCAGACGGGTCTGCTTGCGGACATTTTCTACCGTCAGGGGCAGCTTGGCCTCATAGCAGCGGATGGATTTATGCTCCGCACCGTGATAGGAGAAGGTGCGCTTCATATCCTTCATACGACTGACCAGGAAGAGATAGCCCAGGAAGATCACAATGCGAACCACACCCTCCAGAATGTTGCGGACGAATTCATTCTCTGTAATGAAGCGGTTGATAAAGGAGCCGATCAGGGAGGGCAGCACGAAAAACAGCCCCACGGAGAACAGAATGCCGATCATCACCGCAATGGTAATCACAGTGTTCTTCGCCTTTTCGGAGGAGAGCTTCTTTTCCAGCCACGCATCAAACTTGCTCTGCTCGCCGTTCTCCTCCTCATCGTCCTCGCCGAAGAACTCCGCAGAGTACATCAGAGCGGAGACGCCGGTTTTCATAGAGGAGCAGAAATTGAAAATTCCACGGAGGAAGGGCACTTTTTTCACAGAATACTTGGGAATGGGCTTACGATCCTCGACTTTAATTTTCAGTTCTTCCTTGGTTCGGACAACGGTGGAAACTTTCTCAGGCCCCATCATCATGATGCCCTCGATGAGCGCCTGTCCGCCGATCATGGTTTTAAACTTCTCTTGATTTTCTTTCTTTGCCATAGTGTGTCCTTTCTACTGAGCAGAGACCGGCAGGCTGATGGTAACCAGCGTACCGCCACCCTCGGCATTGCTCAGGGTCAGCTCGCCGGAATGCATGGTAACGATCTCCTCGCAGACCGCAAGGCCGATGCCGCTGCCACGTGCCTTGGACGAGCCCTTATAAAATCTCTTTTTGACCAGAGGAATCTCCTCTTCGGGAATGCCGGGGCCGAAGTCCCGGATGCGGATCACTACATGCTCCTGCTCCAGGCGGATCTCTGCGGTGATCTTCCCTCCCTCGCCGCCGTGCTTGGCAGCATTGTCCAGAATATTCAGGAATACCTGGCGCATACGGGCGGGATCACAGGGGATCTCGGGAATATCGTCGTCATTTTCCAGATAAATCAGTTCGATATTTTCCTGACGGAGCTGGGAGCCGTACATAAATACGGTATCTTCAAAATCCGAGCGGATATCGCTCAGAGATACATTCAAATTAAATCTGCCATCCTGGATTCTGGTGAATTCCAGAAGTTCCTCCACCATGCCGGTCAGGCGCTTGGACTCCCGGAGGATAATCCCCAGGCCACGCTTGGCCTCTGTACGTTCCACGCTGCCTCCGGCTGACAGAAGTGTCTCAGACCAACCGCTGATGGCGGTCAGAGGGGTGCGCAGCTCGTGAGAAACCGAGGAGACGAACTCCGACTGCATTTTCTCCGACTGGCTGATCTTGATGGACATATCGTTGATGGTATCTGCCAGTTCGCCGATCTCGTCGTCGAAATGCCGCTGGATCTGGATGCCGTAGCTGCCGGCGGCAATGCGCTTGGCGGTGGCAGTAATTTCAGAGACGGGCTCTAAAATGGACTTCAGATAGTAGCGGCCGCTGCCGTAAACAATCAGCAGCAGGATGATACCCACCAGGGAAATGACCAGGGTAAAGGTCAGGATCTGATGATCCACCAGCTTCAGGCTGGTAACATAGCGCAGAACGCCTATCACCTCGCCGTTGGAGTAGATCAGAGGGCTGGAGACCGCCATGATCCGCTCGCCGGTTGCGGGGTTTTTGCCCGTAAAGGTACTGATCTCACGGTTCTGTATGGCGAGATCAATATCCTCCGTTGCCTCTACCTCCGAAGAAAGAGGGCTGTAGGAGGAGGCAACGATACGGTAATTTGTATCGATAAACTGGATCTCCAAAACATCCTTGGAGTCAAAGGTCTGGGTAAACTTGGCGCAGGACTGGTAATATTCATGATAGCTCTGACCTGCATAGGTCTCAAAGAACAGGGTGCTGGTGCGTGCCTTGGAGCGAAGACCCGCCTCCATATTGGAATAATAATAGGCTGCGACGGTCACGGATAAAGCCGTGACACACAGAAGCACGATGGCCAGCACGATGCTCAAGGTATTGCGAAGCCAGCGACCCTTCAGGCCCTTTGTTTGCTTGATGGCACTCACCTCCCCGAGAAATTGATGCTTTGAGGCTTAGAGCCCCCACTTATAGCCAAAGCCCCAGACCGTGGTGATATAGGTAGGGTTGGCGGTATTGTCTTCGATCTTAATGCGCAGACGGCGAATGTTGACGTCTACGATCTTCAGTTCGCCCTCATAATCCCGACCCCAAACCGCAGTGAGAATATCCTCACGAGACAGGGCTCTGCCGGGATTCTGCATAAAGAGCTGGATGATGGCATATTCCATCTGGGTCAGCTTGATCCGTCTGCCCTCTTTTTCCAGGGTGCGATTGCGGATATTCAGGGTGAAGGGCTCGTGGACAATGATCTCCGGATCAGTCTCGCCGGTGCCGCCGATGCGGCGGTACAGCGCATCAATACGAGCCGTCAGTTCTGCGGGAGAGAAGGGCTTGGTTACATAGTCGTCAGCGCCGGTCATCAGACCGGTGACCTTGTCCATCTCCTGGGTACGTGCGGTGAGCATAATGATACCAATGGTCTTGTTGGTGGCACGGATATTGCGGCAGACCTCAAAGCCGTCGATATCCGGCAGCATAATATCCAGAATCGCCACCCCAATATCAGGGTTCTCCTTCAGGCGTTCCAAAGCTTCCATGCCGGTGCCGGCCTCAATGGGATCATAGCCCGCACGCTTTAAATTAATGACCACAAAAGATCGGATGCTGACTTCATCCTCTAAGATCAAAACTTTTTTCATTCTATATTCCCTCCGTTTGAAACGATCATGTCTATTTATTCGCCCGTCTCGCCGGTGTTCCAGTCGATACGGATAAAGTGGAAACTGTCTTTGATATCCTGCAGCGGAATGCTCATGTCCATAATGCGGCAGAAGTAGCTGATCTCACCCTTGGAATTGAACTTGATCCACTCCTGATTTGACTGTGCCCTCTGAGCACCGTCGCCGGACAGTGCTGCCAGCGAAAACAGCGGCTGCAACGCTCCATCCTCCCCTAAGAGGGAGAAGTTATAGACCATGGTGCTGTCAAAAGCGCTGCTTCGGGTTACAATGAGATCCTCTGCCCAATTTTCCGGTACGCTGAGATACCAGCCGCCGGAATAATTGTGGTAGGTCAGCGCCTTGCGCTCCTCACCGCCACCGGGAGACAGGTTGTACCAGGAGATCAGGGACTGATTCTCCGAAGAGCTGTCCTCCGCTACGCTCTGAAGGGGCAGCAGACGGGGCAGCTCAATGAGGCCGTCGTCGTCGATATCGCTGCTGTAAACGTAGTACTCACGGACGGTCTGCACCGCAGTATCGGCGCTTTCATCCAGAGCCAAATTGGTGAATTCTCCACGGTAGATGCCGAACACATCGGTGACAATGGTATTTTCTCCGTACTCCGAGCCTACAAAAACCGCCGGGATGTTCCGGCTCATTCTGCCGGTAATGATCCGCTTGACCGCATGGGCCGGAGCGCTCATTCTCGCCTCTACCTCACGGTAAAGCTGTTCCTCCTGCCAATGGTAGAATTCGGCAATGCCGTTTTTGGCATCGGCATCGGAGCGGAGCAGCACCAAATCCGTAAGGCCGTCGGAATTCAGGTCGCCGGTGATAAACTCGGAATAGCTGGCACTCAGTAATTCCGTCATCACACCGTCTTGCAGGGTATAGACACTGAGGCTGCAGGCCACCTGCTCACTGAGTCGGCGACCGACTACGATCTCATTGCCGCCCTTACCATCCAGCTGAGCATATTGCACACGGTCAAAGGCACTACCTGCGCCGTCCAGCTTCGCAAGGAGATGATAATTCTCGCCCTGTTTATGGAAAACGCACAGGGACATGGGAGTATCCCCTGCCCCACGGATGTAGACCAGCGCTTCGTTTTCGCCATCGCCATCCAAATCGCTCAGCTGCACCGCCTGCTGGTTGTCCCCTGCCATGGGAGGCGCATAAGCGCCGTCATAGGGGAGAATCTCCTCCACAGCGGTCTGCAGATCGTAGAAATCACGGGACTGCTTCGGCATGGCGTAAAGGCTCTCTGCAGGGTCCAGGAAGCAGCCGCCAAGCCCCAGACTCATAGCAAAAAGTATCACAAAGAGTAACAAGCGTTTCAAAGCAGCGCCTCCTTTCCCATTATGTTTCCATACAGAAATACATTATAGCACAGATCGTAACAAAAGTGTAGTCTTATGGTAACGAAAAATGTAAATTTATTTCAAAATTACAGCGTTCTTACCTAGCAGATCCCGCAGTTCCTCCAGCATATCCTCCCGGATGGAGCAGCTTGTGCCACGGCGCATGCCGGTATCGGCAAAATAGAGGATCGCCTGCATCTGTCCGGGGAACATGGACAGGATGGCCCTGACCTTGCGATCCGCAGGACAGCCCTCGGTGGGCAGCTTCAAATAGAGCCGTGAGGGTGCTACGGTCTCCACCTGGGTAATGGGCTTGACCTCGTTGATCACCATCTGAGGCAATTTCTCATCCCGCACGGAGAGTCTGCCCTCTACCACAACCGGGGTATTCTCCTTTAGCAGGCTGCCGTTTTTGGAGATCACGTTGGAAAAAGCCAAAAGCTCCATAGCTGCGGTGTCGTCCTCCAGTGTGACGTAAGCCATCATGGAATTATTCCGGGTGGTTTTGCTTTTCACGGTCTCCACAATGCCGGCGATCCGCACGATCTGCTCATCACGGTAGATGCCGTCATTTTCTTCGAAGGACTGGAGAATTCTTAAAATTGGGATCACACCCTTGCCCTGGAGCTGCTTGCGGTACTCGTTCATGGGGTGGCCGCTGAGGTACATGCCGATGGTTTCTTTTTCCATCTGCATCAGCTCGTTCTTGGGGCGCTCCGGGCAATCGGGGATCACAATCTGAGCAGCAGGCTCTACCTCCGCAGACAGAAAATCAAAGAAGCTGATCTGCCCCTCGATGTCCTTCTTTTTGCTCCGTGCAACGCTGTCCATGATCTTCTCGTAGGCAGAGAGCATCTGGGCACGGTTCAGTCCCAGGCCGTCCATAGCACCGCACTTGATCAGATTTTCAACTGCACGCTTGTTCAGATCGGAGTCCTGCATGCGGCGAATAAAGTCCTCCAGGGAGCTAAAGGGGCCATCGGTCTCCCGCTGGGCGACCATTTGGCGGAGCAAGCCTCTGCCGATGTTTTTCACAGCGCCCAAGCCGAAGCGGATACCCTCGTCTTCTACGGTGAAAATATCCTCAGAGCGATTGATGTCGGGATTTAAGAGGCGGATGCCCATGTCTTTACAATCGGCAATGTATCCGGCAGTTTTGGTGGAATTATCCAGCACCGAGGTCAAAAGAGCGGACATATATTCCTTTGGATAGTGACATTTCAGATAGGCGGTGTCGTAGGCCACCTTGGCATAGCAGACGGCATGGGCCTTGTTGAAGGCATAATTGGCAAAGTCCAGGATCTCCTTGTAGATGGCCTGAGCTGCCTGCTCGCTGACACCGTTCCGGATCGCACCGGGAATGCCACGCTCCTCATCGCCGTAGACAAAGGCCTTCTGCTCGGCAATGATGACATGCTCCTTTTTCTTGGAGATAGCACGGCGCATATTGTCCGCCTGACCCAGAGAGTAGCCGCCCAGACGGCGAAAAATCTCAATAACCTGCTCCTGATAGACAATACAGCCGTAGGTAACAGCCAAAATCGGCTCCAGCTGGGGGCAGATATAGCGGATCTTCTCCGGGTGCAGCTTGTTGTCAATGAATCTGGGGATGGAATCCATTGGGCCGGGGCGGTAGAGCGCCACAATTGCCGTCAGATCTTCGATGGACTGAGGGTGCATATTGATGCACACACCCGTAATACCGGCGGATTCCAGCTGGAACACACCGGCGGTTTTGCCTTCGGAGAGCATACGGAAGCTGTCGGGATCGTCGTCCCGGACTTTTTGCAGGTCAAACTCCGGCTCTTTTCGACGGATCTGGCGCTCGCAGTCGTCAATGATGGTCAGGTTGCGCAGACCCAGGAAGTCCATCTTCAACAGGCCCAGCTCCTCGATGGTGGTCATGGTGAACTGCGTGACAATGGTATCGTCGTTCCGGGCCAGAGGCACATAGTCAGACACAGGATCCTTGGTGATCACCACGCCTGCGGCATGGGTGGAGGTGTTGCGGGGCATACCCTCCAGAGCTCTGGCAGTGTCTACCAGTTTCTTGACCCGTTCGTCGCTGTCGTACAGTTCCTTCAGCTGGGGCGAAACCTTCAGCGCCTCATCCAGGGTCATATGTAAGGTGGTGGGGATCAGCTTCGCCACCACATCGGTCTCGGCATAGGTAAAGTTCAGGGCACGTCCCACGTCACGAATGGCAGCACGGGCAGCCATGGTGCCGAAGGTAACGATCTGGGCGACTCTGTCCTTGCCGTATTTTCTCGTGACGTAATCGATCACTTCCCCACGGCGAGCCTGACAGAAGTCCATATCAATATCGGGCATACTGACACGCTCCGGAGTCAGGAAACGCTCGAAGTACAGGCTGTACTTCATGGGGTCCAGGTCGGTGATGCCCAGACAATAGGACACCATGGCTCCGGCGGCAGAGCCTCTGCCGGGGCCTACGGGGATCTGCTGGGACTTGGCATAATCCACGAAGTCCGCCACGATCAGGAAGTAATCCACATAGCCCATTTTACGGATCATGGACATCTCGTATTCCAGACGTTCCCGATAACCCTCGGGATCGGTGGGATAGCGACGGGCATAACCGGCATTGCACTGGTGGGTGAACCAGCTCCAGCCGTCGTGTCCCTCGGGGTAGGCAAACCGGGGCAGATGGTACTGCCCGAAGGTAAACTCCACATTGCAACCCTCTGCAATGCGGGCGGTATTCTCAATGGCCTCGGGCTGATTGGGGAAGAGCTTGCGCATCTCCTCCTCGGATTTTACATAGAACTCATCGGTCTCGAAGCGCATGCGGTTGGGATCATCCACAGTTCTGCCGGTCTGAACGCACAGCAGAACATCCTGGACGGCGGCATCTTCCCGGCGGAGATAGTGGGCATCGTTGGTGGCAACCAGAGGAAGGCCCGTCTCCTCTGCCAGCTTCAGGATGCCACGGTTGACCTCCTGCTGCTCCGGCAGGCGGTGATCCTGCAGCTCCAGGAAGAAATTCCCCTCCCCGAAGATCTCGGACATGGTCAGGGCATATTCCCGTGCGCCCACATAGTCATTGCTGCTAAGTCTTCTGGCCACGCCGCCTGCCAGACAGGCAGACAGGGCAATAAGACCTTCAGAATGCTCCCGAAGCAGCTCCAGATCCACACGGGGCTTATAGTAATAGCCCTCCAGGAAGCCCTTGGAGACCATATAGCTCAGGTTGCGGTAACCGATTTCGTTTTCACAGAGCAGCACCAGATGATTGGCATCGCTGCCCTTGCCGTGCTCACGGTCAAAGCGGGATTTGGAGGCCACATAGACCTCGCAGCCGATAATGGGCTTGATGCCCTTGGCCTTGGCCGCACGGTAAAAGTCGATCACGCCGTACATGACACCGTGATCCGTAATGGCGACGGCATCCTGTCCCAGCTCCTTTACCCGATCCATCAGCTTGCCGATGCGGCAGGCTCCGTCCAGAAGGCTGTATTCCGTATGAAGGTGTAAGTGAACAAAGGACATCGCCGTTACTCCTCTCTTAATTCTCCTGTGCCGCCAATGCCATGAGCTTGCGCATGCGGTGGCTGGTGGCGGACTTGCTCAAAGGCGGCTCATGGAGCTCTGCCAGCTCCGAAAGAGCGGCTTCCGGATACTCCATGCGCAGCAGGGCGGTCTGCTTCAATTTCTCCGGCAGATCGACAAATTTCCCCCGCTCCTGCAGCTTCCGCAGGGCAGAGAGCTGTTCCTGCGCAGCAGCGACGATTTTATCCAAATTGGCGGAGTCGCAGTTGACCTTGCGGTTGGCGGTGTTGCGCCAATCCTTCTCGATCTGGGCTGCCATGATGGCCATGGCGCTGACCGGCGCTCCGATGGTAGTGAGAAAATCCTCGATGCTCTCGCTGAATTTATAGTACAAAATCGAGCTGCCCTTCCGCTCCGTCTCCTTGGCAGGCAGGCCCATCTCCTCTAAAAGGGTCTGGGTCTCACGGCTGACGCTGAGATGGGTGGTGGAGAGTTCCAGGTGGTAGCGCTTCTCCGGGTCGGTCACAGAACCGCCGGCCAAAAATGCGCCACGCAAAAAAGCTCTGCGGCAGCATTCGTTTTCCAGAAGCCCAAGGTTCACATGCAGGCAAATGCTGGTGGTGGCAGAGAAGCCGCAGCGGGTAAAGACCTGCTGAATTTTCTCCGGGTCTGTGATGGCATAGACTTGCTTGCCGGGGAGAGGCCCCTCCGGCAGGATATCAAAGCTGACCCCCAGCGCCTTATGGAACAGGCGGGGCAGGCGCAGCGCAAAATCGTTGCTCTCCGTCACAATGCGGATCTGCTCAGAGGCAAAGGTATTGGCAAAGAGCAGCGTTCCCATGGCCTCCGCCAGGGCGCAGCAGTTTTTCGCCACCTCCGGGCGGCACAGCTCACTTTTTACATTGGAGGAAAAGGACATCTCGCCCTCCCCTTTCTTATGATAATTTCAGGTCACGGTGGCAAAGCTCCACGCTGTAACCGGCAGCGGTCAGTGCCTTTGCCATGACCTCTGCGGTACACACAGAGCGGTGTCTGCCTCCGGTGCAGCCGAAGGCGATGTGCAGCTCCTCAAAGCCCCGCTCCTGCGCCAGGGAAAGATGAAGTTTCAGCAGGGCTTCCAGCTTCTGCATATAGTCGCCGCTGTGGGCAAGGATATAGTCCTGCACCGGCAAATCCAGGCCGGATAGCTCTTTCAGTTCCGGCACCCAGAAGGGATTCTCCAGGCAACGGACATCGATGATCACATCCGCAGCAATGGGGCCGTGTTTTCTGCCGAAGGAAGAAATTTTAAGCCTCATGCTCTGTCCCCCAAAGGCGCACTTCCGGCTCCAGCAGCACACCGCTGTGGGCATGGACTTTCTCCTGCACCAATGCGATCAGCTCCAGCACATCCTTGGCCGTTGCGCCACCCAGGTTCACCACAAAGCCGGAATGCTTCTCCGAGACCGCAGCGCCGCCCACACGCAGACCCTTTAAACCTGCCTCCTGAATTAAAGCGGCGGCATAGCCGGTCTTGGGGCGCTTGAAGGTACTGCCGGCAGAGGGCAATTCCAGAGGCTGAGAGGCTCGGCGTCGGTCATTCAGTTCCTTGATTTTACTGCGGACAGTAGCTTCATCGGAAGGTGTCAGGGCAAAGCAGCTGCGGAGGATGATGCCTTCCCTGCCCTGGAAACTGCTGGTACGGTAGCCAAAGCCCTGTTCCGTACCCTCGAAGCGGCGGATGTTACCATCCAGATCCATGAATTCCGTCCAGATGGCGCAATCCTTTAATTCGCCGCCGTAAGCGCCGGCATTCATGTAGATGCCACCGCCAACGCTGCCGGGAATGCCGTGGGCAAATTCCAATCCGCTAAGCCCGTTACGGGCGGCAAACATGGCCGTCTGCGCCATGGTCATGCCGCTCATGGCAATGACCTGCGTATTGTTTGCCAATTCCAAACCCATGAGGCACTCACGGGTGCAGATCACCGGGCCACGTACCCCTTCATCCGGTGCCAATACATTGCTGCCGCTGCCTAAGATTCGGGGCTTGATGTCGCAGGCCTTAGCTGCAAGGAAAATCTGCCGTAATTGCTCCGTGGAATTGGGAAAAACCATCAGCTCCGCAGGGCCACCGATGCGGAAGGAGGTGTGCTTACTAAGCGGCTCCTCTTCCCGAAGGGAAAAAGCAGGTAAAAATTCAGATAAACGCTGTTTCAGTTCCGTCATGGACATAATATTCTCCTTATTCAAGGGGGATAAGCTCCCTATTCGCACACTTCTCCACTTTATCTATTTTATTATATCACAGGAAGAACAAGATCGCAATCAATTTTTGGTCAGAGTGGCAGTTGTCTGTGCTCATTTCTCGATCACCGGGGCGTTTGGGTGAATGGTGAATGACGAAGGTATCGGCTCCGCCGATGGACTTAAAAAGAGTCAAATAAATGTTTCTCGAACTGTTTACTTCAGACCAAAACATTATTGCCGATAGACGCAGAGGCTACCGAAAAGCCATGTCATTGCGAGGAGGCATTTATGCCGACGTGGCAATCCGTACCAAAATGTTTCGAATATATGGGAATTTGGTGCAAAACGGAGGCTTTATGAATACAGATTGCCACGTCGCTACGCTCCTCGC
>JAFUPG010000053.1 GCA_017481325.1 Oscillospiraceae bacterium
ATCCACATAGGTTCTGCTGTCGCTTAGTTCAGCGGAGAGCTCTGTGGTGGCATACTGCTGGTAAGCCTCCATGCCGGCATTGACCGGCTCATCGGCTCTGCGGTCAAAGGCCTCCTGAGCGGCTGCGCCGTAGTTCAGGGTGTCAATGAGGAGGGTGTAGAGCCGGGGCTTTTCATCGTAAGTGTAGCTGTCATAGCAGAGCTGAGCATAGGCCAGGACGGAGTAGGTGTCGATTTGCGTATAATACTCCCTGCCTGCGGCATCGAAGAAGTGCAGCACGACTCGAAGCTCGCTGCCCATCTCCACGGACTGGATGCCCTTCAGGCTGAAAAGCATGCGATCAGGCTCGGAAGTCAGGTCGGGATAGAGGGTCACGGTTTCTACGGTCTTCTCTCCCCCGCCCATGGGATAACGGTCTTTCTCCACCACCAGGTAAGCGCCTTCGGTGACGTAGTTGGGAACTGCCGCTGCAATGTTCTCATACTTGATGCGGTAATTCATCTGCAGGTCGGAGTCAAAGCTGACCGTGTGGCTCAGCTTCACATTGACCTGGGTGGGTTCTGTGATTTCCACAGCGCCGCAGAGGCAGGTGCCGTCTTCATAAGTGTGGGGCTCGGTGACACTGTAGTCACAGTTGGCGCAGGTGACGGTGTGGTCAGCGCCGTTGTTGCTGTAATTATGGCTGTGGCCGGTAGCTGCAATCTCGCTGTCTGTGTAGCTTGCGCCGCAGTTATCGCAGATATGTGTGGTGAAGCCCACTGCGGTGCAGGTGGGTTCGGTGACCACATGGCTCAGATAGGTGTGTGTATGGGCAGTTTCTGCGGAGAGCTTGGCAGGGATCAGGTACCATTTCTGAGCGGCTGCGCCATTGACATCGTGGATGCGGATGTTGACACCGTCAGCCACCAGGCCGTAGTACAGATCCAGGGCAAAGCCGCCGCACTTGCTGTAGAGGCAGTAGGTGCCGTCTCCGTTGGGGACGATGCTCCAGAGCTGGGCATCGGAATTGGTGGCTTCATACTGCTGCACATTGGTATCGCTGACAGCCAGACCGCCTGCCACATCCAGATATTTGCCGCTGTGGAGGGCTGCCACAGTATAGTAGCCGTCACCGTCTGCGTCCACGATCTGCCACATCTGGTTGGTATTGATGCCAAGAGTCTCCCAGAGGTAGACATTGGCACCGTTCTCTGTAGAAACGCCCTCTACATCCACCACGTAGTTCTGGTTTTGCGAAGTAGTGATGAAGTAAGTACCGTTGACCACTGTTCCATCCACCGCTGTATTGCCGATCCGATTGGGCACGTCGACACCAAAGGTGGGAACGCCAGAGGAATTGCCCAGCTTGTCATAGGCATAGATATGGATCTCGTAGTAGCCGGGTTCTTTATTATGGTCAGTAATGGGGATATAGCAGGTGGCGGTATTGCCGCTTAAGGTAGCTGCGTGCCACTTCTGATCATCAGTACCATTATAGCTTGTCCAGGCAGGAAATTCAAGCTTTTCGATACCGGAAAGATCATTCACCGTGCAGGTAATGCGGAAGCCCTCGGAAGTGACCTCGCTGAAGACCACATCAGTAATCTCCGGGCCGGTCAGATCCGCAGGAATGAGATACCATTTCTGGGCAGCAGATTGGTTGGCGGTGTAGAGCTGGATGTTCTGACCGTTGGAAAGAACACCGTAGAACAGATCCAACGCAAGACCGCTCAGTTTATTGAGGATACAATAGGTTCCGTCATCGTTCTCTACCAGTTTCCAAAGCTGGGCATCCGTACCGTTGGTCTCATACTGCTGGACGTTGGTGCCGTCCGTTGTGCCGCCATCCGCTGCATCCAGGGCCTTGCCGCTGTGCAGAGAGATAATGGTATAGTAACCGTCGCCGTCGGCATCGCTGAGCTGCCACATCTGGTTTTTGGCAATACCAAGGGTATACCAAAGCTGTACATTGGCACCATTATCCGTGGAGCCGGCAGCAACATCCACAACATAGTTCCGGTTAAGGGCGCTGGCGATGAAATAGTTGTTCTGTCCCACAGTGCCGGTAACCGGCTCCTCTGCCAGCACAGGAGGAACATCGATCACCAGGGGATAATTTACCATATTACCGGCCAAATCGTAGGCATAAATATGGGTGTGATAGGTGCCGTACTCGAAGTTATGAGAGGAAAAGCTGATATTAAGCGTGGCAGTATTTCCGGAGACGGAAGCTTCACCCCAGATAATATCGTCCTGCCCACCTTCTTCCGTCCAGGTGGGCATGGTGACCTTTTGAATGGCCACGTTATCGGAAACTGTACAGGTAACGGTATAGCCATAGGACGACAGACCGCTGACCTGTGCGTTGGTGATGACAGGATTCTCCGTATCCGGTGGGATATTGACCGTAACACCGGAATTGTTCAACAGGGTATTGCTGCCCCCTCGGACATTGATGCCGAAGATGTTAACCACCTGATCGCCGCTCTTGCCTGTATTGAGTATTACATCGAAGCCGTGGTAGCTGCCTGCTCCGGGATATGCTATGCCGATATCCTCACGGAGCTGGTTGGCCATGATAATATGCCCCTCCGCATTTCCGTCGCCGGGGCCGCCGCCTACATAGACATGCACCTCCAGAGGCGTGGTCAGTTCATCCTCGTCCAATGTCCAGCCACGGACTCTGAGCTTACCGGGTCCCACCACAGAGACACCGTCAACATAGCCTACAGGGCTTTTGCCGGAGCTGTAGCCGTTGAAGCCGTAGGTTTTGACAATGGTGGGGTAGTCCTTATAGCAGACATTGGTATCCAGAGGGCCAACGCCGCCGATGTAGTTGGAGTCGGTATACTGCCACATGCCGTAGGTGGTGCTGTAGTTGCCACCTCTGGGATTGGAGGTATAGGTTCCGTCATAATAGTTGGCGATCCAGCACTCATAGCGGCTGCAGATGCTGTCCACGGGAACCCAGGCATAATAATTGGGGTCGATCCAGGCGGCATAGCTGTAAAGGCCGGTCAGATAGCCCGCCGCTGCAATCTTATCCATAAATGCCATGCAGATGTCATAGGCACCGCTGCCACCAACACCGCCGGCGGTGCTGTCCTCGAAGTCGAAGTACACAGGATATTCAAAGGTCTTGCCTGCAATGTAGCTCAGGCAGAGGTCTGCCTCTGCCGCAGCCTCCTCTGCAGTAGCAGCGTAGGAATAAAAATAAGTACCCACATTCAGACCCACGGCCTTTGCTGCCGCATAGTATTCCTCGAAGCAGTAGTCCATGCGCTTGTAAAAGCCGCAGCGAAGGATAACATAGGTATAGCCGTTGTCCACCAGATTCTGGAAATTAAAACCGGAGCCCTGATGCTCGGATATATCCACGCCGTGAGCGAGAATGGTGCCGGTACCTGCCATGCCGCCGGCATAGCCCAGGTCATAGCCCGTAGCGGCCTTCGCCTGCGGAGCAGCAAGGGACGGGAGCAGGCTCAGTACCAGCGCAAAAATCAAAATTGCAGAGAGAAAACGCTTTAGACTTCTCATAGGTGTCACCTTTCCTCTATCTATGATGACCTGCACGGAACAGGCTTCTGTTCCGTGCAGGTTTCTTGGAATACGATCAGCCGAAGCAGGCCTTGGCACTGTCGCCGTAGTAGATGCAGGCTCTTGCCAGGGCGGCCAGAGCTGCATCGCCGGAATTGATATTGCTCTTGACATAGGCTTCTACGCTGTAGCCCACGTTCTGAGAGGCGACTTCCTCGCCCACATAGACCACAAAGTAG
>JAFUPG010000054.1 GCA_017481325.1 Oscillospiraceae bacterium
ATCCACATAGGTTCTGCTGTCGCTTAGTTCAGCGGAGAGCTCTGTGGTGGCATACTGCTGGTAAGCCTCCATGCCGGCATTGACCGGCTCATCGGCTCTGCGGTCAAAGGCCTCCTGAGCGGCTGCGCCGTAGTTCAGGGTATCGATGAGGAGGGTGTAGAGCTCCGGCTTCTCTTCATAGGTGTAGCTGTCATAGCAGAGTTGGGCATAAGTCAGGACGGAGTAGGTGTCGATTTGCGTATAATACTCCCTGCCTGCGGCATCGAAGAAGTGCAGCACGGCTCGAAGCTCGCTGCCCATCTCCACGGACTGGATGCCCTTCAGGCTGAAGAGCATACGGTCGGGGTCAGAAGCAAGATCGGGATAGAGGGTCACGGTTTCGACGGTCTTCTCTCCCCCGCCCATGGGATAGCGGTCTTTTTCTACTACCAAGTAAGCGCCTTCGGTGACATAGTTGGGAACGGCTGCGGCCATGTTCTCATACTTGATGCGGTAGTTCATCTGCAGGTCGGAGTCAAAGCTGACCGTGTGGCTGAACTTCACATTGACCTCGGTGGGTTCTGTGATTTCTACTGCACCGCAGAGGCAGGCGCCGTTTTCGTAGGTATGGGTCTCGGTGACGTTATAGTCGCAGTTGGCGCAGGTGACGGTGTGGTCAGCGCCGTTGTTGCTGTAATTGTGGCTGTGGCCGGTGGCGGGGTCGCCGTGCTCCACGAAAACCTCCGCACAGTTGGCACAGGTATAGCTGATATAGGCAGGCTCTGTGCAGGTAGGCTCCGTTGTGGTGGAGTCCAGATAGGTATGGACATGGGCAGTGTCCGCAGAGAGCTTGGCAGGAATGAGATACCACTTCTGGGCAACAGAGCCATTGACCTCATGGATACGAATATCTGCACCGTTCTGCAGGAGACCAAAGTTCAGGTCAAATGCAAAACCGCCGCACTTGCTGAAGAGGCAGTAGGTGCCGTCGTCATTGGGGACGATCTGCCAGAGCTGGGCATCGGAGTAGGTAGCCTCGTACTGCTGGACATCCGTACCGCTGGCAGCAACGCCTCCGTCTACATCCAGATATTTGCCGCTGTGCAGAGCCGCAGCAGTGTAGTAGCCGTCGCCGTCTGCATCCACGATCTGCCACATCTGGTTGGCTGCAGCAGGCATGCACTCCCAGAGGTAGACATTGGCAAGGTTCTCGGTGGAGATGCCCTCCACATCGGCAACATAGTTCTGATTCTGTGCGTTGGCAATGAAATAAGTGCCATTTTCCAGCTTGCCGCTGACAGGCTCATTGCCGATGCGGTTGGGAACGGTCACGCCGGAGGTTACCACACCGGAGCGGTTGCCGTAGCCGTCATAGGCATAGATATGGACATCATAATGGCCGGGCTCATAATTGTGATTGGAGACAGGGATATAGCAGGTGGCGGTATTGCCCGTAACGGTGGCTTCATACCAGGCGGTATCGTCCTGGCCGTTGTAACCGGTCCAGGCCGGGAATTCCACCTTCTGGATGCCGGAAGTGTCGGATACCGTGCAGGTAATGCGGAAGCCCTCGGAAGTGACCTCACTGAAGACCACATTGCTGATCTCGGGGCCGGAGAGCTCTGCAGGGATAATGAACCATCTCTGTGCAGGGGAGAAATTAATAGATTGCGTCTGGAGATTCTGGCCGTTGGATACCACGCCAAAGAAAAGATCCAGCACCAAATTGCTATTCTTATTGACAATGTAGTAAGTGCCGTCATCATTGGGGATCAGCTGCCAAAGCTGGGCATCGGTGCCGTTAAGCTCGTACTGCTGCACATTGGTGCCGTCGGTGGTACCGGCGGCAGCAGCCTCCATGGCCTTGCCGCTGTGCAGGGAGACGATGGTATAATATCCGTCACCGTCAGGGTCGCTGATCTCCCACATCTGGTTTCTGTTCACGCCCAGGGTTTCCCAGAGGTGGATATTGGCGCCGTTCTCCGCAGACACACCATCTACATCAGCCACAAAGTTCTGGTTCTGGCAATTAGCGATGAAATAGGTACCGCTTGCGATCGTACCGCTAACAGGGCTGTTGCCGATGCGATTGGGAACATCCACACCAAAGGTGGAGACTGCGGAGGTATTGCCCACGGTGTCCGTAGCGTAGATATGCAGTTCGTAATAGCCGGGCTCGGAATTGTGCTCGGTAATGGGGATATAGCAGGTGGCGGTATTGCCGCTGATGCTTGCTGCGTGCCAAATCTGGTCATCGGTTCCATTGGAGGAAGTCCACGCGGGGAATTCCACCTTCTCAATGCCGGATACGTCGTTTACGGTACAGGTGACACGGAATCCCGCATTGGAAATCTCGGTGAATTCCACATTGGAGATCTCAGGTCCCTCCAGGTCGGCGGGAATGAGATACCAGCTCTGGGCAGGCGTGCCGTTGGGACTGTAAAGCTGGATATTCTGACCAAGCGCCAGCACTGCGTCTGTGAGATCCAGTGCCAGTCCGCTGAGCTTGTTCAAAATGCGATAGGTACCGTCGCCGTTATCTACCAGCTGCCAAAGCTGGGCATCGGAACCGTTGATATCGTACTGCTGCACATTGGTGCCATCGGTGGTGCCGCCACCGGCTGCATCCAGGGCTTTGCCGCTGTGCTGGGCGATGATGGTATAGTAACCATCCCCATCGGGATCGCTGATTTTCCACATCTGGTTGGGGGAGGTTCCCAGAGTAAAGTACAGCTGAACATTGGCGTTGTTGTCCGTAGAAACGCCGGATACATCCAGAACATAATTCTTATTCATTGCGCTGGAGATAAAGTAAGTATCCTCCTCTACCGTGCCGGAGGCAGGTGTTTCGGGTAGAACCGCTGGCACATCCACGATCACGGGATAGGAGGTATAATTACCTGCCAGGTCGTAGGCATAGATATGGGTGTTGTAATGGCCGTACTCAAAATTGTGGGAGGAGAAGCTCACATTATAGGATGCTTTGATGATAAAGGTGGTTGCATCACCCCAGATGATATCATCCTGTCCCCCGGCCTCCGTCCAGGTGGGCATAACCACCTTGGAAATACCCACATTATCCAGTACGGTACAAGTGACCGTATAGCCAAAGGACGTGACATTGGTAACTTCCACCTCGCTGATGGTGGGCGCCTCCGTATCCTTCGGAACATCCACGATCCAGCCGGAGTTGGTAAGCAAGGTGTTATCACCGTTGCCCTGGTTGATGCCGAAGGCATTGACCACCGTCCAGCCGCTCTTGCCCGTGCTGATCACAGCCTCGAAGCCGTGGTAATTACCGGCAAAGGGATAGGCCGCTCCCACGTCCTCTCGAACCTGGTCTGCGGTGATAATATGACCCTCTGCACCGGCATCGCCGGGGCCTCCGCCCACATAAATGTGAACCGTCAGAGGCGTCCAAAGGGCATCCTCGTCCATAGTCCAGCCACGGACTCTGATCTTGCCGGGCCCTTCGGCGGTGACGCTGTCGATCTGGCCGATGGGATTATGGCCGGAGTTATCGGTATAGGCAGGGGTGCCGTAGCCATAGATTCTGGAGTAAGACAGAGAGTAGCTCTTCAGGAACACGCCGCCGCCCTCGTTGACCTCGCCGTTCTGACCGGAGGTATTGCCCTCCACGGTATAGACATAGCCGTCAGCAACATAGCGGACGATACCCACGTGGGAGGAGGTGGAGCTGCCTGCGGGGGCAAAGTAGATAATATCACCGGGATTGGGGATATAGGAGCCGCCACGGCTGGCCGCATACTGGAAACGACCCTGATTCTTGAAGAAATTCACGCCATAGGGGCAGTAAGCATGGTAGTACATGATGTCCGAGGGAATGCCTGCCTGATTGGCGCACCAGGAGACGAAGGCGGCACACCAGGCGGCATAGGTCACGCCGATGTTATCCACATTGGCATCGTACCACTGACCGTATTTCTGATAGTTATTGGAGCCGGCGTAGGCAGGGTTACCGGAGAGAGAGCCCTCGCAATAACCGGCCTGGCTGACGGCAACAGCCACGATATCCGCTGCCATATTGCCGGTATTAACATGGGTATTGGGGTATTCCGCTGCTGCGGATGCAGAAAGGGAGAACTGGGGAAGCAAGCAGGCAAGCAGCGCAAAGCACAGAACCAGCGCAAGCACTTTGATAATGGAATGACGCATTATGTATTTCCTCCTGATTATTTCTTCTTTTCTCAATAACATGCAATTACAGGGCGGACATTTCTCCGCCCTGTAAAATTGTTTTACAGCCGTACCACTCCGGGTTACTGCCGAGTCAATATCAGACTATGACACCTTCGTCCTCGTCGATGGTGGGAAAGGGAGCCGGAGTACCGGAGTCCGGAGTATCCACGGAGCTTGTGGTAAGAATATCCTCCACATCAAAGGGCAGGCGCTGCAGCTCGGGCTTGAAAAACTTCTTCATAATAATTCCTCCTGATATGGTTTAAGAAGTTAATGCTACGTTTACATTAGTCATGACGCAAAAGCCGTCGCCTACGTCCATGCCGGTCACAGGCAGGCTGCAACCATCCATGAAGCAGCCTGCAGCGGCCAGACGTTTCATCTCCTCCGTGGCGAAGGGAGAGGTCAAAACACAAGCGGCATCGGTCAGATTGATCTTTAAAGCACCGCAGGAGGTGATCTGCTGAATGAGCTGGAAGTCTTCCATCTCAATGACCGGATGCGAATATGGTTTTTTCATCGATTTCAACCTCCTAACTGGCTCTTAGCCTTGCAGCTGTAGTACACAAGGGCTTTGGCCAGATCCTTCATGGCATCGGAAGTGGTGCCGCTGGAAAGGACTCGTCTTGCATAATCATGGGCGCTGTCCACATGGATTTCACTGAATACCTCGCCGTCCTCGTAAACGATGTGAACAGCAAAGTAGAAAGCCTTACCCAGATCCTTTGCTGCTGTGCCTTCAATCACGGCTCTGCCCTCTTCAAGGCTGTAGGTGACTTTTCTGGCATTCTCCACCGTCAGCTGAGAAAGTGCATCATAATCGCTCTGGGTCCAGTAGAGCAGTTCGATTTTCTGTGCATTTTGCGTCAGTTCTTCCGGGATTTGGAAATAGAAGTTCTGATTTACTGCTCCCACAAAGGTCACAGAGGCGCCTCGCCAGACAATACGGTCATCACCTGCGTAGAGATACTTGGAGGTATCCTTGGGCAGAGCGTTGATCATGTCATTGTTCCAATCATAGGCTCTCTGCTCCTCGGTGAGCCAGGCGTTCATGAGGGTGTCGGTCTTGTAGTTGAAGTAGACCTGAGCCGCTGCGCCGTAGTTCATCAGAGCGATGGCCAGCTCCTTCATGGTGTCGGCAGCATCTTCCTTCTGAAGGATCAGCTGTGCATACATGACGGGGCTGAATTCCGTGACCTCGCTGTACTCATAGCTGCCGTCGGGCAGAATGACATAGGCTCGGACATAGAGGGTATCCACCATATTCTTGGCAGGAATACCCTTGGTATCGGCATAATAGCCGTTGACGGAGTGGGTCAGGCCACGGATCTGCTGGCCTGCGGTGTCTACGGTGTAACTGTCAAGGGCGGCATACTCCTCTGCCGTCCAGACCAGCAGGCCGCTGTTTTCGGGAGTTGCGGTAACAACGCCGGTGGCAGAGATATTGAAATAGAAGCGCATCTTGACAATGTCCTTAAACAACAGGGAGCGGCCAACCAGCACCACCAGATCCTCAGGATCCGGCAGAATGGGGACAAATTCACCGGTGTCCACATCTGCCTCATAGAGGATGGTGGCATTCATCTGCTGGGACAGGGAGGCAAAGTCCACATAGTCCCCGGGATTGCTGACCGCCATCCAGGTCTTGGTCTGGGATGCGCCCACAGAGGTCAGGAGCTGCAGTACACCGTTATTGTAGCGCAGGTCTGCAAGCTGGCCGTTGACCACACGGATGCTGCCACCGGAGACCTTCAGATTGGTGAAGGAGAGGTAGCCGTCCTCGCAGTAAAGCACCACCTCATAGCGATTGTTCTCTTCATCGAACCTGCAAAGGCTGAGATCAATGGGATAGTAGCGCTCCGTGGAGGTTTTGATGCTGTCATCCAGCACCTTCCAGCCGGGGATCTCGGTATAGGCGCTCTGGTAGAGACTGCCGGGGTTACTCAGTGTGCCGTCATCGCCAAAGAGGCGACCGTCATTGAGCACGTGTACACCGACCTGGATCATCGTGGTGGTCTCAGGCAGGTCGTCGGGGGTGAAGTAGAAGGCCACCGCCTGGGAGCTGTTGACTCCGTCCAGATAGAGCTCGTTGTTGGGGCCGAAGACCAGATAGTCATTGACCGAAGTCACCGTATTGCCCGTAAAGACCTCGGTGGAGGGCACAGAACCCAGCTCCCATTTCTGCTGATCGGTCAGGCTGTCGGTGCTGATCACTGCGATCTCGCCGGTCTTTGCTGCGGTATCCACAGAGGAAACGCTGAGATGACCGCCATTGTAATTGGTAATAGTGACAATGCCACCTTCCACATCCAGATAGCTGATTTCCCAGAGATAACTGCTGTCATTCTCAGAATCCAGCGCCTGCAAGGAAAGGCTGCTGTCCTCATTCTTCTTCAGGTACTGCTCCGTCTCTCCGGACTTGAAGTGAATATAGAAGTAATCCCTGTTATTCAAAGTCTTGGCGAAGCTGAACTCAAACTGATTGTTGCCGGGCTGATTGCTCTTCGTGTAGAGACCTAAAAGGTTACTCTTCTCAGCATTGGCAGCGACAAAGTAGCCCACATTGGAGACACTGGTGATGGTAAAGGTGTCAACGGGATAAAGGGCGCCGTTGCGGTTTTCGGTGAAGGTGCTGATGCCGCTGGTAATGGAATAGCTGTTCCCGTCAATGCTGACCACCGTAGCCTTGCCCTCCAGGATCAGATCACGGATCTCAAGGAAGCTGGCTGTGGCCTCGCCGTCTGCATAGTAATCACGGTCGGGATCGGTCATGGCCAGAGCATTATAGACACGCAGGCCATCGATATACAGCGTGGGGGCATTATCTTTGTCTATCACAAAGTTGCCCGCATCATCCTTAACAAAGTTGCCATCCTCATCCTTCAGGTAGACGGGAATGCCATGGATCTGTACTTTATATGTACCGTGAGCCAGATCATCCACCTTGACTACGGGTACCTGATAAATGCCCTCTGTGCCATTGGTGATGGACAGATTATCGTACTCCAGAATAACGGGGATACGCTTGATCAGGGAATCCTGCTCATTGAATACATCCAGGTAAATGACGCTGTTATCCGCATCCATGCAGCGGCTGATCAGCTCGAAGCCGGTACCCACAAAGGTGAACTCTGCTGCCACATCGGAATCCAGGATCTTGATGGCATGGGCGGAGGTGCCGCTCTGGGTGGTTCCGCTTGCATAGGCATCGTCGTAACCGTAGGCACCGGACTGGTCTGTGGACTGGTAGATAGCACCGCTGCCCTGGCCGTCCACGGTAAAGGTATTGGCAGATTTTCCGTCGTCATTGCCGTAATACTTGATTGCGGGGAAATCATCCTCGTAGTAGACCACATTGGCAGGCAGGACGGTGATCTTCTTATACATCTCGATCTCTTTGTTGATGTCAACAGTGCCAACATTCTCGCCGGGATCACCCTCATAGACACGAACCGCAAGGTAAACGCTTTCTGCGCTTTCCATAAAGCCGTCGGGATGATACTCCAGCGTATTGCCCTGCAACAGGTAGCGGCCGTAAGCACCGTTGATTTCCTGCTTGCCGTCGGAGAAGGTGATGTGATTATTCTCATAGCCGGGTACGGTCTCGGTCAGTGCCTCGAATTCATATTCCGTGCTCTTACCGGCAACGGACAGGCTGTCCTTGGCAGTAAGCTCCCCGGTCAGATCGACCTTGAGGCCGTAGTCCAGGACAAAGACGCTGTCTTCCACATTTACTACATTCACCTGCAGCGGAATGATCACCGTACTGTTATCGCTCTGCGTAACCTTCACATAAAGCACATAGCTACCGGGCTTGCTGTATTTCAGGGAAATGCCGGCTTCATCGGCAGTAGCATTGCTGCTGTGGATCACATTGCCCTTCATATCGCAGAGTTCCAGCTTGGTTACGCTGTTCAGAGAGGTTGCAGGAGCGATCTGCTCCAGAAGTGCGCTGCCCTCCGTCAGAAGCTCATTGACATCAGCGGTGAATTCTTCGACGCTCAGCTCCAGGCTGTGGTCGCTCCACTGATAGTACTGAGGGCCGGAGGCAACGCACAGCACCATATTATCGCTGGCCTGATAGGTATCGCCTTGGCCGTTTGCCTCCTGATTTGCAGTGACCTGCAGGGTGTTGGTAAAGCGGCCGCTGACGAAATCGCTGTCCTCAATATTATAGAAAATGCCTCGGATCTCCACAGAGCAGCCGGGCAGCAAGCCGTTGCCGTTGATCTGTGCCAGATAGTTCTTCAGGCCGTCGTTTGTGCCGTCCAGGCTGACTTCCTGAGTACTCCCCTTCTGGTTGGTAAAGTAGACCTTCAGATCCGCTGCGGTCAGGGTGTTACCCCGGCTGTTGAGAGTCTTGTCGCCGGTGACGGCGAGGCCGTTCACTGAGTCGATGGTCACACCCAGCTTCGCATCGGAGAAACTGAGATGATAGAGGGTTGCAAGGGAATCTTCGGGATTGGAGAGCACGAAGCTGTACTCCACATTCTCCTCTGTATTGACCAGACCGCCGTTGTTCAGTTCCTGACCGTTCTGATATGCCTTCTTCTCGGTCTTCAGATTGGGGTCGGAGACACGGATATTGGTGGCAATACGCATATTGGCGCCGGAGGTATGGCGCTCCATGTAGTAGAAGTCGAAGGAGTAGTCTTCGCCGTCTTCCAGCGCCAGCGCCAGGTCACGGGGATTGGTAGAGCCTGCGGCAACAGCGGCTCTGGCGGCATAGACATAGTCGTTCACATTCATGTTCACCGTGGTGATGGCATGAGCGCCGCCGATATCCAGGACGAGCTGGCCGTTGATGAAGAGATAAACGTCATCGTCACCTGCGAAGTCAAAGAACAGCCCATCGTTTTCCGTATAGGTGAATACACCGCTGCACTGGAGAACATAGTTGTAGTTCTTACTCTCGTAGGATCCCGTATACACGTTGTAGAAATCCTTCTGAACGTTCTCCGCTTCCCAAACAGGCAGGAAGGTAAAATACGGTCCGCCAATGGTGGTAAGGAGCGCACGGAGCTCCGGTTTGCCCAGCATACTACTGTTGGAGATGGTCCTTGCATCAAAATCGTACTCCACAGCGCTCTCGGTTACATTCTCCACATAGTTATAGGTAGTGGAGAAGTTGGAGTCGAAAACATAAGCGCTCTTACCGTTGGAGAGCTCTGCCTTGGAGAGCACCAGATAGTCGAACTTATCCTGGGGCATATTATAGGAGCCGGGATAGAAAAGGTTGTTCAAAAGGAAGTAGGCCGCATCGGTATAGTTGCTGACCGCAGCCTTACACTCCTCCCAGGTACCGATGAGAAGCTCTTCCTTTTGATAGGTCGTCACCAGATTATCATAGATCTGGCCTCTGCGTGTAGCAGGATCTGTGCTGTATCGGGGCAATTGAGTCGTATTGTTACTGGCATTGAGCTGCTCGATCAGGAGACCTGCCACATCCTTGTCGTAGCCCTCCAGCACCGTGCCCAAAGGAATATCCTGGATGCTTGCAAGACTGTCCATATTCCCGTCCCAGCTTTCTCTGACAGGCAGGACTTTCTCCAGCAGATCCGCAATGTAGGCAACCACCTCGTCATTGTACTGCGGGAGAATATACCCATCCACCTCCCGGAGGGTGGGCTTCAGCAGACCCATGGTCGCATTACCGGTGGTCATTTCGCCGTAGAAGCTGTAGTTCAGATAGTCGGACAGATACTGAAGATCAATATCAGCCGTTGCGTTATCCCGATTGACGGCATAGATGCGATTCAGCTGATCAGGGGAGGCTGTCCAGAACTTGCCGTCACCGATAAAGTAAGTTTGGCCGGAAGCATTGGTATCCGGGAAGCTTCCCGCTCCGGTCGTGGTTTGACCGATCGCCCAGGAAGTGTAGTTGGGGGTATCACTGGCGTGGGTCAGGGTAAAGGCGCCGTTATCCTTCAAAGTATTCAGAGAATACTCAAAGAGCATGCCGTCATCGTTGTAATCATAGATTTTAATGGGAAGATTGATGGTATCGGTGGTATCAAAGCGATCTGCGGCAACACCGGTGGCACCATTGGTTATGGTGCCAACATCAGCAATGCTAACGCAGCTCTTCAAGCCCCAGGAGCGCCAGTCAGACTCAACCACCGAGGAATTGTCAAGATAGCATAAATAAATCAGATTGCCATTTTCATTTCCAAAACGGAGCAGATAAAGACCCGTGGCCTTGTTGACGATCCAGTAGCTAAGGGTATTGTCGTTGCGAACTCTGGGGACAAAGGCCCATTTGGCAGCATCTCCGGCAGTATTCCACTGCTGCACCTCATCCATATGCTTCCCTGCTGCACCGCTGGCGGCTGCAAGGTACAGACCGGAATTGATGTTGCGGATGGTATACCAGCCCTGACCGTCCTCCTGGATGTCAAAAACCTGCTGCATATAGATGCTGCCCTCGGCAGATACACCGTCATCAGCCGTCCAAATCTGCGCCTTGCCTCCTTCTGCTGTGCTTGAATCACATATGTCAAGTACGTAGGTATCCGTATAGGAAGCGGCGGTGGAGACACAAAAGCGATTCTGCCCGGTTTTGAGGTAGCCGGTTAAAGCGCTCAATCGGTTATCCCCGTGGACGTACTCTGAATTCAGGTAGAACTTCTGATAAAGGGTAGGAGTTCCATTGGAATCAGGAGGCGCAACACAGATATTTGCTTTATTCTGGATCACGCCGCCGTCAATGGTCATAAAAAACCCGGGCTGCACCACAGACTCAAAGCTGTAGCTGCCGTCGCCGTTATTGTGCAGGATCCACTGCCGGTATGCATTATCCGGCAGGTCGCCATACTGATGTACATTATGGCTGCCGATGTCCTTATCCAGGAAATGCTGGGACTTGATATTCATAAAGGAGACAACCGTGCGCTTTTCCAGGGCTCCGTTGCCGGTCTGCACATCCACCTGGGAGATACGGCGCAGGTGGAAGAGCTGGGCATCCGTTGCAAGATTTTGGTAAAGCTGCAGATTAGCGCCATGATTCACGCTGCCGTCTGTCATATCAAAGGAAAAATTGGGGTTGGCAGCAGAGGAAATACGATAGACACCGTCGGGGATATTGGGGCAGTAGTCGTACTGCGACAGATTCCAGTAGGCATCGCCGTAGGGAGGATCGGGAGGAGAAATATAGACCATACGGGGATCGCCAAGCTGCTGGACTGTATCGCCGTAAACTGCATAAAAGTACACAGGCTGCGTGCCATATTTTCCGGAAATCGGAAGATCGGCTGCAAAGCCGTGATCACCGCTGATGTTAAACGCAGTATTCACGTCAGGACGGGGAAGATTGGCTAAAAGAGGAAAGCCTTCCACACCCGCAGTGCCTGTAGGGCCGCCCACATAAACATGCACCTCAAAGGATTTCTCGGAATCCCATCCAAAGTATGCCCATCCTTGGACTCGGAGAATTCCGATAGCCGGGTTGGATACCAGGTCAATGTTATACTCGAAAAGGCCGGCCGTATCCGCAAAAATATCCGTAACCGGCAGCAGCGCCGCTATCATGACCAGCGCCAGCAGGAACGATATTACTCTTTTTAGCTTCATTCTCATCTCACTGTACTCCCTTCAGAAATCTCATAATCATTCTTCTGTATTTTGCGTGATGCGCACCACACGGCAGAGCTCCTCTCCGGCGTGTCCGGCGGTGACCTCAACGGTATCGCCCGGGGCAAGGTCGCCGATGCTTGACCGATAGGTGATACCGCCCAGGTAATTGCCGTCCGTATGCAGGCGCTTATAGTAGACATAGCCGTCTATATATGTTTGATCTGTCAGATTTTTGGCCGAGAGGAGGCCCTCACGGAATATGACTTCCAGTTTGTCCCGGCTCTCCGTGGGAATAAACTGCATGGCAGAGTCCAAAGCCACGAAACTGGCACCGGAGTCGATCTGCAGGGCATTGTACTCCAGCACCCAGGCAGACTCCCCTGCCGGAAGTCCCGTGACAACAAAGGTCGCCGCCTCGCCGTTGATCTCAAACTGCAGCGCCGCATAGGTCAGATAGTCGCCGGTCAAATTGGTGACCAGGATGGCAGCCACATTTTCCACCGGACGATCGGAGCCGTCCTCCACAAAAGCGCCGGAATAACGGCCGCAGGAGCTGAAACTCAGCTTTCCCTCCCGCAGCTCCACGGAACCATCCTCCGAGGGGGGAACGGTTGCATAAGTGGGCATCTGGGTGGAAACCTCAGGCGGCGCTTCGTCGCTATGGCTGGGGGCGGTGCTGTCCTGAAGTTCCGTGTTCGGGGGTTCCTCTGTAACTCCTTCGGTGGTCGACGGCTCGGAATCGCTTGCAGAACTTGTCCCCGTCGGATCTGTATTTACGGCGCTCTCCTCCGTTGGAACGGAATGTTCCGTAGAGACGCTGCTGTCAAAGATAATCTCCCCCTCTGAGGGCAACGACTCCGAAGGCAGATCCACCGACGGCAAAGACGCCTCCGCCCCGCCGCTGCAGCCCACCAGGCAGAGGATCAGCAGAAAAACCCATATTTGATTGAAACGTTTCATAGAGTATCACTTCCCTACCCTTTGCAAAAATCATTTGTTTTTTGCAAAACAGGTCTTGCAAAAGGATTTTCACGGAAAAACTAAGTAAAAAACGTTAAATATCATACATTATGATCATTTCTTTTACAGAGAAACCTTAAAATAACTTAGAAAAATCCCATTTTATAAACGTGGAAATTATATCACAAATTATACGGAATTTCAAGTTTTTATCTTACATTTGACAAAATTATCATGTGTGCGCTTTTTTCTTTCATTCTGTCAACGGAGGCCCCGAAATTAATCCTTTGCAAAGTGATTACCAAAGGTGTATAATGGAATTGCAGAATACCCCCATGGAAAGGACGGCAGAAATGAATATTCTCGTGAGCGGTCTTGTAAATTCAGAAACCACTGCGGCTGTTCGTGGTTTTCCCATTCCCTATTATCCCATTGACTATCCCTTTTTCGGCATTAATACCGCTGTGTCCGGTGTGGCTTACAACATCGCCAAGGCGCTGACGGCGCTGGGCGATGGGGTGCGTCTGACTTCTATGATCGGCAAGGATTTTGCCGCCCATAAAATCACTGTCAGCGGTGCTTCTCAGGGCTTTGTCAGCGAGCAGACCGTAGAGATGCACTACAAATAATCTCAGGAGGTTCAGAGCATGGAAGTTAAGAAACTGATCGTTGCCCATTTCAGCCCCACCGGCGGCACAAAAAAGGTGGCAGATGCCATTGCCGCTGGCTTTTCCCTTCCCGTGACGGAGGTAGATCTGACGAAAGAAGTCACAGCCATGGTTTTACAGGAGCAAGATCTTCTGATGGCGGTGCTTCCCGTATATGCCGGCCGTATGCCTCGGATCGCTCTGGAGCGCTTATCCATGCTTCAAGGCAATGGGCAGAAGGCCATTGCGGTTGCGGTCTACGGCAATCGGGAATTCGACGATGCCCTACTGGAGACCGTGGATACCCTGGAGGCCAAGGACTTCTCTGTGATCGCAGGAGCGGCCTTTATTGCGGAGCATTCCATTGTACGCTCCGTGGCCGCCGGTCGGCCGGATGCGGAGGATCAGAAGATCGCCCGTCAGTTTGCGGCAGATGTATTGGCGAAATTGGACAATCCCACAGCGGTTACCGTCCCCGGGAACAGACCCTATTTGCAGCCCAAGCCCTCGGCCTTCCATCCCGTGGCAGAGGAAAGCTGCATCGGCTGCGGCCTTTGTGCAGAAGCTTGCCCCGTGGGCGCAATTCCTATGGACAAGCCCCATTTAACAGACAATGAGAAATGCATTAACTGCCTGCGCTGCGTGCAGCTCTGCCCGGTGCAGTGCCGCAGCCTGCCTGCGCCCTTTATGACATGGATCACCGGGATGCTCCGGGAAAATGCCTCCGGCTATAAGATGCCTGCCATTTTCCTGTGATGCCTCCGCAGAAAGGAACGGAACGAAAGTGAATCAAAACGCTCAGACGCTGGGACAGGCAAGAGTTCCCCGTCTTCTGGCGCAGCTGGCCATCCCGGCGGTGGTTGCCCAGATCATTAACCTGCTGTATAACATCGTAGACCGCATCTATATCGGCCATATTCCGGAAATCGGTGCGGATGCTCTGACGGGCGCAGGTCTGTTTATGCCCATTTTGATGCTGATCAATGCCTTTGCCCTGCTGTTAGGCTCCGGCGGTGCGCCCCGAGCCGCCATTTTCATGGGCAAACGGGACAATCAAACCGCCGAAAAGATCATGGGCAACTGCTTTGCGCTGCTGATGGCGTTGTCTGTGGTTCTGACGGTCGTATTCTACATTTTTGCGCCCCAGCTGCTGGAGCTCTTCGGTGCCAGCAAAGTCACTAAGCCCTATGCAGTGGAATATGCCAGGATCTATATTCTCGGTACGGTTTTTGTTCAGACCGTCATGGGTATGAATCCCTTTATCACCACCCAGGGCTTTGCGAAGATCAGCATGCTGACCACGGTGATCGGAGCTGCGATCAATATTGTTTTAGACCCCATTTTTATCTTCCTCCTGGATCTGGGCGTAAAGGGCGCTGCCCTGGCTACGGTACTGAGTCAGGCCGTGGGCGCTGCGTGGGTGCTGTGTTTCCTCTTTAGCAAGAAGACCATCCTGCGCCTGAAGGTGAAGTATTTCCGTCCCAATGCCGGGATCATTCTCCCCTGCTTGGCGCTGGGCGTGTCCGGCTTTGTGATGATGGCGACGGAGAGTATTCTTTCGATCTGCTTTACATCCAGTCTTTCCGATTATGGTGGCGATATTGCCGTAGGTGCTATGACCATCGTCACAAGCGTCTGCCAGCTGGTGGTGATGCCTTTACAGGGGATCTGCCAGGGCGGCCAGCCCATTATCAGCTATAACTACGGCGCTCATAATCCCGGGCGGGTAAAAGAGGCGTTTAAGTGCCAGTTTTTTGCCTGCATTTGCTTCAGCGGCCTCTGCTGGGCAGCGATCCTGCTGCTGCCCAGGGTCTTTTCCGGGATGTTCACCGACGATGCTGCCCTGGCAGATTATGCGGCCCGGGCGCTGCGGATCTATATGGCAGGCATCTTCTCCCTGGGCTTCCAGATCAGCTGCCAGCAGAGCTTTGTGGCTCTGGGACAGGCGAAGATCAGCCTCTTCCTCGCCTGCCTCAGAAAGCTCATTCTACTGATCCCGCTGATTTATGTCCTGCCGAATTTTATCAACAATCACGTCTTTGCGGTCTTCCTGGCAGAGCCCATCAGCGATATCCTGGCCGCCACGGTCACGACGGTTGTTTTCTTTGCAAGGTTTCAGAAGATCCTGAAACACGATCTGGCAGCTAAGCGATAGTCAAGCAGAAATTTACCGGGCTGTTTAGGAACTAATAGCTAAGAGCTAAGGACTAAAAACTGAGGTGTGCCTCCGGCACGGATTTTGAATATTTAGCCTGTCAAACAGAAATTTGTCGAACAGTTTGCTGCAGCCAAAGCCGCCCGTATTAGGATGATTTTCAGGCTATGAGCAAGGTTTCATATTCCGCTATGTCATTGCGAGGCTCCCCACGGGAGCCGTGGCAATCTCATGGGAGGAAGCGACGACTTGAAAAGACGCTCGATATAGGGACGAACCGCCAACCAACCTTCGATTTCGCCGAAGCAGCTTCTATATGGCGGGGAAAGCGTGCAAGATTGCCACGTCGGGCTTACGCCCTCCTCGCAATGACATGGCTTTTCGGTAGCCTGTACCTCTATTGGCAATGAGGTTTTGGGCGGAAGCAAACAGTTCGATAAACATCAATTTGACTCTTATTAAATCTATCGGTTTTTCGTTCTTTGCCGTAAGGTCTAGGCTGCTTGGCATCCACTTGCCCTCTGCGCACATTGTATCCATAAAAACAGCTGCCTCCACGATCGGAGGCAGCTGCTTTTTGTGCTATCCACATTAGTCGGAATAGAAGTTCTGGGTTGCGTAGATGAAGGAGGTGGAATCGCTGTTGACAGCGAAGCCGACACCCAGGGACTCCAGGAAGTCCGCCAGCATATTGGAACGGTGACCTTCGGAATTCACCCAGCCGTCATAGGCCGCAAAGCCGGAACGGTAACCGGCGCAGATATTCTCTGCCCAGCCCCACCAGTTGATGCCCTGCTCCAGCATGCGGTCGCCGGGGTTACGGCCATCCTGGCTGTAGTGGGAGAAGTAGTCGTTGTCGGCCATATCCTGGCTATGGAGTCTGGCGGAGGTTACAGCCAGCTCGCTCCACTTCAGAATGCCCAAGCCGTGGTAGACACGGAAAGCATTGGTCAGGTGGAAATTGGCCTTGCCCTCTCCCCACAGGGTATCTGCATTGTAATTGCGCTGGTCAACATAGCTCATATTGGTTAGCTGCACGGCATAGAAAATGTTGTTGTCATTGCTGTCGATACACAGCTGCATGCGGCATTCGTTGGCAGCCACATCGGGCATCTCATCGCCCATGCCTCTGCCACGGTAGGTGAAGCCAACGCCGGTGGCGCAGAGGGAGACAACGGTGTCTTCATAAACACCGGCCATAAAGAAATCCTGATAATCATCACTGCCGAATACGTACCAATCATAACCGGCGGCAACGGGGAAGAGCTCATCGGGGTTACCTGCCAGAGCGATCAGCTCCGCCTTCGTCATGCCCAGGGAGTAGGTCTTTCCTGCAACGTCGATGGACTCAGAGTTGGCACGGAGACCGCAGTTGATGCAGACCCCGTTGGCATCGTAATCGTGGTAGAGCTTACTGAGAGTCTTACCCTGAGAGAGCATATAGCCGCAGGTAGCGCAGATCACATCGCCGGAGTAGCCGTCGGTGGTGCAGGTGGGAGCCACTTCGTTGACGATGATGCTCTTGCTGTGGGCGCAGCCTGCGTTGCAGACATTGAGGATGTAGCGCATGAGAATGGCGGCGACCTGGGCTCTGGTGGCGCTGCCCTGGGGAGCAAGGCTGGCCTGAGAGCCGCTGCCGATGCCGTTGATCATACCCACAGCCACCGCCCAGGAGAGGGCATCTGCTGCCCAGGGGCTGACCTTGGCGGCATCGGGGAAGCTGTCCAGACTATTGCGGCCGGAGGTGTCGATGCCCTCGGCATTGCTGTAGCGGTACAGCACTACCGCCAGCTGCTCACGGGTCACGGAGCCGTCGGGGTCAAACTTGCCGTTACCCACGCCGGTGACCACTCCATTTTCCGCAGCCCAGGCGATGGCATCGGTGTACCACAGACCGTTTGTTACATCATTAAAATTATTGATGCCCTCCTTGGGGCTGCCGGCATAGCGCCACAGGACGGTGACCAGAATGGCACGGCTCATGGAGGTTTCGGGGGCGAACTGACTGTCGCTGATGCCCTTCATGAGACCCATATTCACCGCATACTGCACCGCATCACGGTACCAGCTGTTCTCCGGTACATCCGTAAAATCGGCGGCGGCAGCGGAGGGGATCACGCCCAGCAGCAGTACCAGGGCAAGGAACAGACTCAAAAATCGTTTCATCCTATAATTCTCCTTACATGATTAATATTGTTTTTGATGTGCGTAGCCGCAGCGGCGGCAGAGCTCCTCGGTGACACGGCGGTTTTGCAGCCCCTTTTTCATCGCCACCGCCCGTGGACTTGCCAGGATCTCACACAGCTCCTGACGGAAAACATTGCCCAAGGGAATGCCGCCCTCGGCATCCAGACAGCAGGGGACGACCGTGCCGTCGGAGAGGATGCCGATCTGATCCCGCAGGCCGTAGCAGCCATGGTTCTCGCCCAGCACCTCGGCCTCCGGATCCGGCCAGTCAAAGCGCTCACCCCACTCCAGAAACACATGGTCATACACCCGGTGACCGGAACGGGTCTGCACCCAGGGTTCGGGGAAAAAGCGTTCCAGCGCCGCTAAAATTCTCTCGTTCAGGCGGTCGGCACCTCCCTGATTCCAGAGTCGCAGCACGGCATAGATGCCACGATCCCCCGCTTTTTTACAGAAATCAAAGCAGCCCTGCAGGTAGTCCTCCAGAGAGATGCCCATTTGGTTGGCTTCATAGCAGTGCAGAGAAATGCTGACCTTGTGGAGCTTTTTGGTATTCAGAAGAATCTCTGCCTTTTGGGGCAGAAGAGTGCCGTTGGTGGTGAGGATCACGGGGAAATCCAGCTCCCCGGCGATCTCCAGAAAACGCTCCAAATTTGGATGGAGCAGCGGCTCTCCCATGAGGTGGAAGAAGAGATAATCAGCAAAGCTTTTCGCCTGCGTTGCGGCATGACGAAATTCCGCCTCTGTGAGAAAGTGAATGGGGCGCTTGGTCCCGTGGCAGAATTCGCAGGCCAGATTACAGGCATTGGTGATTTCCACATAGGCTTTTCGGATCACAGTATCCCTCCCTTCGGGGACATTATAGCACAAAAAACGTCTGCCGTCATTATAAATCTTCATTTGCTGCTTGTTGTAGGTTGCCGAATGTGATATAATAATCATAAGGGAGGAGTATGCTATGAAACTAGTGATCTATTCCGCTATTCTGGTGCAACTGATCGTCGGTGTAGTGTTGCTGATTGTAATTCCGAAAATGCGCAGGCAGGTGCAGGAAGGATCTTATGCGAATAACCATGATTTCACCAAACGGGAGCTCCTCTACAGCATCCCAATGGATGAAAAGCAGTTTGTGGAGTCCCTACGCCTGAAGAACATCTATGACGGGCTGGAGTACACCCTGGACGAAACAAAGTGCAGCATCACCTTCTCCTATAAGCGATATCAATTCGGCCAATCCTATACCTATTCCGTGACAGCTTTGCAGGACGGGGAAAATCTTCTCCGCCTGTACAATCCGGATATCCGTCCTCTTTCTGTGGGAGATCGATTTTCCATCGATATCAATTCTTTCTTTGTCCGCAAATGCGACGCAAAACCCCTGGACTATAACAAAGCGAAAAATCCCTGAAGCATTTTATCACTTCGGTCAGGCATATGCTTGACCGAGGTGATTTTTATATGTGGAACAAGCTGCGCAGGAAGCTGCCCATCCTTCTGGGGCTGGGGCTTCTTTTCTTCTTTGCCTTCGTTGCACTGCAGCGGAGAGGGGAGCCGGATATCCTTCCCACAGGCTCCTGGGGTCTGAGCTTCCGGCAGGCGGGAGAGGCACCGGTGGGGAATGCTGACAGCAGCCAACTGGCGCAATACGATGCCGCCTATGTGGGGAGCGACAGTGAGAAGGTCATCTACCTGACCTTCGACGCAGGCTACGAAAACGGCTGCACGGCACAGATTCTGGACATTCTGAAGGAGCAAAAAGTACCGGCGGCCTTCTTCCTGGTGGGGAACTACCTGGAGCAGAACCCGGAGCTGGTCAAGCGGATGCAGGCCGAGGGGCATACCGTGGCCAACCATACCTATCATCATTACGATATGTCCAAAATCTCCGACCCTGCGACCTTTCAAAAGGAATTGCAATCTCTGGAGGACTTATATACGCAGATCACCGGAGTGCCCCTTGCCAAATACTACCGTCCGCCCCAGGGTATTTACAGCGAGGAAAACCTGAAAATGGCGCAGGAATTGGGCTACCGCACGGTGTTCTGGAGTTTAGCCTATGTGGACTGGCAGAACGATGCCCAGCCCACCTCGGAGGAGGCCTTCTCCAAGCTGATCCCACGGATCCACAACGGCGCTGTGGTGCTGCTCCACAGCACATCTAAAACCAATGCCAATATCCTCAACGACCTGCTTGGTCGCTGGAAGGAACTGGGCTATCGTTTCGGAACGCTGGATGAATTATTTTTATCTGGAACCACTTGACAGAGATAAACACCCGTGCTATACTACAAATGAGCGATAATGAGCGAAAATGCACGGAGGGATCACAAATGAAATACTGGGAGAGAGAAAAACAGATTCTGGACATTCTGAAGGAGCAGGGCTCTGTGTCCATGAACCATATCTGCGAGATTACCGGCGCTTCTGTTGCCACAGTTCGCCGTGACTTTGACGAGATCCAGAAGAAGGGACTTGCCAAGCGCAGCCACGGTGGTCTCCATCTGCCGGAAAAGCCCAAAAAGCGCTACATGAGCGGCACGGAGATCGTGGACGAGATCGATCTTGAGAAGCAGCTCATCGCCATGGAGGCGGCCGCCCAGGTGAAGCCCGGGGAGTCCATCTTCATCGGGGCAGGGAAGACCTGCAATATGCTGGCAGCCCTCCTGGGCAATGTGGAGCGGCTCAACGTGGTCACCACCTCTGTCACGGCGGTGCTGGAGCTGGCGGAGTGTCCCAATGTGTCCGTTACCCTCTTGGGTGGTGATATTCACATCGGCAAGCATTACATCGAGACCCTGGATACGGATCTGAGCCAGACCCTGCGTGGCTATTTCTTCGACAAAGTTTTCCTGACCTGCGAGGGCATGGATCTGGAGCGTGGCTACACGGTGCAGGATAAGAACCGCACCGGTCTTTATACGCTCCTGTCCCGTATGACCCGTCGTCTGTATATGCTTCTGGACAGCGCCAAGTTTGACCGCAGCGCTTTTGCCACGGTTTATCCCCCCGATAAGCTCTGCCGTGTCATCAGCACCAGGAATATGCCCCAGAAGTTTGCGGAGTTCTATGCAAAAAAAGGAATTTCCTGCACCTTGCTGGATGAATAATTTGAGCGAAAATGAGCGATTTAGCGTCAAGTACTGTTGAAGCCGAGCTTCGGTAGTGCTTGACGCTTTTGAATTCTCTCACAACATCAACAAAATATACGCCTTGCTATTGTACAAAATGACGAAAAAATGAAAAGGGAAACTGTTTTTATTGACATTCCAAAGTTTTTGTGGGATGATGTTAAAGAATGAAAAGAAGAAATAATTATGAGCGATTTTGAGCGTTTTGAAATGGAGAACGAATTATGGAAAATAAAGGAATTGTTGAACTCTATCAGCCCCGGCACACCCTGATCGGTCGGGACGGTATTATGAAGATCCCTTACTTCCTGCGCCGCCTGAATGCAGAGCGTGTTCTTGTGGTAACGGATAAGGGTCTGGTCAAGACCGGCACCGCCGGTAAGGTCACCGCTGTTCTGGACGATGCCAAGGTCAACTATGTGATCTACGACGGCGTGGAGCCCAATCCCTCCGTCCGTATCGTCAATGAGGCATTTGACTTCTATAAGAAGAATCAATGTGATGCCATTATCGCCATTGGCGGCGGCTCTCCCATTGACGTGGCCAAGGCGGTCAGTATTCTCTCCGCCAACGGCGGCAAGATCCAGGACTACAACGGCTATAACAAGTCCAAGAAGCACGGCTCACCCATTATCGCTGTCAATACCACCGCCGGTACCGGCTCCGAGTGTACCCGTGCCTACGTGGTCACCGACGAGGAAGCCAAGACCAAGCTCCTCATGGTGGACACCAACTCCCTTGCACATATCGCCCTCAATGACCCCATGCTCATGGTGGGCATGCCCCCCTCTCTGACGGCTTCCACGGGCATTGACGCCCTGACCCACGCCATTGAGGCTTACATCTGCAATACCCACACCCCCTTTACCGATGCCCTTGCCATGGAGTCCATCCGCCTGATTTCCGAGTCCCTCCGTGAGGCCGTCCGTGACGGCTCCAATATGGATGCCCGTACGGATATGTGCTGGGCAGAGTACATGGCAGGTCTGGCCTTCTCCAATTCCGGCCTGGGTCTGGTGCATGGCATTGCCCATCAGCTGGGCGGCTACTATAATATCCCCCACGGCCTTGCCAATGCCATCATGCTCCCCAGAGTGCTGGAGTACAACCGCCCCTACTGCATGGGTCGTCTGGCCGAGGTTGCCCAGGCCATGGGCGAGAAGGTGGATCATATGACCGTGGATCAGGCCTCCCGTCAGGCCATCGATGCGGTGCGCCGCCTCATTGAGGATGTGAAGATCCCCGCCCTGTGCGATACCAAGTTCGATATGAAGGACATCGATTATCTGGCAGAGCATGCCCTTTTGGATACCGCCACCCAGACCAATGTGGTGCGCCCTACCCGTGAGGATGTCAAGACCATCATTGCCAAGACCTATTACGAGGGTATTATTAAGAAGCAGGTGAAAGAAAATGGATAAGGCACAGGTACAAAGAAGTGTCCAGCTGGCCGTCAGCGAGGCCATTTTCCGCAAGACCGGCAAGATCTTCGTTCCCGTCGCCTCCTCTGCCCGTCATATCCACCTTTGCAGAACCGATGTGGAGAAGCTCTTCGGCAAGGGCTATCAGCTCCAGGAGTTCAAGAAGCTCTCCCAGCCCGGTCAGTTCGCCTGCAAGGAGCAGGTGACGGTGGTTGGCCCTAAGGGGCAGCTGCAGAAGGTCCGTGTCCTGGGCCCCGAGCGCCCCGATACCCAGGTGGAGATCGCCCTGACCGACTCCTTCGCCCTGGGCATTCGTCCTCCCGTCCGTATGTCCGGCAAGACCGCCGGTACCCCCGGCTGCACCCTGGTAGGCCCCGCAGGCTCTGCGGAGGTGAAGGAAGGTGTCATCGTCGCTGCCCGCCATTTGCATCTGTCCTCCGAGCAGGCTGCGCTCTTTGGCCTGAAGGACGGCCAGGTGGTCAAGCTTCGGAGCGAAGGCGAGCGTGCCGTGATCTTTGATCAGGTGGTGGTTCGTGCCGGTAAGGGTCACGATATGGAGGTTCATATCGATACCGACGAGGCCAACTGCATCGCCATGGGCCTCTCCCCTATGATGGAGGTTCTTCCCTAAGTATATTCCTAATGTGTTGAGGTCGATTTTATGGATCGTGATCTGTTACACAAGTTAATAGATGCCATTGTCGCTGAGGTCGTGCGCCGGGTGGCGGCTCTGGAAAGGCAGAAGCAGCATCCGGAGCAGGTTCTCGTTTTGCTGGCAGCGCCGGTGGCATATCCGGCGGAGCTGCTGAAGCTGCTGCAAAAGCAGTTCGGCGTGGGCTATACCCCCATCTGCTTCACAGAGAAATGTGAATTGCAGGATGAGACCGTGACCTATGCCTCCCAGCTCAGCGAGCGGGAGCTGCTGGATCGGGTGACTAAGGCCAAGACCGTGATTTTGGTGGGCCCCCGTCTGGAGCTGCTGGGCCAGCTGTCCCGTGGCGAGGATCGGGATCTCATCAGCTATCTCATGGTGCGCAGCATCCTGTGGAAGAAGGATGTGCGGCTGTACCTGGACTTCGATCCGCCCCGTTTTAAGCGCAACACCTTCCTGGAGGGTGTGGCCTCCGCCATCGATACCCTGCGCCAGATGGATGTGAGCGTCTGCCCCTACTATACCGCCGATGCCGCCGAGCAGCTGGGTGCCACCCTGGTCACCGAGGCCGATGTACTGGCCGCTGCCGAGCGCAAAGATAAAACCATCTGTGCCCGTGTGGGCGCAATCATCACACCTGCAGCCAGAGACGCCCTGCTCACCAGCGGCGTGATCCTGCAATATGAAGGAGAGGTAGTATGCAGTTAGCAAGAGTCAAAGGAACCGTAGTCAGCTCCAATAAGGCAGAAAAGCTCTACGGCCTGAAGCTGCTGTTGGTCAAGCCCATCGATATCGAAACCTGGCAGGAAAAGGGCGGCCTTCTGGTAGCCATCGACGCCGTAGGTGCCGGTGAGGGAGAGGTAGTTATGCTGGTAGGCGGCAGCTCCTCCCGTCAGACCTGTGTCACGGAGAATAAGCCCGTGGATCAAAGCATTGTCGCAATTATCGACTCCGTTGATTTGAACGGAAGCCGCATTTTCGAAAAATTCACCAAGGAAAGTTGAGGATAGCGTATGGCATTAACCACAGAACAAATTCGGCAGATCGCCGAGCAGACACGCACTAGCCTGCAGTCGGGCGGCTTCGTCCCTTCGGGCAGCGTGCAGTGCCTCTTCGATGACGTACACGACGCCATCGATACCGCAATCCGTGCCCAGCAGCAGCTCATGGACATGAGCCTGGAGGAGCGTGGCAAGCTCATCGAAGCCATGCGTGCCTGCGCCAGAAAGCATGCAGAGGAGCTGGCCATCCTGGCTAATCAGGAGACCGGCTACGGCAAGGTGCATCACAAGATCGCCAAGAACCTGCTGGCCGCAGACAAGACCCCCGGCATCGAGGATCTCCATCCCACCGCATTCAGCGGAGATGACGGCCTGACCCTGGTAGAGACCGCTCCCTACGGTGTCATTGGCGCCATCACCCCCTCCACCAACCCCACCGCAACCATCATCAACAACTCCATCTCCATGATCGCCGCCGGCAACGCTGTGGTTTTCAATCCCCACCCCGCTGCCAAGCGTGCCTCCCAGAAGGCTATGGAGCTGCTGAATGCCGCCATCGTGGCAGCAGGCGGCCCCAACGGTCTGATGACCGCCCCCAAGGAGCCCACCCTGGAGACCTCCGATGTGATCATGAAGCACAAGGCCATCAAGATGCTGGCCGTTACCGGCGGCGAGGCTGTTGTGGCTGTTGCCATGAAGTCCGGTAAGAAGTGCGTGGCTGCCGGCCCCGGCAATCCCCCCGTCATCGTAGACGAGACTGCCGATATCCCCCAGACTGCCAAGCACATTGTGGACGGCGCCAGCTTTGATAACAACGTCCTCTGCGTTGCCGAGAAGGAAGTCTTCATGGTCAACTCCATTGCCGATGCCCTCATGAACACCATGCAGCAGCACGGTGCCTTCCGGGTCTACGGCGAGGATATCGACAAGATCGTCCGCACCGTCCTGATCAACAAGGACGGCAAGTATGTGATCAACCGGAAGTTCGTCGGCCACGATGCCACCTACATCCTCCGGGAGAGCGGCGTGCAGTTCACCGGCGACCCCGTGCTGATCATTGCCGATGTAGACCGCTACCATCCCTTCGTGGAAGTGGAAATGCTGATGCCTGTTCTGGGCATGGTTCGTGTGGCTGATTTCAACGAGGCGCTCAACGAGGCCTTCCGAGCCGAGCACGGCTGCCAGCACTCCGCCATGATCCACTCCACCAATATCCACAATATGTCCCGTGCGGCTCGCCGCATGAATACCACCATCTTCGTCAAGAACGCCCCCTCCTACTCCGGTCTAGGCTTCGGCGGCGAAGGCTACACCACCTTGACCATCGCTACCCCCACCGGCGAGGGTCTGACCAGTGCGAAGTCCTTCACCAGAGCACGTCGCTGCGTGCTGAAGGGTGACTTCCGCATTATCTGATGACTATGGAATTAGCAAAAATCGTCTGTGATGCCGGTATCCTGGGCGCAGGCGGCGCAGGCTTTCCCACCCATGTAAAGATCAACTGCAAGGCCGAATATGTCCTTGCCAACGGTGCGGAATGCGAGCCCCTGCTCCGTGTGGATCAGCAGGTGATGCAGTACTATGCCGCCGACGTGGTTCGGGGCATCCGTGCGGTGAAGGAATTCACCGGCGCCAAGTATGCGGTCATCTGCCTCAAGGAGCATTACCATGACGCAGTGAAAGCACTGCAGCAAGTTCTCAAGGGCTGTGACGATGTGACGCTCCACCTGCTCGATGGCTACTATCCCGCCGGTGATGAGCAGCAGATCGTCTACGAGGTGACAGGCAGAGTCGTTCCCACAGGTGGGTTACCCTTGGACGTGGGTGCGGTGGTCTGCAATGTCAGCACCCTGCAGAATATTGCCCTTGCCTTAGACGGCAAGAAAGTCGTTACCAAATACGTCACCGTGGGCGGTGCGGTCAAGAACCCCATTACGGTCAATGTCCCCGTGGGCATCTCCCTGAAGGAGCTCATCGACCTGGCAGGCGGTACCACCGAGCCCTGTGACTACATCATCGGCGGCCCCTGTATGGGCCGTGTGGTGGATACCCTGGATATCCCCGTGACCAAGACCACGGGTGGCCTGCTGGCCATTCCCAAGGGACATCCCCTCTTCGCCCAGAAGGATACGGACATTAACCTGCGCATGGTCATGGCGGTCTGCTGCCAGTGCTCCCTGTGTACCCAGATGTGTCCCAGAAACGCTCTGGGACTCAATGTCCAGCCCCACAAGGCCATGCGTTCCATCGCCAACGGCATCGACCTCATGGGCGATATGAACGGCATCTTCTCCTGCTGCGATTGCGGCCTTTGCACCTACTACGCCTGCAACTTCGGTCTGAAGCCCTCCAAGGTCATGCAGACCCTGAAGTCCGCCTTCGGCTCCAAGGGCATCCGCCCCCGCAAGGAGGTCTACGGCCCCGTAGATCCCGGCCTGGAGAATAAGAAAGTACCTGTCTCCCGTCTGATCGCCCGTCTGGGCGTCAGCGACTACGATGTTCCCGCCCCCCTGCAGGATAAGGAGATCAAGACCGACTCCGTCCGCATCTTCCTGCGAATGGGCGTGGGCGCTCCCAGCGTTCCCGTGGTCAAGGTAGGGGATAAGGTGCGCAAGAATCAGCTCATTGCTGATATTGCCGAGAAGAAGCTGGGCGTTAAGATGCACGCCAGTATCTCCGGCACGGTGACCGACATCACCAACGACTACATTGAGATCGGGAGGTCGTCCAAATGAATGCATTGGGTATGATCGAAACCAATTCCATCCCTGTGGGTGTTAACGCAGGGGACGCCATGCTCAAGGCGGCCTCCGTGGCGCTTGTGGCAGCCCAGCCGGTCTGCGCAGGCAAGTATATCGTCATCGTCACCGGCGAGGTGGCAGCGGTCAACGAAGCCGTGGATGCCGGTAAGGCAGCCGCAGGCAGCCGCCTGGTGGACAGCATGGTCATCTCCCATGTCCATCCCCAGGTTCCTAAGGCCATCAATGCCTGCAACGAGATCGGCAGAGTGGCATCCGTCGGTGTCATGGAGGCCTTCAGCCTCTGCACCGCAGTGGTGGTGGCAGATGCCGCCGTCAAGGCCGCTGACGTTCAACTCATCGATATTCGCTTGGGCAGAGGCCTGGGCGGTAAGAGCTTCATCACCATGACCGGCGAGGTCGCCGCAGTTCGTGCAGCGGTCTCCGCAGGCGAGAAGAAGCCCGAAGCCCACGGCATGCTCTCCGAGAGCGTGGTCATTCCCTCTCCCCATCCCGATATCGTCAAAGCCCTTTATTAAGAAATAAAAAAATAAAACATAAACGGAGGATTTCCAAATGAAAGAAGCATTAGGCATGATCGAAACCCGTGGCCTCATCGGCTCCATCGAGGCAGCTGACGCAATGGTCAAGGCAGCAAACGTCCACCTCATCGGCAAGACCCAGATCGGCTCCGGCCTGGTCACCGTCATGGTTCGTGGCGACGTCGGCGCAGTGAAGGCTGCGGTTGACGCAGGCGCTACCGCCGCAAAGCGTGTCGGCGAGCTCTACGGCTGCCACGTGATCCCCTCCCCCCACAACGACGTGGAAGGCATCCTGCCCACCCTCGGTTAATTGAAAGGAGAAAACAAAATGAAGTTAGCACTTGGTATGATCGAGACCCGTGGCCTCATCGGCTCCATCGAGGCAGCTGACGCAATGGTCAAGGCAGCAAACGTCCACCTCATCGGCAAGACCCAGATCGGCTCCGGCCTGGTCACCGTTATGGTTCGTGGCGACGTCGGCGCAGTAAAGGCTGCGGTTGACGCAGGCGCTACCGCCGCAAAGCGTGTCGGCGAGCTCTACGGCTGCCATGTCATCCCCTCTCCCCATGACGATGTAGAGGGCATTCTCCCCACCATCGGCTAAGCTATGTACATCGGAGAAGTCGTCGGAAAGGTAGTTTCCACGGTCAAAGAAGAGGGCTTGGAAAATGTCCCCCTCCTGGTGGTACACCTGATCGAAAAAGGCAAAAAAACAAAAATGATCGTGGCGGCGGACTCCACCAGACAGGCCGGTACAGGCGATTTCGTCTATATGATCGGCTCCAAGGAGGCCAGCAGGATCTTCCATAAGCGAGTTCCTGCTGATGCCGCCATCGCCGGATTTATTGATTCTTATAACTTACAACTAAAACCTGAATAATTGGAGGAAATTATTATGAAGTTAGCACTCGGTATGGTTGAGACCCGTGGCCTCATCGGCTCCATCGAAGCAGCTGATGCAATGGTTAAGGCAGCAGACGTTCATCTGATCGGCAAAGAGCAGATCGGCTCCGGTCTGGTCACCGTTATGGTTCGTGGCGACGTGGGCGCTGTTAAGGCTGCTGTGGACGCAGGCGCTACCGCTGCAAAGCGTGTTGGCGAGCTGTACGGCTGCCACGTGATCCCCTCTCCCCATGACGATGTCGAGGGCATCCTGCCCAAGCTGGGATGAAACTGGCGAGAGTCGTCGGAAACGTCGTTTCCACGATCAAAGACTCCGGTTTTAACGGCCAGAAGCTGATGATCGTCGACTATATCGACGAGGACGGCAACCTGACCGGCAACAATGCTATCGTATTTGACGTGGCGCACGCAGGCATCGGTGATACGGTGCTGGTAGCGGTGGACGGCGGCGCAGCCAGTATGCTGCTGGGTCGTCAGTGCATCGGTGACCAGACCATTGTGGGTGTCATCGACCACGTCACCTACGAGGGTAAGACAAAGGAGTACCACTAATGGATATTGAAGCCATTCGTAAAGAAGTTGAGAAGGCGGTTCTGCAGTATTTCCATATGGAGAGCAACCCCGCACCCTGTGCCGGTCTGGTTACGGGTACGGATGTGATCGCCCATCTGGAGCACTCTCTGCTGAACCCCGATACCACCCTGGAAAAGATCGAGAAGGAATGTGCCGTGGCACGGAAATATTCCGTGGCAGCGGTCTGTGTTGCCCCCTACTATGTCTCTGCGGCAAGGGAATTCCTGCTGGGAAGCCCCGTAGCCGTGGGTACGGCCATCGGCTTCCCCCATGGCTGTATGTCCCAGGCTGCCAAGCTGGCAGAACTGAGAGAGTGCATGGCCAACGGCGCAACGGAGATCGATGTGGCTCTGAACGTCCTTGCCATCAAGTCCGGCCGTCTGGATGTTGCCCAGCGTGAACTGGAGGAGATCGTCCGTATGGCAGCAGGCAAGGCCAAGATCAAGGCAGTTTTTGAACATTCCGTCTTTACTCCCGCCGAGAAGCAGGCAGTTCTGACCATGATCCGTTCCAGCGGTGCGGATTATGTAAAGATCCAGAATATGCTCAGCGGTCACGGCGCCCGTGTAGAGGATGTGAAGCTCGCTTACGATATCCTCGGCAGAAATGTGGGCATCAAGATCGACGGCGGCATCAAGACCCTGCAGCAGGCGGAAACCCTGCTGGCAGCCGGTGCCAACCGTCTGGGCCTGACCGCCACCGCAAAGATTGCGGAAGAAGCAAGAAAATAAATACGAAAGGAACCAATTATGGATATTAATGAAATTATTCGCCAGGTAACCGAGGAGATCTGCTCCAAGTACGGCAAGTCTCCCGCTGCTGCCCCCGCCGGCAACAATGCTGCCGACATGGCAAAGTATATCGACCACACCTTCCTGAAGCCCGAAGCCAGCGTCAATGACATCCGCAAGATCTGCGACGAGGCTAAGAAATACCACACCGCTTCCGTCTGCGTCAACCCCTCCTACATCCAGTATGTAGCCCAGCAGCTGGAAGGCAGCGGCGTTACGCCCTGCTGTGTTATCGCATTCCCCTTCGGTACCTGCACCCCCGAGACCAAGGCTTTCGAGGCTGCTGACGCTGCCACCAAGGGCGCCCGTGAGATCGACATGGTCATCAACGTCGGTGCCATCAAGTCCGGCGACTGGATGCTGGTCAAGAGAGATATCGAAGGCGTTGTCAACGCTGTTAAGGGCCGTGCAACCGTTAAGGTCATCATCGAGGCCTGCCTGCTGACCGACGAAGAGAAGGTCAAGGCTTGCACCGTGGCCAAGCTGGCCGGCGCACACTTCGTCAAGACCTCCACCGGTTACTCCACCGGCGGCGCTACTGTGGAAGATATCCGCCTGATGCGTGAGACCGTTGGCCCCGATATCGGTGTCAAGGCCTCCGGCGGTGTCCGTACCTATGCCGATGCCGTTGCCATGATCAATGCCGGCGCAAACCGTATCGGTGCCAGCTCCACCTCCAAGATCGTCTCCGGTGTCACCCAGGACGAGCACAAGTGCATCAACTGCGGCAACTGCAAGAACAAGTGCCCCAGCGGCAACGTGGAGATCCGCAAGACTTTGTATTAATTAAGAGGAGAGCAGCATGAGAAGACCCATGATTGCGGGCAACTGGAAGATGAACAAAACGCCCGCCGAGACCGTAGCTCTGATCAATGAGCTGAAGAAGATCCAGCCCAAGACCAATGCGGAAGTCGTGGTCTGCCCCATGACCGTCAGCCTCTTTGCTGCCGGCGCCCAGCTCAAGGGCTCCGACATCAAGCTGGGCGCTCAGAATGTCCACTTTGAGGACAAGGGCGCTTTCACCGGCGAGGCCAACTGCGCTGCTCTGAAGGAGCTGGGCGTGGAATATGTGATCCTCGGCCACTCCGAGCGTCGCCAGTATTTTGGTGAGACCGACGAGACCGTCAATAAGAAGACCCTCAAGGTGCTCTCCCAGGGCCTGAAGCCCATCGTCTGTGTAGGCGAGAGCCTGGAACAGAAGCAGATCGGCATCACCAACGAGGTGGTGTGCCTGCAGACCAAGGCCGCCCTCAACGGTGTGACCTCTGCCCAGATCACCGATGTGGTCATTGCCTATGAGCCTGTCTGGGCCATCGGCACCGGCATGACCGCTACCGCCCAGGATGCCAACCGCACCATCGCCGCCATCCGTGGCGCCATCCGTGAGGTTTTCGGCTACGCAGCCGATAATGTCCGTATCCTCTACGGCGGCAGCATGAACGACAAGAACGCAGGCGAGCTCATGAGCCAGCCCGAGATCGACGGCGGCCTCATCGGCGGCGCCAGCCTCATTGCCGAGAAGTTCGAGAAGGTCATCAACTACCACGGCTGATCCTCAAATTCATATCCGATACCGCAGAGAGGCGAACTCTCTGCGGTATCTGCTTTTCTGCCTTGACAAGGGGACAGACCCTGCGTATACTAATTCTCAGATGAAACTTTTCTGCTGACAGGGAGTGTGTCACTATGCCGATTCTGGAGATCGAGTACGGAAAGCTGTTGGAGCAGACAGACTTTACCCATTTGCCTGACGAGAGCTATCTTTTCCTCTTGAACAAAAGTCCGGCGACCTATGAAATCGATGGGAAAATCCTGTCTGCCGAAGCAGAGCAGGCGCTCTGTTGCCGACCGGGGCAGGGGATTTCCGTTCGTCCCCTTGAGAAGTACCTGATCCTGGACTATGTATGCTTCCTGCCACCCGCCAATGTCCCCATCTCCCAGCTGGAGCTTCCGGAACGAATGCCCTCCCATCCCCTTCATTTTTTTGAATTGTCTGACTATTTTCGGCGGATTTTCAATCTGGATAACTCTGCGGATAAGTATCGGGAGCAGAAAATGGAGGCGTATCTCCAGGTTTTGATCTATGCTCTGGCCTCCGGGGACGAAAATCGCCCCGATAACAGCCATGCCGGAGCGCTGCACCATCAGCTTCGTCAGCTGCGCCGCCTGATCTCCGATGATCCCACCGCTTTTCCCACGGTGGAGGATGCGGCAAACTACGTGGGACTTAGCACATCCCGTTTCCAGCACCTGTATCAGCAGTATTTTCGAACGGGCTATGTCAATGACCGCATCCGCTCCCGGATGTTCCGTGCCCGCTCCCTGCTGAAAAACACGGATCTCTCCGTCGGAGACATTGCAAGACAGCTTGGCTACGAGAGCGAGACCTTCTTCTCACGGCAGTTCAAGCAGCGCATCGGCGTCTCCCCCACGGTCTACCGAAAAATGAATATCTGAGTGCAAAACCGCTCCGTTTTCGGGGCGGTTTTTGCTATGAGAAGAATAGCAGAAAAGTTACAAATATCGGCAGCATAGCAGCTTGCGATTCGGCACGAACAGCGATAAACTGTAGGTAGTAAAACAAAGAGAAACGGAGGACTACACAATGAAAAAATGCATCAGCCTGTTTATCGTCCTAGCGCTGCTGCTCTCCCTGCTGCCCGCAGCGCTGGCGGCAGAGGAACAGATCATCCTCAGCGGCGACGGTGACTGGCTTACCACATCCGTCACCGTGGACAACACACGGGATTACACCATTTCCTGCGATGTCCATATGCCCAACATCGAGAGCTGCACCACTCCCGATACCTGGGCGGACTCTCTGCGCATGGTGATCCGCAATACCACCGCCGACCACTATCTGAACCTGCAGCTGCAGAGCTATTGTAACGGCAGCGGCGGCTATCAGCTTGCGCCCTCTGCCCAGGTTTGGCAAAAGAGCGGCTGGTCAGACCGTGATTTCCTCTGGAGTAATGCCACCGAAGCGCCCATTAGCAATCTGCATATGGAGCTAAGCTACGCTGCTGCCGGCGGCAGCTATTCCTGGGTGCTTTCCCATGGGGATACCGGTGCTGTGATCAATACCCACAGCCTGACGGCGGGCTATGTCACCTCCGAGCTGAAAAACTGCAGCAGCTGTGAGCTGAAATTCCACCGCAACCCCACCGATGTCACCGTCAGCAATGTGAAGCTGACCTATACCGAGTCCGGTGGAACGGCCACCGTTGTCTCCCCGGCGGATCTTGGCTGGGAGTCCGACAGTGCGGATTTCACCGGCTGGACAGCTGACAGCGGCGGCAACATGACCGTGACCTATGATGTCGCCACCAACAGCCGCATCTGGCAGGAGCTGCTCAGCGACAAGAATAACTTCACCATCGATCTGGATGTTCGCAACGACAAGACCTCCTCTACCTATGTAAAGATCTTCGGCGTGACCCTGGAGCTGGACTCCAACAACGGCTCCGGCAACCAGACCTACATCAAGCTGGGAGGCAAGGGCTACGACTGGCTCTCCGGCAGCAACTGCAGGTTTCATGTGAACATTTCCCGTGAAAACGGAGGGGTGCTGATGTTTACCGTGACCGGCGAGAATAATGCGGTTCCCTTCAGTAATTCCGTGGCAGCGGCGGATACCAATGCCGCTCTGGAGCTGGGGCTTTACCGTGGTGTGACCACCTTTGCCAACATTTCCACCGACGGCAGCGGCGGAGACAGCGAAGAACCCGAGGTCTCTTATACCAGCCAGGTTTGGGAGCTGGGCAGCGGCTGGGCAGTCAATAGCGAGGATACGGAGCTGCTTCTTTCCGCCAACGTAGCACAGGGAAGCAAGTGGAAGGGTACCATTGATGCCACTCAGCCCTTCGGCTGGTCCACCGTCTGGACAATGGATTCGGAGATCCCCACGGTCAACCGCTGGAGTGGCAAGCTGGTTCTCCGGGTGGAAGATCCTGCCTCCGGGGACTATCTCTATATCCGTCTGCAGCGCTATCTACAGAGTTCCGGAAAGTACCAGGTTCTCCTGCAGGTGCAGTATTGGGACAATGCCGCCGCCTCCTGGAGCAACTATATCGCTGACTCCTGGGGTACCTGCAGCCACACCAACCCCCTGCACAAGGTGGGCATCGTCATTCTCCGTGAGGAGGACAGCGATATTCTGAAGGTGCAGGTCAAGGACGGCAATCAGATCCTCTGCCAGAGCTTTATCAAGCCTGCCTATTTTGAGGACAAATCGCTTGCGGATAAATTCACTTCCCGTATGATGGAGAACACCGCTCTGAATTTATATGCAGAGACCGATAGCAACAACGAATGCCTCTACTCCCTGTCCAAGCCCTCCACCCAGCTGCCTGCTAAGGTCGTCACCCAGATCGAATTCACCGGCGACGACATCTGGCAGGCCGGCACAGACGAGAACGGCCTGTGCTTTACCCTCTTGGAGCCGGTCAGCAGCAAAATCAGCTACAATGCAGAACTCAATGCCGCCGAGGGTTTCGACTTCAGCTACGACATAAATGCCCTGAGCTACGGAACCGTGGAGGGTCGCAGCGCCGTGGGCAATGTGTTCTGGCTGCGCTATTCTCAGGAACGCTGCGTCTTCGCCCGTGTGTTCCTCACCGAAAGGGGCACCTACCGCATCGTTGCCCAGCACTATGACCCCTCCGGCGAATCTGATTGGTCGGATGTGCTCTCCTGTGACTATACGGCCGGTATTGCCGACGGCACGCTGCGCCTGCGCCTGAAGGCGGAAAACGGTGTGTTTACGGTTTCTGCCCTGACCTCCGGCGGCGAAATCCTGGCCACCTACAGCGGAAACAATCTCCCCGACGACTTCTTCCAATCCGAGTCCATCACCTTTCAGACCGGCACGGAAAACGACCGTGGCCTGTTCAAACTCTCCAATTTCAAGGGAATGCCCGAGATCTTCAGTTCGGACTACAGTTCCCAGCCCTTCGGCAAGCTGATCCTCTCCGGCGATATCGTCAATGAGACCTGGGGTGATCTGCTGGCAGAGGGGATGGAGGAGTTCCAGAACCTGACGCCCGAAGTGCTCTATACCGATGCCATAGAGGCGGCTCCCGGCAGCCTGGTGGTTCTGGCAGAGGGCATCCATGCGCTGCTGTCCGGTGAGGATGTCGATACCTTCGGCCAAGGTCTGGAGGACAAAGCCCTTGCTGCGAAAAACAGCGGCGCTGTGGTAGTTCTCACCGGCCTGCCCTACCTGAGTGACACCGCTCTGGGCAGCATCGGCTATGAGGCAGTTGCCGCCTATGAGGCACGCATCCGTGCCATTGCCGAAGCAAACGGCCTGATCTATGCCAACCTCTATGCTCCCATGGGTGAGACTCCCTGGAGCGTCAAGGCAGACGGCAAGACGCTCAGCGAGATCGGCAATGTGCTGGTAGAGGGCGCTGTCTTTGAGGAACTGCTGTACCATTGCAGCTGCTTCGCCGTCAATAGCACCGGCACCATGGATATGACCATGCATGCGCCCGTGGAGCCGACAGAGGCCGCTCTGGAGGCCTTCCGCAGCGCCACCACCGAGACAGCTCTGAGGGAAGCCATCCTGAACAACGCCCTGGGGCTGGATATCAAACATTTCATTGACCTGACCAATGCCAACCGGAGCCTCGTGCTTCAGAGCCTCCTGAAGATTGACCGCAGCAGCATCACAAGCCATGAAGAAGCCGATGCTCTGTTTACGCTGACCTGCATGACCGTCAGCCGTGCCAATCCCAAAGAGGAAAAGACCGGCGCTCCCTTCCTGACCTATGTGGCCGTGGGTGCCAGCCAGACTGTCTCCGAGGGTGCCATGAACAAGAGCCGTGACAGCTATCCCGCCCGATTTAAGCTGTCTGTCTCCAGCCTTCAGGGCGAGACAGCAACCCTCATCAACAAGGCGATCTCCGGCACTGCCATCAGTGTCCCCAGCGCCAGTAATGCCTACGCCTCCGGTCTGGATGAGGTATATAATTTTGTTGTCCGGTATCATCCCGATATTCTTACGGTGGACTACGGCGGAAATGACTACAGCCTGGGCGTTGATTATGAGACCTTTATTGCTGCCTACCGCAGCTATCTGGAGATCATTACGGAGCAATGCCCCAACACACTGATCATCCTCCGAGGTCAGCAATGCCGACTCAATGCCGATGGCCGTAATGAGGGCATCATGGTCTGGAATGAGGGGATCAAAGCGCTGGCGGAGGAGTTTGGATGCATTTATTCCGACTCTATGTATGATTTCTACCGCCACGGAACCGGCGCAGGCTGGCTCTACAGCGACACGGTCCACCTGAGCAACGCAGGCTACCGCATTGTTGCCAACGGCCTTCTCCAGGATCTCAATGCCTATGTGAACCTGGCACCTGAGGAAGAGCCCACCCAGGTTGAGGTCAAGATCAGCCATACCGTTTCCTTCGACTCCGACCTGCAGATGAACTACCGCATCAAGCTGGCTGATATTCTGGCAGCCGTTCCCAACTACGTCACCGAGGGTGCTTATTTGACCGTTGAAAAGGATCGCTACCCCATGGGTGGCGGCGCTATGACCGTAGAAACCGTTACCCTCTATCCCGATCTCACCACCGACGCAGAGCGTATGCTCTTCAATCTGGCAGGCATCCAGTCCGTGGAAATGGGCAGCGAGCTGAGAGCCGTGCTGCACTTCTTCGATGCCAACGGCAACGAGTACTACACCAACGTAGATACCTACTCCGTGCTGGCCTACGCAGAATTGTGCTTCGACTACTACGATCCTGCAAAGGATGCATACCTCTTCACTATGCTCATCGATTGCTTGAACTACGGTGCAGCCGCTCAGGTAGCCTTTGACCGCCGTGCAGACGAGCTGGTCAATGCCGGTCTGGATGCTTACCAGCAGTATGCAACCACCGAGCTGTCCGCAGAGCTGACCGACGTGAGAACCTACGTGGATAATGACCGCACTACCACCGCCGTCACCAAGATGGGCTTCACCGTCACCTTCGCAGACAAGACCGAGATCAATGCCAAGCTGACCATCGCTGAAGGCTACACCAAGGAAGACATCACCTCCGTCAAGGTTCTGAACGAAACCGGCGAGGAAGTCGCAGTTCTCACCGAGTTCGCCGAGCTGGACGATGGCAGACTCCAGGTCACCTTCACCGGCATGAAGTCCGTGGATATGCGCAATATGTACTACTTTGTGGCCTACGTAGGCGATCAGGTAGCTTCCCAGAACGTGGGCTACAGCATCGAAGCCTACGCCAAGAGCAACATCGCCTCCACCGATGCCAACGCCGCCAACCTGGCCAAGGCCTGCATCTACTACGGCGACAGCGCCAAGATCTACTTCGACAGTCTGACCAAGTAATTCCAAAATAACGCAACAAGCGCCGTGGGAGAATCGTCCCACGGCGCTTTCTCTATATGAAATTACCCACGTTGAACTTCGTAGGGGCGCACTACCGTCAGATAGACGTTTATCGCTGAGACTAAGGGCTAATAACTAAGAACGAATAACTGAGGTATGGGCTCCGCCCATGAAATTAAAATCTGTGCCGGAGGCACACCTTTGTTATTAGTCCTTAGCTGTTAGTTATTCGCTCCCAAACAGACCGATACATTCTGTCTGCCTTTGCGACAGGGCACTTGCGATTAAGCTTAATCGCTTACCTCCCGGGACATCAACTGTACCGTTTCCTTGGTCTTCCGGCAGATGTACTCCGGCGGTTCGGTGTAGTTGCCGTTTTCGCCGTAGCAGTTGGCGGCGCAGACCTCGCAGTACTTCCGCAGGCTGCAGCAGACGCATTTTTCCGGCAAATTGATCTGCAGGGTCGCCTCCTTCAGGCGGCTCCAGGCCTCCCGGAAGGGAAGCTCATCCAGGGAAAACGCCGGCTGAGGCAGCAAACCACAGGGCAAAAGTCTCCCGTCATAGGTGATCCAGAAGGAGCTTCCTCCGGCCCGACAGAACAGCCGTTCCTTGGGCGCTCGCAGTTCTTCCGGCTCTGAATCTGTGGGAAGCGCTGCGCCCCGGGCATAAAGCTCTGCCTGACGGCGGAACTCCGCCTCCGTCAGACGGTAACGCAGACATTCCACAGAAGCCTCAGCGGCTTCCTCTGCTGACATCCGCACTGCTTCGGCGCAGGCATTCTCACAGCTGCGCAGGGGAGGGAACATGTAGGTGGCATTTTTGACCCGCAGTCCCAGTCCCCGGGCAAAAGCATAAATCGCTTCGGCATCTTTGCGGTTATAGGGTGTCACGGTGTAATGGAGAATCACGTTGATCCCCACAGCACGAAGCTTGCGAATGTTTTCTGTCACCACGTCAAAAATCTCCCCACGTCCGCACAGTGCGGCATAAGTCTCCCGTGAGGCACCGTAGAGGGAGATGTTGATTCGAGCCGGCGGATTTTGCGCCAGAAAATTAATGATACCGTCATTCAACAGACTGCCGTTGCTGTTGATGATCACCACAAAGCCTGCCCGCTTGGCTGCCAGATAGATTTCTTGAAAATCCGGCCGTAAAAAGGGCTCTCCACCGGTGAGCAACAGCGTGAGGGTACCGGCCTTTTTCAGCTGTTCCACCAGATCCAGCCAAAAGGCAGTGGGGCGCTCCATAGACAGCGCCTGCTGATCCTGTGCTTTTTTATGAATATAGCACATTTTGCAATCCAAATTGCAGCGTGCCGTCAGTTCAAAGGTGCCGGAGGCCGGGAGCCTGAGTACATAAGCCCGGTTCAACAGCGCCTCCATAATTCCCACCATAAAATCACCGCTTTTTTCTTTATTTTTTATATATTACCACGGAAAATTTGAAAGGACAAGTTTTTCCGGGATAATTTCTTGACATTTTTATGCTGTGTCGATATACTAAAACTTAACGTATAGTGGGGGAGGTGTCGCCGGGTGAAGCTAAATGAGAATTACGTTATTCGGGATATGGTGGGGATTACGGTTCTCTTGTCTGTGAACGGTGATTTCCAGGGCATTATGGCGGTGAATCCCGTGGGTGCCAGAATTTTGGAGATGATCCGTTCCGGCGTTTCCAACGAAGCCGAACTGCTTTCCGGGCTCTGCCGGGAGTACGATGCGCCTCAAGAGGAGATCGAAAAGGATGCCCGAGCCTTTCTTGCAGAACTGCGAGAAAACGGTATAGTGCTGGATTGAGCAGTGAACGAAAATAACGCACCATTGGTTTACATAAAATGTGGAAAAAATGAGATATTTTGCGGAAAGTATTGACAAAATATAGTACAAAATGGTAAAATATTTCTCAAATTATATTTCTCTGCAGGTGGCTGGAAATGACAGATCACGATTTTATCATCGGCGGTGTAAAATTTCGCATTTCCGCCCCTTTGACCCTTCAAAGTGAAGAGCGCTGGCAACGTTTTGCAGCAAGCTTTTCCCACCCTGATCATTGCTACCGCCTGAGCTATGCCCCGGGCGAGCCGGTCTTCTCCGGTAAAGAGGAGTACAGCGATGAGCGTGTTAAGTCCGGCCGTCAGCAAGGCAAGCCGCTTCGGGTCTACTTCCGATCCGATCACCGTGCCTATGCCTCGGTTCTGGAGCAGAGCGCCGATACCTGGGATATCACCCTTCGCCAGGAGCTGCTGCCCTGGGGGAGTAGTCTGGAGCATCTGTTTGTGCTCTACGGTCTGCCACGGAGCCTGCTGCGCCACGGCAGTCTGCTGCTCCACGGAGCCTATATTCTCACAGAGCGTGGGGCAATCGTTTTTACAGCGCCCAGCGGCACCGGGAAAACCACCCAGGCAGAGCTGTGGAAAAAACACCGGGGCAGCGCCATTATCAATGGCGATCGGGCGATCCTGTCGCTGCAAGAGGGCGTGGCCTATGCCCACGGGATGGTGCATTCCGGCTCCTCTCCCGATTGCGAGAATGTGACCGCCCCGCTTTTGGCGGTGGTCAGCCTGTCCCAGGCGAGGGAGAACACTGTTACTGTTTTGCAGGGAATGCAGGCGCTGCGTGCCCTGCTGCGAGGCACCTATCTTCTGCCGGAACTGCGGGAGGATATGGATGCATTAATGCTTTTGGCGGAGCAAATTTCCGGGGCGGTACCTGTGTTGCACCTGGCCTGTTTGCCGGAGGAATCCGCCGTAGAAGCTTTAGAAAAACAACTGACCGCATCGAGCGGTACGTAATAATTGCTTTTTATTGTGCCGTTTCGGCGGGAAAGGAGATTGAAGTGAAGAAAGAATATCAGAAACCGGTTTTGCTCAAGGAGCAGTTCTGCGCAGAGGAGTGGATCGCCTCCTGTGCGGTAGAGAACACCAATGCCAGCCTCAGCGAGAGCTGCAGCTACACCCCTCCCAATGTGGGTATCCCTATTTTTGCAGGCGACTGGGCATCATGTATGCTCAGCGAGGAGGCCTATGAGGACCTCCTTGGCAGCGACATTTTCTGCCTGCACGCAGGCATGAACAATGTCTTCGGATCTTAAGAAAGGAGGCGTACAAAGATGAAAATGATGAAGCGTTTTACCTCTGTTTTACTGGTACTGTGCATGGTGCTGTCTTTGGTACCTGCCATTACCTTCGGTGCAAGCGCAGCTTCTTACACCAAGGCAACTTCCATTGCTGTGGGCGATACTGTTGTGCTGGTCTGCGAAAGCAAAACGACTGAGCTTAACGGAATTAGCTCTACCAGCACGAAGTACGGCATGCAGGTTGCCTACAGCGGCAGCCCCGCCGGTGCGATGGCTTTGGAGGTAGTTGCAGGTACAACTTCCGGTAGCTTTGCCTTTAAAAATGGCAGCAACTATCTGAGCTGGTCCTCCGGCAACTCCCTGACCACAGCCACATCTGTGACAGCCAATTCCTCCTGGACTGTGACCTTTGATGCCAGCGGCAACGCAGTCATTAAAAACGTAAAAGATTCCACACGTCAGCTCCAGTATAATTCCGGCAGCCCCCGTTTCGCCTGCTATACCTCTGCGCAGACGGCAGTCCAGCTGTATAAGGGCGAATCCTCCGGCGCAGCCTGCACCCACGCTAACACCACCCTGACCGGTGTGGTGGCGGCTACCTGTACCTCCACCGGCTATACCGGCGACGAGGTCTGCGATGATTGCGGCGCTAAAGTGACCACCGGCTCTACCACCGCAAAGATCGATCATAACTATGTCAGCGGCACTTGCTCTATGTGCGGCGCAGCCGATCCCTCTGCCAGCACCGGCGACTATTCCGGCCGCTACTATATTGCTGCCATCCGTACCAGCGGCAATTATTTCTACATGACCAATGACCTGGGCACTGCCTCCACCAAGCGCTATCAGGCAGTAGACTCCGGCCTGACTACTCTGCCCGCTTCCATTGCCTCCGCAGAGGCCAATAAGATCTTTGTCCTGCAGAAGAATGCCGATGGCACTTACCTGCTCTATGCTGAGGGCATCTCCGGCGACAATAAGTATCTGGGCTATACCTCCGGCAACTCCGGCACTCTGGTAGCTGTGGCTTCTGCCCTTAATCTTACCGTAACTCCCAACGGCTCTGCATACAATATCCATTTTACTGCTTCCGATGCAGAGCGTTATCTTGCCCTTAATGGTACCTCCGGAACGAACTACTTCGCCTGGTACAAGAGCGGCCAGAAGCAGGATCTGACCCTGATCCCCGTAAGCGGAACCTCCTCCTGCAGCCATACCAACACCACGACTACTACGGTCGATGCTACCTGCACCACTCCCGGCTCTACCACTGTGACCTGTGATGATTGCGGCCAGACCCTTAGCACTACCACGATCCCTGTCATCGACCATAACTATGTAGACGGCACTTGCTCTGTCTGCGGCGCAGCTGATCCCGGCAGCGGCGAGTCCGGCGGTGAAGAAGGCGGCGATACCACTGTTACCACCGTGGCCACCATCAAGATCATCACCGGTATCGGCAAGGCCTGGTTTGTAGACGGCGAAGGCAACAAGTATGCCCTGAGAGATGATAGCCATAACCCCCTGGGCACCGAGGCCACCGAAAAGGCTCAGGTCTACCGTGCAGATGTTCCCACCAACGGCACCATTACCCTGGTGCTGCAGCCCGATACTACCCAGCGTCTTGCCTGTATTGAGAAGTCCAGCGATCGTCTGGAGCCCTCTGCCTACCCCTACGACAGCGCCAATGGCTACTTTACCTACACCTTTACCGCCAGCGCTACTACCACCAATAACTATTTCCGTATTACCTTCCTGCCCCGTCTGGCTGACGGCGGCTACACCGCGGTTCAGGCCACCGAGAGTGCCACCGGTGCAGCCATCACCCCGGGCATCTATGTGATGACCGGCCTGAGAACCCCCGAGACCTATACCACCAACGCCCACAGCGTGGATACCACCTATCTGCTCTATGCCGATACCTATACCGTTGTGGACGACAGTAATGCAGCCGTGGGCAGAAAGTCCTCCGCCCTCCAGCTGTCCAGCGTGGGTGTGTTCCTGAATACGGAAGATCCCTACCTGATGACCGCTGTCAATAAGAACCATCTGGTGAACATCCAGACCTCCGGCGATCACTACACCATCGGCCTGGTAGGTGCTGAGGGCTACTACCTGAAGGCCATCAGCGGCAATAACCTGAACGCTACCAACAATCTCAGCGACTCCGGTGTTCTCTGGGACATCACCTATCTGTCTGACGGCGCTTATAAGATCGTCAACGTAGACACCGGCAGAACCCTGCTGTTCAACTCTGCCGAGGCAAACCTGCAGTTCCGTGCCTATAATCTGGCTACCAGCTCCCTGAAGCTGGCAGAGAACGCTCCCATTCTCTACCGTGCAGCCAAGGCCAGCCAGCTGGTCACCTACACCGTGACCTCCGGCACCGGCACCGGCTCCATCTATGCCAATAACAACTCCACCGCCTCTGCCGTGGCCTCCGGTACTTACCAGACCATCGACAGCCAGCTGACCTTCACCTTCACCCCTGCCTTCGGCTACCAGCTGGCATCCGTCACCGTCAACGGCACGGCCGTGGAAGTGAACGAGGATGGCACCTACACCTGCACCGTAGAGGAAGGCACCGACATCCATGTTGAGGCCAGCTATGAGCTCATTCCCGCCACCAACAATATCACCGTCTACTTCTATGTCAACGGTGAGCAGAAGGATAGCCTCGAAGCCACGGTTGCCAACTCCTATGTTCTGGATATCAGCACCCTGGGCGATGTTACGGTGGTAAATCCCGTTACCAATACGGAGACCACCTATCGCTACGAAGATCTGTCCTTCAGCCTCTCCCAGGTAGAGCGTGAGGATGCTGTTGTTTCGACCTATTATGACCTGCTGTCTACCATTCTGGTGCAGGACGGCGATGTGATCCGTGCATACTTCACCACCACTGAGGTTACGCTGAATAAGACTGCGATCGAGACCACCGATAAGAATACCACGGTCAATGATGCCAACGGCGGTCTGAACCTCGAGAACTTCACCGATACCAACAATACCGACCCCAATGGAAACGTAAAGCAGACCTTTGAGATCACCCTCAATGCCCAGTCCTTCTCCACGGGTGCCGACAAAATCGAGGGCAATACCGACGTGATCCTGGTTTTGGATAACTCCAACTCCATGCACCATAAAGATGCAGGCTCCACTGTTTCCGGCTATCTGAGCGCCAGCTCCAGCACCGCTGACAGCCTGTCCATTGTGGAGGAATTGGACAACGATTCTATTTGGACCATCAATATCACCGATGGTGTGGCCACAGTGAGAACCGTGGGCGCATATACCCATAACACTCTGGGCTTTGATGCCACCAATAATGTCTTTGGTGCATATACGTCTACCAATAGTCTGGTTGGTGTTACGCTGTGGAGATATGACGAAACTGCAAACAGTAATGCGGGCGGCTGGAAGAAAGTCACGAGTGAAGATCAGCTGGTAAGCGGCGACCGTGTTGCCATTCTGGATGCCGACACCACCAACTATGGCATGAACAATTATCTCAATGAGAACGGTCAGTTTACCACAGTTGACACTTCCGAATCGATTCCTAATGCAATTACCTTCACTCTGGCAAAGACGAGATATGAGGATTCCTTTATCTATTCCTTCAGCTCCACTGGAATTACTCTCGCCGGTAAGACCAACTCTGAGTACACTCTGGCAGCTCTCGACAAATTCTATGATACGGTATTCTCCGTGCCCGGCAACCGTGTAGGCGTTGTCAAGTTCGAAACGGAGGCATTTGCCTGGAACGGTTCCTCCTTCGTTGCTTACAATGGCTCCCAGAACCCCAGCAATTATTCCCTGACCTATGAAAGCTGCTTCATGAGCACCAAGGCTGCTGCTCAGGCTGCATCCGATGCTGCCATTGGCAATCAGGAAACTGCAGAAAATGCCGGTGCAACCAACATGGTCGGTGCATGGCTCATGACCTATACCATGTGCAACCTGTTTGACGGAACCAACGGAAGAAATCTGGTCATCGTTTTCTTTACTGATGGTGTTCCTACGGCGACCTATGTAACCGATGAAGAGGGCTATTGGAGCACTCCTGACACGGACTTCCAAGCCCCATTGTCCAGCCGCACATTCACGAGCAGCGTCAAGGTATATGCAGGCCATGGAACAACCACCAGCGGAACGCTTGCTGCCGGTACGTATGGCTTCATTCATGGTGGCGGCGGCGGCGCGGATACCTCTGCAGTAGAGTACAGCGATGCATTGTATCTGGCTCAGGCTGTACGCAGCAAGTTAGAAACAAAGTTTGGGGAGCGTTTTGCCATCCACAATATCGGCCTTTTCAATGAAGGTGCAAGTGAAGATGAGCAAATTGAGTATCCTGAATTGATTGCAAATCTGCTGTGCGCAAGAGAGTATGATTCCAATGGTAATTTGAGCAATCAGACCAAGCAGTGGAATAATGCTGATTATCCCGCAAGCACCCAAACCGAAATGACAAATGTGCTGTATATTCCGGACGGGGATACCTATTATCACTACATTCGTTCGACTGATGCTCCGGTTTCGTATTACAACTACGCAAATGTAGGTGCATATCTAACCGATTCCACAAAATGGATCGATACGGATCCCTACGCAGACTCCTATGTCTCCGTTACCGGTAACGTAGATGCGGAGCTGAAGGATGCTTTCGATTCGATCGCAGTATCCATCACTCCGGGTAAGAAGGTACAGGGTACCATTGAGGATACCATCCCTGCAGGCTTTAAGCTGACCGATGACAGCAAGGCCGAGCTGGAAGCTGATGGCTGGACCGTTACCGTCAATGACGACGGCACCACCACCATTGTCAAGCCTAATGTCATTGCGGATGCTGACGGCGAGTCCTTCACCTATGAGATCGAGTATCAGGGCGATGGCTACGGTGCAGTTTATACCAACGTGAAGGCCAAGTATATCTACGAAGGCGTCGATGACAATGAGACCTATGAGTCCTACTTCCCCATGCCTGTTGTAGACGTGATCCCCTGGACAGTCAATGACGGCTACACCGCCGATACCAACGTCGCAGTTACCCTGGACGTTATGAAGAACGACCTCTTTGAGGCGCTCACCGCCGGTGGCTACATCGTGGGCAATCTCACCGTCACCCTCACCGATGCCAACGGCACTCCCACCACCTATCTGGGCGCTGAGGTCGGTGCCTTCGACGCAGTGGTCGACCCCGCCAGTAACACCGTCAGCTTCGTAACTGAGGTGGGTGGCAACAGCACCTTCTACTATGTGGTCTCCGCCGAGGTCACCGCACCCGATGGTACCGTCACCACCGTCTACTCCAGAGCCACCCGTGTGGACGTGCTCACCGTCTCTGCTGAAAATATCAGTGATGTGGACGTGGCTATGGCAGGCGTAGGCGACAGTGTCAGCGTCGATCTTCTTGCCAACGATCACTTCGAATCCGGCGACTACACCACGGAAAACAGCGTCGTCCTCACCGATGCCAATGGCAACGAGCTGACTTCCTCTACCATCGGCATCCTGACCAATGTCTCCGTTGATGAGGAGACCGGTGTCCTGAGCTATACCGCCGCAGAAAGTGGCGTTGAGCAGTTCTGGTATGTCAATACCGTCACCGCCACCGATTCCAACGGCAACTCCACCAGCGTTTCCACGCCTCCCACCAAGGTCACCATCCTGGTAGTAGACGATGCGGTTCTGGTGGTGGACTATGGCTATACCACCGAGGCTCTGCAGGTACATGCCGACCTCACCGCCTATACGGTTGCTGACGGCGTGACCCTTGCCGATGTGGTGGATGTTACCTATCCCGCTGCCAATGGCACCTACGGCGCAGCTAACTTCCATAACGGCGCTTTCAACTTCACCCCCGCCACTACCATGTTCGGCGGCCTGGATGTCTTCACCTACACCGTGAAGATCACCAAGAATACCTACAATGTCCGCACGGCTACCTATGAGCCCACGGTCACTGTAGTTCCCGCCAACTCCGTCCACTATGAGGAGTCCTTCCTGAACTATGCAACCACCGGCGTGGATCTCAACGGCAATGCCCTGACCACCTGGTCTGACGAAGGCACTGCAGCCGACCGCAAGCAGAGCACCGAAAACGCTCTCTACGGCAACGACGCTGTCTATGCCATCATCGAGAGCTACTCCGGCAACTCCGGCAAGCTGGCCACCGTCACCGAGGCCAACCCCACTGCCGTTGCTTACTTCAACTTCACCGGCACCGGCTTCGACCTCTACGGTCTGTCCAGCCAGGATACCGGCTTCCTCCTGGCAGAGATCTACACCTATGATGCCTCTGCGGAAAACAACCTGGGTACCATCAAGAAGTATGTCATGGTCGATACCTACATCCAGGGCAAGACCTATGAGCAGCTGCCCATCCTCGGCTGCAGAGACCTGCCCTACGGCGACTATGCGGTGAAGCTCCGTGTGGTCTACGAGAAGGCCTTCGATCACAACCTGCCCGCCACCAAGAACGAGGGCATCAAGAACGAAGACTACTACCGTCAGCTTCTGGGTCTCCAGGCCGGTGTTCCCATGGAACTGAGCCTCAACGAGACTACTGCCCCCGCAACCCGTACCGTTCCCACTGCCACCCTGGGCAGTTACAGCATTGTTCTGGACGGCATCCGCATTTACCAGCCTCTGAACGCCAGCCCCGCCGATGCTCTGGCCAACAGCCTCTACAGCGAGGCAGGGGAGCTGGGCGCCAACTTCTACCGTGTCCGTGACCTGCTCCTGTCTGCCGATGCCTGGGCAGATGCCGCAGGCAACGTCAATGGCGTGGTCTACATCGCCGCCGATGCCAACTATACCGGCGCCGATAACCAGGATTCTTCCATCGATACCGATGCTCCCACACTCGATGATCCCACAACGGAAGAAACCGAAATCGAGGGCGTGTACCTGACTCCCACCCAGAGCTTTAAGTTAGACGAGAGCAACTACCTGGTAGATCCCGCCACCGGCAGCCGTGCAGTGATCAACGTGGACGGCACCGACTATGAGATCTATGTCGTCATCGTGGACGGCGAAGACGGCGGCAAGCGCAACGAGTACTGCTACAACAACGGTACCGAAGAAGTGGTCATCTCTGCCGAGCAGATTGAGGCCATGGGCCTGATGCATGCCAAGAACTACTATGAGGCCATCGGCCCCAAGTATGAGCTCTACCTCACCAACGGCAACGGCATCGCCTTCAACGTTGGCGCAGACAAGCTGCTGCACCTGAGCATGAAGCTGCCCGTAGGCGAGACTGCCACCCTGCAGGCCTACGTGGACGGCCAGTGGATCGATGCAGCCAACGTTTCTTCCAGAACAGAGCTGTACTACGACCTGTCCACCTGTGTCAATGCCGACGGCAACGTGATCCTGAAGTGCGCCGCCGCTGCGGATGCAGTTCTCTCCCTGTGCAACATCAAGACCATGAACGCTCCCACTACTTCCCGCAGCGCTGTCTACATGGCCGCTGCAGCCCTCAATGGTCTGGAGGTTGAGAGCGAAGGCAGCTTCAAGATCAGTCACAGTGTCAGCTTTGACTCCGATCTTAAGATGAACTACCGCATCAAGTACAGCGATCTGGAAACTCTGGTTCCCAACTATGTTACCGACGGTGCATACCTGGTCGTCGAGAAGGACCGCTATCCCATGGGCAGCGGCACTACCAACGTAGAGCTCGTAACTCTTTATCCCGACCTGGCTGCGGATTCCGAGCGCATGATCTTTGTTCTCGACGGCATCCAGTCTGTGGAAATGGGCAGCGAGCTGCGGGCCGTGCTCCATGTCTTTGATGAAAACGGCAATGAGTATACTACTCCTGTGGATGTCTACTCCATTCTGGATTATGCCCGAAGCTGCTTCAGCAAGTACACCTACGAAGAGCAGCCTGAGTTCTATACCCTGCTGATCGACACCCTGAACTACGGTGCTGCAGCCCAGGTCACTTTCGACCGCCGTGCAAATGAGCTGGTCAATGCAGGTATGGATGCATACCAGCAGTATGCAACCACCGAACTCTCTGCCCAGCTGACCGACGTGAGAACCTATGTGGATAATGACCGCAGCATCACTGCTGTAACCGCCATGGGCTTCAACGTCACCTTTGCAGATAAGACCGAGATCAATGCAAAGCTGACGCTTGCTGAGGGTTACACCAAGGCCGACATTACTGCGGTAAAGGTTCTGGATGAAAGTGGAAAGCTGGTTGCGACTCTGACGCAGTTCATCGAACTGGCAGACGGCAGAATCCAGGTTACCTTCAGTGATATCAAGTCCGTAAATATGCGTGATATGTACTATTTCGTGGCTTATATCGGGGAAGAGGTTGCCTCTCAGAATGTTGGCTACAGTGTAGAGGCCTACGCCAAGAGCTGCATCGCCTCCGGCGATTCTGCACTGGCCGAGCTTGCTATGGCTACCATCTGCTACGGTGACTCTGCCAAGGCATACTTCGAGAGCCTTGCCAACTAAAAACCAATCCTAAGACAGGCGCCGTGAGGGAAAACCTCACGGCGCTGTTTCAATCCATGAAACAAGAAAAAGAACCAGCCCAGAAACCGACGCCCTCCAAGCTTCACTGCCCCGTTCCACCTTACGAAACGAAAACAGTCGATTATAGCAAAATGCACAAATTTTGCTGAAAAATTCTAACTTTTTGACAATTGCCAAGAAGATACTTGCTATACTATAATTTAATTGTCTTTGTGCGCAAAATATTAATTAGGAGGAATTTATAGCGTATGATGAATCTGTTGAAACGTTTCCACAACAGCAGCTGGATCAAGCGCGCCCTGAGCCTCTGCCTGGCTCTGGCCATGGTGTTTGCTCTGCTGCCCGCAATGTCCAACTCTGCCGATGCTCTGGCAGCAGGGGACACTGTCTACCTGAAGCCCAATTCCAACTGGACCCAGGCAGGCGCCCGCTTTGCTATCTACTACTTCGGCGCAGGCGAGACTTGGGTCGATATGACCGACTCCGATGGAGACGGCGTCTATGAGAGCGTCATCCCCACCGGTGGTTATACCTCCATGATCTTCTGCCGTATGAACCCCTCTGCTGCGGCCAACAACTGGAACAACAAGTGGAACCAGACCGCTGATCTGGCCATCCCCACCGACGGCACCAATCTTTACACCGTTAAAGCCGGTACTTGGGACAAGGGCGGCGGAACCTGGTCTGCCTTTGAAGGCGTTGTGGAGCCCGAGCCCGAGCTCACTCCTCCCGCAGCCGGAACCACCCTGTACTTCAAGCCGGGTAGCCAGTGGGGCAGTGATGCCGCCCGCTATGCTGCTTACTTCTTTGACTCCAACAACAATGCTGTTTGGGTTGACCTGACCGATACCGATGGCGACGGCTACTTCGAGGTCGTCATCCCCGCCGGCGGCTATACTACCGTCATTTTCTGCCGTATGGACGGCACCATCCTGGAGAACTCCTGGGACGCCAAGTTCAACCAGACCCTTGACCTCCCTCTGGACGAGAACTACAACTGCTTCACCATGGACGATGCCACCCAGTGGGAAACCTCTGCAGACGGCACCTGGAGCGTTTATACTCCTTCCGGATCCGGTGGCAATGAAGGCGGCGAAGGTGGAGAAGGAGGCGAAACTACTCCTGCTGAGTACTGCCTGGTCGGCTTCATCAACGGCGCTGACGATGGCAACGGCGATGACTATGCCTCCACCAATCACAAGTTCGTCAATGGCTCCCTGACCATGACCTTCACCGAGACCAGCTATGTCTTTGTGAAGACCACCGACAACGCTAACTGGTACATGACCCAGACCTTCACCCAGGGCACTACCGCTACGCTCTACAACACTTCCACCGGTGCCATGGAGAAAATGCAGGTACCCGCAGGCGAAGTTACCTTCACCCTGGTCGTCAATGCGGATGGCACCCTGACCCTGAGCTATACCGTTGCAGGCGGCGGCGATACCTCCGCATCCGACTACTATCTCTTCGGCTATATCGACCGTGCTGACTACGGTGTAGGCGACGACTATGCCACTCTGGGCAAGTACGGCTTCGACGAGAACGGCAAGCTGACCACCTCCTTTGTAGCTGACAGCTACGTGGGTGTTAAGTCTGCCGACCTGTCCTGCTGGTATCAGACCGATGGCTGGAAGGGCAGCGTGACCTCCGCTACCCTCATCGACTCCAACTATTTCCCCAATGTCAATGTCAACACCCTGGACAAGCTCTTTGTCCCCGGCGGCGTGGAGATCACCTTCACCCTGACTGTCAACAATGACCATACCGTCACCCTGAGCTATGAAGCCGATACCCTCCAGGTTGAGGATACCAGCGGCATCCAGGACGGCACGACCCTCCATGCCTGGAACTGGTCCTTCAATCAGATTGCCAGCAATATGGAGCAAATCGCAGAAATGGGCTTTACCGCGATTCAGACCTCTCCTGTACAGCCCCTGAAGGAGCCTACCAACCTGTCTCACCACAGTATCGAGGGCAACTGGTGGGTCTACTACCAGCCCGTTGATTTCGTTATCACCACCGACTCCGGCAATGCTCTGGGCACCAAGACTGAGCTGGAAGAGATGATCGCTGTTGCCCATGAGTATGGCATCAAGGTCATCGTTGACGTAGTTGCCAACCACCTGGGTAACGCCACCGGTAACGATCTTGCCGAGGCCATCCCCGACTATCTCCGCAACAACGACTACTGGCACGATATCACCCAGAACACCTCTCAGGACGACTATGATAATGGCAACCGTGCCGGCATCACCGGTAAGTGCATGGGCGGTCTGCCTGATCTGAACACTGCCAACAAGGATGTGCAGAACTATGTGCTGGACTTCCTGAAGGAGTGTATCGATATCGGCGTTGACGGCTTCCGCTTTGACGCTGCCAAGCACATTGAGACTCCCGATGATGCTGCCGGTGTTGCCAGCGACTTCTGGCCCACCGTCATTGGCGGGGCAAGAGCCTATGCCGAGGAAACCAGAGGCATCGACCTCTACTGCTACGGCGAGACTCTGGACGAGCCCGGCGGCATGCTCCCCATCTCCGCATATACCAAGTATATGTCCGTTACCGATAACTCCTGGGGCAACACCCTCCGTGGTAACATTGCAGCCGGTACCGCTGCCATTAACGAAGGCTACAACAAGGTAGCCAATCCCGGTCAGCTGGTTGTTTGGGCAGAGTCCCATGATACCTTTGCCGATGGCACTTCCTCCGGCGTAACGGCGACCCAGATTAATAGAACCTGGGCTCTGGTCGCAGCCCGTGCCGATGTTATGGGCCTTTATCTTGCCCGTCCCGAAAGCGTGGAAGATCCCATCGGTAACTTCGATACTACCAACTGGACCGATGCCATTGTCAAGGCTGTAAACCAGTTCCATACGCATTTCGTCGGCCAGGACGAGATCGTCAGCACCTACGGCGACCTCATTTACATTGAGCGTGGTACCTCCGGCGTGGTTATTGTTGCGCCCAATGCAGCAGCGGGTCAGTATGTCGAGGTTGATATTCCTGTCTACGCTATGGAAGACGGCACCTACACCGATCAGCTGATCGGTATGGACTACACCGTCAGCAATGGTCGTCTCACCGGTACTATCTATATCAATGGTGTTTCCGTTGTCTATAACAAGCCTGCCTGTGCGCATGAGAACACCACAACCACTACCTTAGATCCCACTTGCGAGGACTGGGGTCAGACCTATGTCCAGTGTGATGACTGCGGCGCTATTGTGTCTGCCGTTGACATCCAGCCCACCGGCCACGACTACACCTACACCAACAACGGCGAGAACCATACCGTCGGCTGTTCCAACGGCTGCGGCTACAGTGCCACTGAGGATCACACCTACGTAAACGGCAGCTGCCTCTGCGGCGCTACCGAAACTGTGATCCCCGCCGATCCCACCCAGGTAGAGGTCAAGATCAGCCATACCGTCTCCTTCGACTCCGACCTGAAGATGAACTACCGCATCAAGTACACAGATATTGCAGCGGCTGTTCCCAACTATACCATGGACGGCGCATACCTGACCGTAGAGAAGGATCGCTATCCCATGGGCGGCGGTGCCAAGACA
>JAFUPG010000055.1 GCA_017481325.1 Oscillospiraceae bacterium
CAGCTCGGTGGTGGCATAATGCTGATAGGCATCCAGACCTGCGTTGACCAACTCGTTTGAACGGCGGTCGAAGGCAACCTGAGCAGCTGCGCCTTAGTTCAGTCAGTCGATGATCATAGTGAACAGATAGGCATCCTTCGCAGGATCGTAGTAGTCGAAGCACAGTTCGGCATAGTCCAGCACGGAGTAGGTATCTACGGTGGTGTAGTACTCGTTGCCATCGGTATCGAAGAAGTGGAGCACGGCTCGCAGGTCGCTGCCCATTTCCACGGACTGGATGCCGGAGAGGTTGAAGAGCAGACGGGTGGGATCGGTGGTCAGGTCGGGGTACAGAGTGACGGTTTCCACGGTCTTCTCGCCGCCGCCCATGGGGTAGCGATCCTTTTCAACGGTCAGGTATGCGCCCTCGGTGACGTAGTTGGGTACTGCTGCCAGAATATCGGCCAGCTTGATGCGGTAGTTCATCTGCAGATCGGAGTCGAAGGAAACGGTGTGGCTGATCTTGACCGTAACCTCTGTGGGTTCAGCGGGTTCCTCTGCTGCGCCGTTGGTAACGGAAATCTCACGGAAGGAGGCCACGCCACGGTAAAGGCCCAGTTCTACGTTTTCGTTGTTCTCGGTGGGGCTTGCGGTGGCGGTGAAGGGGGTTTCGTTGCCTGCACCGGTGACGGTGACATTCAGGTCGCCGCCGTTGCTACGTGCAATGGTCACGTGGAACTTGCAGCCGTTGCCGCTGAGCCAATCGTAGTTCACGCCCCCGACCTTCATAAAGGTCTGGTTGCCGGAGCCGTTATTGGAGTCCAGCTCCAGGGAAATGCCCTGCACCTTGATATAGGTGGAGGAGGTGTTGTCGTTGGCCACATCCAGATCCACAGAGAAATTTTCCGGATCGCTGATCAGTTCCTTCCAGACACGGTGGTTCTGCACTTCGGCATAGGCGGCGGAGAAATTGGCTTCATCCAGCGCCTTCCAGCCGCTGAAATCTTCGGAATCACTGTGCCAGCCGAAATCGCCGGGTGTGGGCAGAACGGGCTCGGTCACGGCGATCTCCGCAAAGCTGCAAAGGCCGGCATAGGCACCTACTTCCACATTGGAGCTCTCCTCTGAGGGACTCAGGGTGAATCTCACAGCGCTGCTCTCCCCTTCGCCCAGAAGGCTCAGCTGCAGATCGCCGCCCAGCAGACGGGTTATCGTCACATGAACCTTGCCACCGGCTGCGGGAATCCAATCACAGGCGGTTCCGTTGAGTTTTACAAAGCTCTGATTTCCATTGCCGCCACGGGCATCCAGTTCCAGGGTCTGTCCCAGCACCTTTAAATAGGCGGAGCTGTCTGCAGAGGACGTGATATCCAGGGTCAGGGTGAAATCGGAGGTGTCACTGAGAAGTTCCTTCCAGACTCTGTTGTTGGAGGCAGCGGCAGTGTCTACAGAGAAATTCTCCCCGTCCAGGGCGATCCAGCCGCTGAAATCCTCAGAATCGCTGCTCCAGCCGAAATCGCCGGGATTTGCCGCAGGCACAGTCTCCGCAATGGCGGCGGTGGCAATGATCACGTGGGCAGTGGTGGCGGAGGTGTAGCTCTGCTTGGGGAAGGAACCGGTGCACCAGCCGTACTCCTGGCGACCCCAGTTGTTGCGCTCGCCTTCATAATCGGCAGGATAGCCGTCGGAGCTGGGCTCCTTGGGACCCTCCCAGGCGGCGGAGTAGTAGCCGTCTTCAAAGACGGCATTCTCCAGAATGGTCTGCGCCGTGGCCAAAAGAATGCTGTTGTAACGCTCATCCACGATGCCCGTATTGACCACCTCTCGCTGGAACATTCCCAGGAAGAAGGTGTTGTTCCAGGCATCACGGTCGTTGAGATAGGCGCCCTTCTCGGTGGTCTCGAACATGGCGATGCCCCAGGCGGTGTCGGCTGCCTTTTGGGTGTTCCCCAGACGGGCGTTGAGCACCGCCATGGCCATATTGCCGCCGATATAGGTGCAGGAGCCGCCCTCGCCGATGCCGTAGGGGTTGTTGCGCCCCTCTACACCGTCGGCGCTGACGCTCATCCAGTACAGACCGTCGCTGCGGCGGAGGTTGTTTTCCAAGCTGTTGTAGACATTCATCATGCGGTCATAGATCAGCTGATCTCCGGTGATCTCGTAGAGATCCCAGCCGGCAATGGCCACGGTGGCCGCATAGATGGATTTGTCGGTTTTGTTGGAATTGTACCACAGGCCACCGAAGAGGGCATCGTCGTAGTAGGTATCGTAGGTGCTGTGGAAGAGTTTCTTTGCATAGTCCAGGCAGACTGCTGCCTCGGAGGTTCTGCCCAGGAAGGTATTGTAGCGGTAACCCAGGATCAACGCCATGATGTTCCAGCCGCAATCGTCCATAGCCCAGTTCAAGGGGCCGGTGGAGGCGGTGGTGACACGTTCTTCGCCGTGACCGACATTGATGCGGTTGACGGAGTTGGCAATGATCTCCGCCACGGCCTCATATTCCTCGCTGTCGGGATCCAGGGTACGGGCGTAGGTATCCATGGCCATAATGACAATGGACACATCCCAGAAGCCGCCGGGCTCGTTGATGTGGATCGTCAGGCCGGTATTGGTCACATAGCCCTCACGGAGGCCGCAATCCATGCTGTAGGTGGCATTGGTGGCAGGGTCAACATAGTTTTTGACCAGATTTTCGTAGGCGGTTTTGGCCTCCTTGGCAGCATCGTAGCCCTCGAAATCGTTATGGACATCGATGTTTTCAAAGGAAACCGTGCTGCGCTCCGTAGAGAAGCCCAGATAGCAGAACAGAGCTGCGGTCTCATCCAGGACACTGACGTTTTGCTCATAGCTATAGTCCTTGTCGCCCCTGAGCTGCAGGTGCATGGAGCCCAGCTTGTCGCCGCTGAGGGTGACGGTATAGCCGCCGTCTTCATCGGTGATCCAGCCGCTGGACCAGTGGGTCGTCCAGCTGGCGCCGCTGGCCACAGAGGCGGACTGGAGGGTAAAGCACACGCCGCCATTGGACTTCTCCACGGTGAAGATGGCCTTGGAATGGTAGTGCTGATCCAGAATATTCATGCGGCTGACCGAGCGGCCGCCGTTGTTTTCGGAGATCACGTTGAATCTGGCTGTGGCAGACCAGTTTCCCATGAGCTTTTCGCCCACATAGGCGGTCTGGGCGCTGCCACCGTCGGTCTGGGCGCTGCGGGTCCAAAGTCCCTTGTTCAGATCACTGCCCCAGGTCCAGCCGGTCTCGGCATCCCAAATGTCGTTGCCGGTGGAGAAAAGGAAGGCATAGCCGGCCTCTTTCACAGAACCGGCAATGTCATATTCGCTCTCAAAGCTGAAGTTCGTCACGTCGACCGTGCCCTCGTACATGCCGATCTCAAAGTTGGCGCTGTCCTCCAGGGCGGCGCTGGTGAGCACGACGGGCGTTTCGTTGTCCGCCCCGTTCAGGGTGATGGTTACATCACCGCCATCCTTGCGGCTGTAGATCACTTCCGTCACACAGCCCGTGCAATTGAACCAGTCCACATTGCTGTCGTTCAGCTTCACGAAGAGCTGGTTGCCCGTGCCGCCGGTGCCGTTGAGCTCCAGCTTTACACCCAGGAGCTTCATGTAAACACGGGTCCGGTTGGAGGCGGTAACGTCCATGGAGATGCGGAAATTGTTTTGTCCACGGAGCACCTCCCGCCACATACGGGCATAGTTGGCCATGTTACTGTAATTGCCGCTGAAATGATCGGCATCTGTGGCGCTCCAGCCGCTGAAATTGCCGTCATCGGTCTGCCAGCCGTAGTCTCCGGGGTTTCCTTCCGCTGCGGCAAGGCCCAGAGGCAACAGGGCAAGGAGCATCGCCAGAGCGAGGAGTGATGCCATGAGTCGTTTCATACAGATTCCTCCTGTGTATCAATATAAATATAGTGTAAACCATTTGAGGCTATTTGTCAATTGGTTTTACATCATTTTTGCTTTGAATCGAAAGATTGCAAAAAGCCGACCTGTGAATTCTCACAGGTCGGCGCAGTATCGGGTTTAGCAGTAGAAATCACGGATCTTCTTGGCACGGCTGGGGTGGCGCAGCTTGCGGATGGCCTTGTTCTCGATCTGGCGGATACGCTCACGGGTCACGCCGAAGATCTGTCCCACCTCTTCCAAAGTATGGGTTTTGCCATCATACATGCCAAAGCGGAGGCGAAGCACGTCCGCTTCACGGTCGGTGAGGGTGTTGAGGATCTCGCTGAGGGCCTCAGCCAGGAGGGCGTTGCTGGTGGCATCAGCCGGGCCGGGGGTGTTGTCGTCCTCCACGAAGGAGCCGATGGTGGTGTCTTCTTCGTCACCCACGGGAGTATCCAGGGAGAGGGTGTCGGCGGCGGTACGGTTGGCCTCAATGATCTTCTCGATGGGCAGGTTCAGCTCGTCGGCGATCTCCTCCAGAGTGGGCTCTCTGCCCAGCTCCTGCACCAGCTTGCGGTTGCAGCGAGTGGCCTTGTTGATGACCTCTACCATATGCACCGGGACACGGATGGTTCGTGCCTGATCGGCAATGGCACGGGTGATGGCCTGCCGAATCCACCAGGTGGCATATGTAGAGAATTTGTTTCCCTTTGTATGGTCAAACTTATCCACGGCACGGATCAGGCCGGTGTTGCCCTCCTGGATCAGATCCAGAATGTGCAGACCTCTGCCGGAATACTTCTTGGCGATGGAAACCACCAGACGGAGGTTGGCCTCTGTCAGCTGCTTCTTCGCCGCTTCGTCGCCGTCGACCACACGGCGAGCCAGTTCCTGCTCCTCCTCCACGGTGAGCAGAGGGATCTGACCGATCTCCTTCAGATACATGCGGACGGGGTCATCCAGGTTATATTCCGCTGCCAGCTCCACCGGGTCAACCAGAGGCTCTTCCTCATCCAGGTTGACGGGAACACTGTCCAGGTCGATATCCTCGATGATCTCGCTCATCAGATCCTCGGGTTCGGGATCCTCTGTGGCGATCTGGATGCCCATGGACTCAAAGGTGTCATAGACTGCCTCGATCTTCTCTGCAGAAAGATCCATCTTCTCCAGCACCGACATGACCTCCGAAGAAGTCAGCATGCCGTCTCTGCGCCCCTTGTTGATCAGCTTGGTCAGGGGTGCCATCAATTCTTCATTATTCTTACCGTTCTTATTAGAACTTGCCATTTTCGCACATCCTTAGTTGTAATAAGCGCAATTCTTACCCATTATAGCCCAAAATTCTGCGCTGTGCAATAGTTTTTTCTATAAAACTGCAGAATTTTTCCTGATTTTTTCGAAATCAGCGGGAAAAGGGCGACAGGAAACACGCTCAGACAGCTATGCACAGAATGCCCGCCTAAGCGTGTTTTCATACATGGCAATATTTACTGCCCTTCCAGTTCTCTGCGAATGGCGGAAATAAAGCCTTCCGTTGTGACAATATTGGGGGTTTCGCCCTCCCAGAGCGCCGCCAGATCCTTGGTCATGGTGCCGGACTCAATGACCCGGATGCAGCAGGCTTCCAGCTTTTTGCCGAAATCTACCAGCGCCTCGTTGCCGTCCAGCTCCCCACGCTTCTGCAGAGCGCCCGTCCAGGCAAAGATGGTGGCCATGGGGTTGGTAGAGGGCTTTTCCCCCTGCAGATAGCGGTAATAGTGACGGGTGACCGTGCCATGGGCGGCCTCGTACTCGTAGTTGCCATCGGGAGAGACCAGAACAGAGGTCATCATGGCCAGAGAGCCAAAGGCGGTGGAGACCATGTCGCTCATAACGTCGCCGTCGTAGTTTTTGCAGGCCCAGATAAAGCCACCCTCGCTACGGATCACACGGGCCACCGCATCGTCGATGAGGGTATAGAAATAGGAGATCCCCGCAGCTTCGAAGGCCGCTTTGTATTCCTTTTCGTAGATCTCCTGGAAAATTGCCTTGAAGGTGCCATCATAGACCTTAGCAATGGTGTCCTTGGCGGAGAACCACAGCTCCTGCTTGGTAGCCAAAGCAAAGTTAAAGCAGGCACGGGCAAAGGAGACAATGGAGGAATCCTTGTTATACTGGCCGGTGACAATGCCGCCGCACTCAAAGTCGTAGATCTCCTTCCGGGTGACATTTCCCTCTTTATCCGTAAAGACCAGTTCCGCCTTGCCCTCGGGGACACGCAGCTCTGTACCCTTGTACACGTCGCCGTAGGCATGACGGGCGATGGTAATGGGCTTTTTCCAGTTCTTCACCACGGGGGAGATGCCCTTGACCAGAATGGGCGCACGGAACACCGTGCCATCCAAAATGGCACGGATGGTGCCGTTGGGGCTCTTCCACATCTCGTGGAGATGATACTCGCTCATGCGCTGGACATTGGGGGTGATGGTGGCGCATTTCACGCCTACGCCGTATTTTTGGATGGCTTTGGCGGCCTCTACGGTCACCTGATCCGCCGTCTCATCCCGGTGGGTCAGACCCAGATCGTAGTACTCCGTTTTCAGATCCACAAAGGGCAGCAGCAGCTCCTCCTTGATCTGCTTCCAGAGGATGCGAGTCATCTCGTCGCCGTCCATCTCCACCAGGGGGGTGGTCATGGGAATCTTAAGCATCCTGCACCTCCACATTGATCAGCTCGCAGCGGTTAATGGGGGTGCCCAGCTGATAGAATTTCTCCTCATAGCCGGTCATAATGCCCACGGGGCCATTGGCATGGAGGTCACGGGTTAAGTTGCGGATCTCCAGCTTGCAGTGGGCAAACTCCTCCAAAGACCACTCAAAAAGTCCGGAATTGTCGGTTTTAAAGTGGATCTCACCCATGGGTTTGAGAACCTTCTTGTACTTCTCCAGGAAGGTACGGAAGGTCAGGCGACGCTTGGCGTTCTTCTTCCGGGGCCAGGGGTCGCAGAAGTTCAGATAGATCAGATCGATCTCATTTTCCTCAAAATAGTCCTCCAGATTGGCGGCATCCAGATCCAGGAAGAATACATTCTTCAGCCCCATCTCCAGGGCTCGCTCCATGCCCAGGAGCATGGCCTCCTTGACCTTCTCCACGGCGATCAGAAGCACATCGGGCTCTGCCTGGGCGGTCTCCACGGTGAACTTGCCCTTGCCGCAGCCCACCTCCAGACGGATGTCCCTGGCTTCCGGCATTAAAGACAGCCACTTGCCCTTCATGGCCTGGGGCTCCTTGATCCAGATGGCGGAGCAAGCCTCCATGCGGGGCTCTAAATTATTACGTTTTCTCATTCTCATGGGATGGGGTTCTCCTTATACTTCGAAAATCACAGGCTCGCCGCTGCAGCCCAGGCGGCCGGCACGGATCTCTACGATCCCGCCGTCCAGAAGGTTTTCATAGCGGCCGTCAGGCAGATCCACGCCCAGAAGGCCGGTCTCGCCACGGAGGCTGAACACGCCTACCAGCCGTCTGCCGTCTTTCTCGTAGTAGGCTAGGGCAATGTCATGGGCATAGGCTCTCAGAGTGTAGGCGCCATTTGCCATGAGGGGATGCTTCTTGACGGCATAGAGCTTCTGCAGAAGCTCCGTCAGATCCTTGCCTGTATTCCAGTTTACGGTATCCTTGTTGAAAAGGCCGGGGGTATGGGTGGCGCAGACCTCCTGACCGGCGTAGAGCAGCATCATGCCCTTCTGGAAATACTGCAGGGCGGTATGATTCCGCAGCGCTTTGTCATTGGGGATCAGCTGGGCGGCACGGTTGTTGTCGTGATTTTCCAGATAGCGAAGCTTCACATAGTTCTCGGGGTAGATGAACTCCTGGGAATTCACCGCCTCGGCATAACGGCTCAGAGGGATCTCGCCCTTTAAGTAGTTCAGGAAATGGTGGAAAATGTCATAATCATAGCAGAGGTCAAAGGCCTGATATACCTCGCCGTCAGACAGGGCGCCCAGACCGATGCTGCGGGTGTAGGTGATGAAGCCGGGCTCGATGGACTCACTGAGCCAGAGGCAACCGGGACGAACCTCTTCTACCGCTTCTCTGGCACGGAGCCAGAACTCCAGGGGCACCAGGGGTGCCACATCGCAGCGGAAGCCGTCTACCAGCTGCGCCCAGTATTTCAGGGTCTCGATCTGGTAGTCCCACAGTGCCTTGTTGCTGTAGTCCAGGTCAATGACGTCGTACCAGTCGCCGATGCGGTTGCCGAAGCTGCCGTCGGCACGGTGGTAGAACCACTCGGGATGGGTCTGCGCCAGAACGGAGTCGGGAGCGGTGTGGTTATAGACCACTTCGATGATGCACTTCATGCCCAGGTCGTGAATGTCCTGAACCAGCGCCTTCAGATCCTCCAAAGTGCCGAATTCCGGGTTTACCGCACGGTAATCGGAGATGGCATAGGGGCTGCCCAGAGAGCCCTTGCGGTTCTTTACGCCGCAGGGATGGATGGGCATGAGCCAGATGACGTCTACGCCCAGATTTTTGATCCGGCCAAGATCCCGGCGGACGGCCTCAAAGCTGCCCGCTTCGCTGTAGTTGCGGACGTAAATGCTGTACATGACCTGATTGCGGTAATGAATACTTGTATTTTTCGCCATAATCGTTTCCTCCCTGCCAAAAAGGGGCAGCATATATTTTTCCGTATCTATTTTACTAAAAAAAACGGGAATGTAAAGATGGAATCGAAAAATATTGTTGCCAAAGGGCGAAAAGCGCATGACTTCCCGGATTCGGCAAAGATTTGTGCATTTGTCAATGATGTGAGACTGTAAAAAAGGGAAAGAGTTCTTGGTTTAGGAGATCGGTTTTGCTGACGGAAGGAGGGCGTAGCCCGACTGGAGTCAGCAAAACCGGGCGGCTTCCAGTTCCTGCCGCTTCTGGA
>JAFUPG010000056.1 GCA_017481325.1 Oscillospiraceae bacterium
CTCTTGATGGACTTGCTTGCTGCTTTCTTTTTATACATAATGGCACCACCTTTACTGTGCCATTATATCATTTGAGATGTCCAATATTTCGGACTTATACAACATCTAGGTTCGTGCTGTTTTAAGCCGATAGCCTAAACATCGATTTGACGGTAGTGCCATGAGGGGCATGGATCGTCTCTACTTCTACTCTGTCACAAAAAAGGAGAGAACTTCAGTCCTCTCCTTGAATGTATGTTTCCTCTGCTTTTACCTGAGCGGTACGTAAAATCTCCTCTGCCAAACCATAATTCATTTTTATTTCGTTCCAGGGATCGGTTTTTTGAGAAAAGCTGTGCGATCGCTCGCACAGCTTTTTATTCCCGAAAATCGAACAGTTGTTTCGGTGAAATCTCCAATACCTCACATAGCTTGAACAGCACATCGAAGGAAACACCTACATTTCCCAACTCAATTGCGCTAATATGGCTTCGGTCTATATCAACCAACTCAGCCAGCTGTAATTGGGTCAGCTTTTTACGCTTACGATAGTATACTACATTCAAACCAAATTTTTCATAGTTTGCTTTATATTCCTGTCTCATATATGATCCCTCCGTAAGCTCAATTATAGCGGTGTTTGAACAATTCATAAACCTTGTAAAAATAGCGAAATGCTATTGACACAAGTCATTTTAACAATTATAATAGAATTATCGGACAGAAAGGAGCGTACTATGACAGACACAATCAGATCATTATTCAACGGGAATCTTTCACCCATACAGTATTTTGGAACGCAGAACAGAGAGCTGATGGATTTGCAGCGGCTGTTGAGCCGAAACAGCGAACGAATAACGCAGCTTCTGAGCGAAGAGGGACAAAAAGTCCCGTCCAATTATGAGGATTGCTACCATGAGTACTGCGCAGTTTTGGTCGAGCAAGCCTTCTGTGATGGCTTTTGTCTTGCGGTGCGGATTATGACAGAGGCGATGTCCGGGGAGCTGTAAGCAATATTTGCATATTTCCCCCCAATTCTGCCATACTAAGCCCCGAGGTGAGGCTATGGAACGCCGGGCGGACGGGACTTATGTGGGTGAGATCTCCCATGAGAATATTTTGGCCATTTTTGGCGCTGCCGGGGATTTTAACCGGCGGGAGCTGCTGGTGGGGGGACATACATTATATATATACGCCATTGACGGCCTGACCTCCGGCGGATTTATTTCCGAGTACGTGGTAAAGCCCTTGATGCAGGATACCCATGCGACTACCATGGATGAATTGTACCACAACGCCCTCCGCTCCACGGTCTATAATTCCGTGGCCGGGGATTGTAAGGATCTGAATACGGTGGCAGCCCGTCTGGTCAATGGCTTTTGCGTGGTGCTTTTTGGCCATCGGGCCCTGGCCTTTGAGACAAAAACCGGCGAAAAACGCTCCCCCTCCGCTCCGGAGGTAGAGAACACGGTCAAGGGGCCCAAGGACGCCTTTACGGAGACTGTGCGCACCAATACCAGCCTCCTGCGGCGGCATCTGCGCTCTCCGGCGCTGGGACTTTACGAAACCCAGATCGGTCGGGAGAGCCTGACCAATGTGAGTCTGGCCTATCTGGATGGCATCACCGACCCGGTGCTGGTGGAGCGGATGAAGCAGCGCCTGGGGGAGATCGACATCGACGGCCTCATCTCCCCCTCAGCGGTGGAGGAATATATCTCCGTCTCCCGTCCCACGGCTTTTCCCCTTTTACAGTTCACGGAGCGAACCGACCGCTTCGCCCAGGGCTTATTGGAGGGTCGTGTGGGGCTGCTGGTGGATGGGCTGCCTCTGGGCTATTTGCTGCCGGTGAATCTGGGCTATTTGATGAGCTCTCCGGAGGATCGGGGCACGGACTATCTCTCGGCTTCCTTTTTGCGGATTCTGCGCTATGCCGCCCTTCTCATCGGTCTGCTGTTGCCGGGGTTTTATGTGGCCATGGCGGCCTTTCATCCCCAGATGCTGCCCACGCCCTTGCTGCTCTCTGTTATCGAGAGCAAGCAGTCTGTGCCTTTCCCTACGATATTTGAAGTTTTGGGGCTGCTTTTGGCCTTTGAATTGCTGCAGGAGGCCAGCGTGGCGCTGCCCAGCTCTATTGGCCAGAGCCTGTCCATTATCGGCGGTCTGGTGGTGGGTTCGGCGGCGGTGGAGGCGAAATTGATCTCCCCCATTGCCCTCATTGTGGTGGCAGCGGCTGGGATCTGTGGCTTCGCACTGCCGGGACGGGGTTTTGCCGATGCTCTTCGGCTGTGGCGGCTGATTCTGGCAGTGCTATCCAGCCTGGGCGGCCTTTTCGGTTTGGCGGTGGGCGGCCTGTGTCTATTGATCCACCTGGCAGGCTTGGAGTCTCTGGGGGTGGCATATTTAGCACCCTTTTCCAATGTCAGCGGCAAAGGGGCGCTTCTGCGCCATCGGCTAAAAGACGAGGAGTAGGAGAATAAACGGAAATTTACCGCAGCATCTTAATGCTGCGAACTAATAACGAATGGCTAATAACTAAGAACTGAGGTGTGCCTCCGGCACGGATTTAAATTCATCGGCGAAGCCGATACCTCAGTTATTCACTATTCGTTATTAGTCATTAGTTCCTAAGATAAATTTCCGTTTACAGGAGGAAGAATAATGAAGTGGTCGATCTTCTTGGCAGTGGTACTATGCTTAGTTTTCGGTCTGCCCTTTCAGGATCTGGATACGCAGAAATTGCTTCCGGTGCAGACGGTGCAGATCCTTCGTTCAGAAAAAGGCATCCGTATGATCAGCGACGTAGGCGAGGGACAAGGCGCCACCTGGGAGGAAGCGGTGGAGGATCTGAAAAATTCTGCCCCGGGGCACGTGTTTTTTGACACGGCGGAACAGGTGATCTTCTGCGATTTCGGCCTCAGTGAAGAGGTGCTGAAAGGCGGTCAGCTGCGGCCGGCGGCAAGGGTCTGGTTTGGCCGGACGCCGGTTGAAGCAGAGAAAATGGAACAGCTGAGTCAATGGCTCTCCGCTCACCCCAGCGACCTGACCCTGGCAGACCTCCAGGCAAGAGCAGCAAAAAAATAAAATCTATATTATAATAGTGTATCGGAGGGGATTTTGACCGTGTCACAGGCTTCATCCAGACAGCTGGGCGCTCTGGGCTTTTGCGCCTTTTCCGTGCCTGCGGTGCTGCTGTTGCCCCAGGTGGGGTGGCTGTGGGCGACGCTGGCCGCCGGGGCGGTGGCTGGGCTGCTCCTTTGGGCGCTGTATCTGCAGGGGAGAAATCCCCTGCCCCTTGCCCAAACCGCTGCCCAATGGAAGAAGGGAAAAGTGCTGTTGTTTTTGGCACTTCTGTGGAACTTACTGCTTCTGGGCGCAGCGGCAAAGGCACTCTCCGAAATATTTCCGGACGGGAAAAATACGCCCCTGGTAGGGCTGCTGCTGCTTCTGTTGGCGGCCTATGCCGCAAAGCACAGAAGGGGTGCAAGAGTAGCTGCAATTCTCTTTTTCTTCCTGTTGGGGCTTTACGGACTTCTCTTTGGCTTCTCCCTGACGGAGCTGCGAACAGCCTATCTGACACCGGAACGGCAGGTGTCTCCGGCACGGCTCAGCGCTGCTCTGGCGCCTCTGTGCCTGCTGTATTTGAGCCGGGGCAAGGGAAAGGGCGCAGGGATCTGGTGCATGGCCGGCGTGGCGCTGGCCTTTATAGCGGCCTTTATGACTGCCGGGATCTTGTCCCCGGCTGTGGCGACCCGGCAGGACTTTGCTCTCTATGAGGCGGCGAAAAGCGTCAGCATTTTCGGGGTCATCGGACGGCTGGAACCTCTGGTATCGGCAGCGGTGAGCCTGGGCGGCTTTTGCCTGTTGTATTTGATCTGCGCAGCCAACGGGGAGATCCTGCAAGCTCTTTTTTTCGAAAAAAAGACAGAAAATTTTTTATTAAATTTTTTTGTAGGAGCTGCCGGAATTTGGCTCTGCGGCTACGTTTCTGCACCCTGGATCGCCCTTGGAACCGCCATATTTTGGGGTCTGTTACCCCTTGGAACACTACTTGTAGGGTCACGAAAAAAAGTTTAAAAATTTTGAAAAAAGTGCTTGACAAATAGGGATTTCGGTGATAGAATAGCCAAGCGTTCGCAAGACATGGGAACGCAAACAACGAAAGATGGCCCGGTTCGGAGCCCTGCGATGATGACCGGTCAGCTTTTTATATAGGCTGCGAAAGCAGCGGTGTACCTTGTAAATTAAACAACGAGAAACATGAACAAACACCTTGGACAATTTGATTATAAAATTAAGTTGTTCTTGAGATGTCGAAAATGAGACATTGTGCAAGAATAGCCAACGAGAAATTCTTGAGTAAGCTAAGAGCGAACGAAAGATGATTTGATTTTATTCACTCGATAGAGTGATTAAGATACCATATCATAGAGAGTTTGATCCTGGCTCAGGACGAACGCTGGCGGCGTGCCTAACCCATGCAAGTCGAACGGAGCTATTTTGGAAGTCCTTCGGGGCGGAAGAGGTAGCTTAGTGGCGAACGGGTGAGTAACGCGTTAGAAACCTGCCTTTAAGAGGGGGACAACAGTTGGAAACGACTGCTAATACCGCATAATGCAACGAAGCCGCATGACTTTGTTGCCAAAGATTTATAGCTGAAAGATGGGCTCGCGTC
>JAFUPG010000057.1 GCA_017481325.1 Oscillospiraceae bacterium
GACTTGAAAAGACGCTCGATATAGGGACGAACCGCCAACCACCCTTCGATTTCGCCGAAGCAGCTTCTATATGGCGGGGAAAGCGTGCAAGATTGCCACGTCGGGCTTACGCCCTCCTCGCAATGACAGGGCTTTTCGGCAGCCTCTGCGTCTATCGGCAATAAGGTTTTGGTCGGAAGTAAACAGGTCGATAAACCTCTGTTTGATTATTTCATATCCCGTCGACGGAGCACCCGCAAGGGGTACGCCGCATCTGTAGCGCTCCTTCGTCGCTGACAGCTGCGCTGCCGATACCTCAGTTATTAGCTCTTAGTTATTAGTCCTTAGTCTCACCGGTAAACATCTATTTGACAATGGTGCCAGCAGCAACCCCCTGTGTCCCAGCACAAGGTACAAGTTCGACCAGCCAAATCGAAGATTTGGGGTCTCACTTCCCTTGAAAGGGGGAGATCATTAATTGATGGTACAGATGACAGACCGATAAACATCTGCTTGCTGCTCTTTCATGACCCTGGAAGACCTTTGACGGCCGGTGGCTTACTGTTGGTGGGATAATTGATAGACGATCGCAGTAGTCTAAAGTCAGACTATCACAATAGTCTGACTTTGTCAATAGCTTGCTGCGAAAAAAACAGCAGCACCTCCGCTAAACCGCAGCACCTCCGCTAAACCGCAGCACCTCCGCTAAACCGCAGCACCTCCTCAAAGCCGCAGCACCTCCGCAAAGCCGCAGCACCTCCGCTAAACCGCAGCACCTCCGCAAAACCGCAGCGCCTCCGAAAAACGCAGCGCCTCCGCTAAGCCGCAGCACCTCTGTAAAGCCTCAGCACCTCCGCAAAGCCGCAGCACCTCCACAAAACCGCAGCGCCTCCGAAAAACGCAGCACCTCCGCAAAGCCGCAGCACCTCCGCAAAGCCGCAGCACCTCCAAAAAACAGCAGCGCCTCCGCAAAATTGCAGAGGCGCTGTTTTTTCATCTGTGACTTATCCGGGACAGCCGTGATTCCTCACTTAAACTCCTCTTCGTCCACGGGGGTGTCGGAGAAGTTGCCGCCGTAGGAGGCCTCCAGGGTGTATTCCAGGGTGTATTCCAGGGTGTAGGTGGAGAAATCGCAGAGCTCCTCGTCCTTGGAGTAGCCGGTGTCCTCACCGAAGATGTACTCTGTGCCGTACCATTCCGTACCGAAGGCGAAGTAGACATAGTATTCTCCGGCCGGCACGTCCACGGTTATGCTGTCCCCGGCCCGGACGAAGAAGGCAAACTCGTCCTCCATCTGGGGATTTTTCAGCTTGATGTAGCAGGATTGGTAATCCGAGGCGTGGATGGTCAGCTGGGAATACAGGGCGGGCACCTTCTGGATGAAGACCTGTCCGCTCTCGGGCAAAGGAAGGGGCTTCATCTCGTTGCAGACGGAGCAGATCTCCGGGGTGGTGTCGTTGCCGGGTTTCCAGCTGTGGTCGCCCGGCTCGCCCTCCACCGTGCCGCAGTTCAGGCAGCGCTTGGGCTCCTGGCAGGTGCTGTCCAGCCAAAGGTGCGCTTCAGGCTCGCCCTCAGTTTCGCCGCACTTGGTGCATTGTTTGGCCTGGGTGCAGGTGGCAGGGGTCCAGAAATGTCCCTCGGCCTGGCCGAAGGTCTCGCCGCAATCGCTGCAGTGCCGGGGCGTGGTGCAATCCGCCTCTTCCCAGTCGTGGCTATGGCCGCAGCCCACAGCGACCAGAAGAAACACCAACATAATCGCCGTAAAAATCCATGTTTTTTTCATAATTTTCCATCTCTTTTCTATTCTTTGATGAAAATATAATACTCCGTTTCGCCCTCCTCCGCATAGGCGATGTACAGGGCTGCCGCCGGCAAGAGGTGTGGCGTTTTACATAGTATATGTAAGCGAAATAAGGGAAGCCGGGTGGGCTTCCCTTTTGGTTTTGATTAGCCCCACATGGCGGACAGGGCGGGGATGACCTGCTTCTTTCGGGACATGACGTGGGGCAGGAAGATCTGATTGTGCTTGGCCTCGGGGGAAAAGGCCTGCTGAATGGCCTCCTCGTCGCCCAGATAGATCAGCTGCGTGCCTTCCAGCAGCACGTCCGTCAGCATCAGGAGCATCAGGCTGTAGCGTCTGGTCTTCATGGTCTCCCGCATGACCTCCAGGAATTCCTCCTTGCGGCTGAGAATGTGGGCGGAGTTGACGCAGGTGATCTGCCCCACGCCCAGCTCGTGGCCGGCAATGTGGAAATCCTTGAAATCCGCAAAGAGCAGCTCCCGTGCGGTCTTGTCGTCGGACCAGGAGGCGGAGAAGATCTGCTGCCCCAGCTCCTCCAGGGACACGTTGGCAATGCGTGCCATGCGCTCTGCCATGTTGCGGTCACGCTGGGTGCAGGTGGGGGATTTGAACATGACCGTGTCGGAGACAATGGCGGCGGCCATCATGCCGGCCAGCTTTTCCGAGGGCAGGAGCCCCTTCTCCTGGAACATACCGGCGATGATGGTGGTGGTGCTGCCCACAGGCTCGTTGCGGAAATAGATGGGGTTGCCGGTCTGGATATCCGCCAGACGGTGGTGGTCAATGATCTCCAGGATCTCCGCCTGTTCCAGGCCGGGGACGGACTGGCGCAGCTCGTTGTGATCCACCAGGACGACTTTCTTGCGCTTGGGCTTGATCAGGTGGAAACGGGACAATGTGCCCACCACCTTTTCATTCTCGTCCAGGATGGGGTAGCAGCGGTAACGGCTCTGGAGCATGACCTCCTGCACGTCGTCCACGAAGTCGTCTAAGTGGAAGCACTCCAGATTTTCCGTCCGTGCCACACGGCTGATGGGCAGGGACTGGTAGATCATGCGCACGGCACGGTAGGCATCGAAGGGGGTGGAGATGATGCAGGTCTGGGTGGGCAGGTTGCGCAGCTCCTCGGAGAGCTCCGCCTGACAGACGATGACGCACTGCACGCCTATCTCCATGGCACGGCGGATCATATCCGGCTGACAGCCGCAGAGGACGATGGAATTTTTATCTGTAAAGAGCAGGTTTTCGCAGGTCTGGGGCATGGCGATGCACACCTGGCCGGAGACCGTGTCCAGGAGGTTGCCTGCCTCGTTGAGAATTCTGCCCTCTAAAACGCTCAAAAGGTTAAAGACGGGGATCTCGTGGATATAGGGCCGCTCGATGGACTGCATATCGCAGGCGGCGATGTCGCCGGAGGAGAGCAGGCCATAGAGGCTGCCGTCTTCGTTGGTCACGGGGACGGCGGCGATGGAGCGGTCAGCGGAGAGAATGGACCAGGCACGGCTGACGGTCACCGCCTTGGACAGGGCAGGGGGCGTGTCGTAGGCCAGGTCACGAACCTGGGTGCGGACGGTTTTGATCCAGCGGGGAGGCTGGAAACCGAAGCGATCCAGCACCATCTGGGTCTCGTCGCTGACATGACCCAGCCGCACGGCCTCGTAACGGCGGTCGCCCAGAGCGTTGCGCAGGGCGGCATAGGCCATGGCGGAGACAATGGAGTCCGTATCGGGATTGCGATGCCCGGTGACATAAATGGCGTCCATAGAAAAACCTCCTGTAGGAAGTGGAAATTGACAATTGAAAATTGAAAGTTGAAAGTTTAATTGTCGATTTTCAATTATCAATTTTCAACTAATGATATCGTACCCTTTTTTGGGGGTTCTGTCAACGATTTTCGTTGAAAATGGTAAAAAAACTTGCCATTTTCTCTGCAGTCTGCTATACTATAGGCACAATTTCACAAGCCAAAGGAGCGTTTTGAAATGACAAAGAAACCGACCCTGGTGGTTATGGCCGCCGGTATGGGCAGCCGCTTCGGCGGTCTGAAGCAGATGACCCCTGTGGACGAACAGGGCTACAGCATTATCCACTACTCCCTTTACGATGCCTGGCGTGCCGGCTTCGGCAAGGTGGTTTTTATTATTAAGGAGGCCATTCGGGAGGAGTTCCAAAAGATCACCGCCTGTGTGCAGCCCTATTTAGAGGTAGAATATGTCTATCAGGAGACGGACAAGCTCCCCGAGGGTTTTACCGTTCCCGAGGGACGCAGCAAGCCCTGGGGCACGGGACACGCCGTCCTCTGCGCCAAGGATGCCATTGACGGCCCCTTCGCCGTGATCAATGCCGACGATTTCTACGGCTACGGCGCTTACAAGACCATGGCGGAGTTCTTCGCCGCCGATGACGACCCCGGAGCCTATGCCATGGTGGGCTACCTGCTGAAAAATGCCATGACCGACAACGGCTCCGTGGCTCGTGGTGTCTGCGAGATCGAAAACGGCTACCTCACCGGTGTCACCGAGCGCACCCGCATCGAGAAGATCAACGGCCAAATCGGCTTTACCGAGGACGGCGAGACCTACAGCCCCCTGTCGGGAGATACCATCGTGTCTATGAATTTCTTCGGTTACCGTCCCGGCTTCTTAGAGGAGCTGGAGTGCCGTTTCCCCCGGTTTTTGGAGGAAAACCTGTCGAAAAATCCCACAAAATGTGAGTATTACCTGCCCGTGGTCACCAACGCTCTGATCCATGAGAAGCTGTGCAGCCTCCGTGTGCTCAGCACCGACGAGAGCTGGTACGGCGTGACCTACCGGGAGGACCTGCCCGGCGTGCAGGCGGCCATTGCCAAGATGCACCAAGAGGGCAAGTACCCGGAGGTTCTTTTCCCCTGAGGGAAAAGAACGATGAATTGCGCCTTTTGCCGCATGAATTGCCCTGACGGGCATGAATTGGGGCATTGGCCCCGTGAATTGCGCCTTTTGGCGCATGATTTGCGCCTTGCAACCCGGGATGGGTCAAATCATCCAAGCCCGTCAAACAGGAATTTGTCGGGCTGTTTAGGAACTAAGAACTAAGAACTAAGGACTAAAAACTGAGGTGTGCCTTCGGCACGGATTTGGAATATTTGTTCCGTCAAACAGAAATTTGTCGAACAGTTTACCGCAGCCAAAGCCGCCCGTATTAGGATGATTTTTAGGCTATGAGCAAAGGTTCATATTCCGCTATGTCATTGCGAGGCCACCTGTGGCCGTGGCAATCTGTATTCATAAAACCTCCGTTTTGTACCAAATTCCCATATATTCGAAACATTTAGAGAACAGATTGCCACGTCGGCATAAATGCCTCCTCGCAATGACATGGCTTTTCGGTAGCCTGTACCTCTATTGGCAATGAGGTTTTGGGCGGAAGCAAACAGTTCGATAAACATTAATTTGAATACTCATCGGCGAAGCACCCGCAAGGGGTACGCCGCATCTGTAGCGCTCCTTCGTCGCTGACAGCTGCGCTGCCGATACCTCAGTTATTAGCTCTTAGCTATTAGCCATTAGCTCGACGATAAACATCCACTTGCCTCCATTTCAAATCCATGCGCAAAGCGCATACCTTAACTATTCACTATTCGTTATTCACTAATCATCACCCCCTCCCCCCATTCCTTCCGGAAAGGAGAGACTTCTCATGATCGAAAACCTGAACAAGCAGAGCTTTGCGCCCTTTGGCAAGGTGCTGCGGGACTCTTTGCCCAACCGGGGCTTCCCCAAGGGCGACGACTACGTGGAGCGTGTCCACTATTTTTCCGCCGGGGAGCTTTATTACTACCGCTGCGCCGAGCCCATCTACCTGGACTTCGAGCTGGGCATGACGGTGCTGGTCATCCGCCAGAAAAACAAGCGCTTCTGCTTCTATCTGGACAAGCCCCTGATCCTCCAACCGGGCATGGTGTTTGCCATCGTGCCCTATCAGCAGGAGTGCTCTGTGCGCCTGAGCATTCCCGTGGGGGTCTCGCTGGAGCGCCTGGAACGGGTGGATAGCGTGGACGGCCTGAAAATCACCGACCGTTTGCACCTGGGCGAGCTCTATACCCTCTTTTACCGGGAGGTGGAGAGCGGTTTCTTCTTCAAGGGCGAGGATCACTCCATGTACGAGCTGACCTACGTGGATCGGGGACACCTGCACTGCGTGGTGGACGGCAACGGCTTCGAGCTGAAACAGGGACAGCTGATGCTCTTCATGCCCAACCAGTGGCACATGCAGTACACCGACCTGGAGGACACCGCCCGTTTCCTCACCATCACCTTTGACCTCAGCAGCGAGCTGCCCCTGAATTTTTCGGGCAGGGTGTTCGACCTGTCCTCCACGGAGAGCCCTCTGCTGTCCCGGATCTTACGGGAGGTGGAGCTGGACGACCCCTACAGCAACGACTTCATCCGCTGCGACCTGAAGCTGCTGCTTTTGTCGCTGTTACGTGATCTCGGTGGCAGAAAAAAGCGCCTGAAAACCCCTCTGGCGCTGCATAATGAGAATATCATCGTCAGCCGAGCCCTGCAGTACATAGCGGAGCATGTCTATGACAAGCTCTCAGTGGAGATCGTCTCCCGGGAGACCGGTGTCAGCGCCTCCCACATGACCGCCCTCTTCCACCGCCAGATGAACATCTCCCCCGGCGAGTACATCCGCCGTGTGAAGTTAGAGGAGAGCAAGGGGCTGATCCGGGAGGGCAGAATGAATTTCTCCCAGATCGCCACGGCCCTGAATTACTCCAACATCCACCATTTTTCCCGGCAATTTAAAGAAAATTTCGGCATTCCCCCCTCCGAATACGCCAAATCCATCAAAACAGAATAATCACCGGAACGGTCTGAACCAGACCGTTCTCTGTTTCTATACCGGAAAATCCTCCTTCCGTCCTCAATGTCCACCAAAAACAGGGAAATGACTGCGCCGGATTTTCTGCATATGATTTCAGCTTTTTGGAAACTTTTTCCCTCCGGCTTCGTCTAAGGGGTAGATGGACGGTTCTTTTTCCGTGAAATTCTGTCCGTTTTTGCATATCTGAGCGTTATTTGATTGCTTTTGATCGAATTTGATAGAAAGAGAGGCTGATTTCTATGCGAAAGTTTTTGACCTTCCTGGCTTGTCTGTTGGCTCTTTGTATTTTGGGTGGCTGTACCCTCACGGAAGCGCCTCCCGACACTACCGCAGCGCCCGACAGCAGCGAAAGCCAGCTGCTGACCACCGCACCTACAGATTCTGACGAGGATCTTTTCACCTTCACCCGTGAGAATTTCCCGGTGATGGACGGCTCCACCTCTCTGGTTCCCCTGGGCGAGGCGGTGGCCTCGGTGCTGCTGGGGGAGAGCCGTGAAGAAGTGGCGGATCTGGTGAATTTTAACCGCACCACCCAGTCCTACCGCAACCTGATGTTCGGCTCCGCAGAGCTGCTCATCGCCGGTGAGCCCAACAGCGTGGTCTTTGAGGAGATGGAGGAGGAGGGCTTCGAGATCGAGATGAGCCCCATTGCCACCGATGCCCTGATTTTCGTGGTCAACGAGAGCAACCCCGTGGACAGCCTGACCACGGAGCAGATCCGTGGCATTTACGCCGGCGAGATCACCAACTGGAAGGAAGTGGGGGGCAACGATGCGCCTATTCTGCCCTTTCAGCGCAATGCCGATGCAGGCAGCCAGTCTTTGATGAAGAAGCTGGTCATGGGGGATACCCCCTTTATGGAAGCACCCACGGATTACGTGGTGGGCAGCATGATGGGCCTTATGGAGGCGGTGAGGAACTATGACAACTCCGCCAATGCCATCGGCTACTCCGTCTATTACTATGCCAACGATATGCGCATGGCCGAGGGTCTGAAGATCCTGAAGGTCAACGACGTGGAGCCCAACGGGGAGACCATCCGCTCCGGGGCCTATGCCCACACCAATGCCTACTACTGCGCCATCTCCGCCGACACCCCGGAGGACAGCCCCATCCGCATCCTCTACAACTGGCTGCTGAGCCCCGAGGGGCAGTATCTGGTGGAACGGGAGGGCTATGTAGCGGTGCTGCCCCCTGCGGAGGAATAAACCATGAAAAAGCTGCTGATTATCCTGCTCTGCCTGGCTCTGGTGGGCTGCACCGTGGCAGAGCCTGAGCCCACAGCGCCGCCCAGCCAAAAGCCCACGGAGTCCACCGTCCCCACAGAGCCCATCGCACCGCCCCCCAAGGATCAGACGGTCAAGACCGACTACAGCCAATACACCCCCAGACAGACGCTGCAGCCCCTGTACCTTCCCATGGAGACAGCTTGCGAGGATCTGCTGCCCTCGGAGGACTACGGCGCCATCTATCCCTATGTGGGGACGACCCTGGCCTCGGCCTACGGCGGCAGCCACTATGTCTACGGCATCATGGACGAGAAGGGACAGCTCCTGACAGCGCCGGTTTACCGTAATGTTCAGCGGCTGGAGTACTGGGACTATTACCTGGGGGAGGAGCGGGTGATTCTGCCCTTCTGGACGCTGACGAAGACTGAGGTTCTGGATCAGGGCGAATATCCGGTCTACCACAACCGCTATGCCCTGGCCTCTCTGGACGGCAGCTGGGTCACGGAATGCTGCTATACCGGCATCTCCGTTTCCGACGACCGCATATTGGCCATGGAGTGGGATGGGGAGAGCGACTCCTTCCGCTTTGATTTATTCGACACCGAGGGCAGGCTGCTTCTGACCTCGGAGGAGCTGGAGATCCTTTCTCGGATCCCCAATTCCATCAGCTATGCCGGCTATTCTGACGGCATGATCCGTCTGGATTGCTACAACTACACCAACATCGACGGCAACGTCTGGTACACCACCGGCGACGGCAGCACCTGGTACATCGACCCGGAAGGCAGCGTTCTTCTGGGCCCCTACGCCTCCGGTGACTATTTTAGCGACGGCCTTGCCATGGTCAGCGACGACTATGACAGCTATTATTACATCGACAAGACGGGAAATCCGCAGTTTGACCGGAGCTTTAACGGCGGCGAGTCCTTCAAAAATGGGGTGGCACTGGTGAACACCGGCAGCCGCTATCAGGTGATCGACACGGAGGGCAAGGTGATCCTGGACACCATGGGCTACAGCTCCATCTATCGGGATCGGGAGTATTTCGTGGTCACCACGGACTATATCAATACGTACTACGACCTTCAGGGACAGGTAGTCTTCGAAGACATCCCCTTCAACTGGAGCTATCTGGGGCACGGCCTCTTCTCCGATTGGGCCGAGGAGATCATCCACGGTGAGACCCAGCGGCGCTTTACCGTCAGCCGTGAGCCCGAAGCCTACCACTATGCCCAGAGCCTGTGGGAGCAGGGCATTGAGGCGCTGCTGGTCTCCGATTACACCGGCAGCGTGACCAAAAGCTACCTGCTGGACGAAAATGCGGAGCTGATCATGGAATTTGAAGGGGGAGCCTTCGTCCTGGAGGATGGACAGAGGAGCCTTCTGATCATCAACGACGGCGGCAGTTTCAAAATTTACAATGGGGAGCTGGAATATCTCTTCTCCTGTCCCGGAGATACCGAACCGTCCGTGGTCTGCGGCGACCGGCTGATCTGCTTCTCGGAGCAGTACAGCCTCTGCTATAACCTGGAGGGCGAGCTGATTTTCTGCTATCCTCTGCCCGGCTTCGGCGGAGATTGAGGGAGCATTTTCTGCTATCTCCTGCCCGATCCCGGTGGAGATTGAGGGAGCATTTTCTGCAAACTGCCACCGGATGGCAGAGGAAAGCGGCGGTTTTCCTGCCTCCCGATTTTCCCGTTCTAAAGCACGATTGAGCGCAATATGAGCGATTTCGAACGAATATGACGCAAAAGAACGCACCCGATTTCTCGGGTGCGTTCTTTCTGCCTCTTGTGCCGGGAAAGGGGGAGGAAAGTGACAATTGAAAGTTGACAATTGACAAATGAAAGTTGAGGCTTTGTGCGTGGAATTAAAACAGATGGGTAGCCGAGTCTGTACCGTGCTACGATGTACGAAAGTCAAACGGGAATTTGCCGGTCTGCTTAGGAACTAATAACTAAGAGCTAAGGACTAATAGCGAAGGTGTGCCTTCGGCACGGATTTTAAATATTTCGTCCGTCAAACAGAAATTTGTCGAACAGTTTGCAGCAGCCAAAGCCTCCCGTATTAGGAGGATTTTTTGGCTATGAGCAAGGTTTCATATTACGCAATGTCATTGCGAGGCTCCCCACGGGAGCCGTGGCAATCTCATGGGAGGAAGCGACGACTTGAAAAGACGCTCGATATAGGGACGAACCGC
>JAFUPG010000004.1 GCA_017481325.1 Oscillospiraceae bacterium
CAGCACCAAATACTCCTTGCCGTCATACTCGATGTAGTCCAAATATTCAAATTCGGTGTCAACACCGTTTTCGTCGGTCAGGGTCAGGGTGGAAGCTTCTTCCTCCTGCAGCAATTCTTCGTTTTCCATAGGTTTTGACCTCCTTACATTTTTTCCGGGGCGCTAAAGCCCAAAATATCGATACATTGCTCCAAGATCCGCTTAGCAAGTCCGATCAGGGAAATATAGCCCTTCTGCAAGTCCTTGTTTTCCTCGCTGAGGATCCGGGTTTCGTGATAGAATTTGTTCACCGTACCGGCAAGCTCATAGATATAGGCGCAGATCAGATTAGGGGAGGAGGTGCGCAGAGCGCTCTCCAAGGCAGGACCCAGCCGGGTGATGCACAGCATCAGCTCCTGAGCGTAGGGATTGGCAGGCAGGCAGATGGGGAGATTTTCCCAAGCGCCGTACCGGGACAAAATGGACTTGATACGCACGATGGTATAGAGGATATAGGGGCCGGTGTTGCCCTCGAAGGCAGCAAAGCGCTCCAGATCGAAGTTGTAATCCTTGGTGGGCTGGTTGCTGAGATCGCCGTATTTCAGGGCTGCCAAGGCGATCGTGGCGGTGGTGTCCTCCACTTCATCCTCTGCAACGATTTTGTTCTCCACCACCTTGGAGCGGACAAAATCCGTCATATCGGAAAGAAGCTGCTCCAGCCGCAGAACGCCGCCGTCACGGGTCTTGAAGGGCTTGCCGTCGGCACCGGTCATAGTGCCGTGACCCACGTGCTCCAATACAGTTTCAGATTTAACGATACCGCCCTTTTTGGCGGCACGGAACACCTGCTCAAAGTGGAGATTCTGCCGCTTATCGGTGACGTAGAGCATCTTGTCCGGGTCGTGATCCTGCATTCTCTGCACCATCGTGGCAAGATCGGTGGTGGCATAGATGGCAGCACCGTCAGATTTAATGAGGATGCAAGGGGGGATCTCCTTTTTGTCGCCTTCCTCTGCCACGGGGAACACCAGTGCGCCCTCACTCATAACCGCGTGACCCTTGGCTTTCAGGTCTTCGATCATTGCCGGGATATAGGGGTGAGCATCACTCTCGCCCAGCCACGCTTCAAAATGCACATCCAGCGCATCGTAAATGCGGTGCAGGTCAGCCAGGGAGATGCGCATAATGTGGTTCCAAATCGCCCGGTAGCCGGCACGGCCCTGTTGCAATTCAAAGGTAGCGATATGTGCCTTTTCCGCAAATTCCGGGTCTTCCTTTTTCTTTAAAGAGGCGGTGGGGTAGATTTCCTCCAGCTCGGAGAGGGTAAAGGGTGCTTCGGCGGGATATTCGCCGGTGTAGTCGGGATCAAAGTAGACAAGCTGCGGCTGACGCACTTGCAATTCCGCGATGATCAGGCCCATCTGCAAACCCCAGTCACCCAGATGAATGTCGCCGATGGTATCGTAGCCCATAAACTTATGGAGCCGTTTCAGCGCCTCACCGATGATGGCAGGCCGGAGGTGACCAATGTGCAGGGGCTTTGCCACGTTAGCTCCGCCGTAGTCGATGATCGCCATTTTGCCGCAGCCCTCTTTTTGCACACCGAAGTCTTCTTCTGTGCGCATTTTTTCCAGATAGTCCCGCAGGAAGCTGTCGGATAGGTTCAGGTTGATGAAACCGGGCATCACAGCCTGGCACATAGAGAAGTCCTGCCCCTGCAGCTTTTCTGCCACGGCATTGGCAATTTGGATGGGGGCGCACTTATAGACCTTGGCGGCAGACAGCGCGCCATTACACTGATATTGGCACAGGTCAGGGCGGTTGGATACGGTCACTCTGCCGTAGGCAGCGTCGTAACCTGCATCCTGGAACGCCTGCTCCATCTTTTTTGAGATAATATCTAATATTTTTTCCATAGATGTTCTTCCTTTCAGGGTTTTGAGCGCATAAAGCCTCCCCTACAGGGGAGGTGCCCAGTGGACACACTGGGCGGAGGGGTTATTCCTGTTGCGGTGCCCGATATCTTCCTCGGCGACAATGCGCCTTCGTCAGCTATCGACCGCAGCCACTCGCTTCCTTCCCTTTATCCGTCACTGGCGGCGGTCAGGTCGCTCCCCCCGCAGTCTCGCGGACGCTCGCCAGCTCCCCTGACAAGGGGAGCTATGTCTACGCAGCTATTATTTGTTTCTCAGCCATTCCAGGTAGTCGTCGTAGGTGCCGTAGCGGTCAATGATGGTGCCGTCGGGCTGGAAGGCAATGACAC
>JAFUPG010000058.1 GCA_017481325.1 Oscillospiraceae bacterium
GGGAGGCGCTCAGATTGTGCTGTGGTAACACTTCTACATTTCGGCACTACCCCCGACAGCCCAAATTCGCCCTCCCCCAAGACCCCCTCCCCCGCTGCGCGAAATCGTTATATTGCATTAGTCGATTTTGCAAACTGTTCGACATATTTCTGTTTGCTACGCAGTATTTGACTTTTTCCTCATACTTTGCTATATTGATTTTACTGTGATTTTCTGATTTTGGAGGTTGTTTTATGCTCTGTGTCAGTTTTCATCCGGCGGCTTCTGTGGAGGATCGGCTGCTGAAATTTGCGGTGATCGCCGCTCGATATCAAAATCAATGGGTCTTCTGCCGTCACAAGGATCGAAAAACCTGGGAGATTCCCGGCGGCCACCGTGAGCCGGGGGAGGAGATCGGACAGACCGCCCAAAGAGAACTGCGGGAGGAGACCGGTGCGGTCTCTGCGGCACTGAAGCCGCTGACCGTCTATGCCGTGACTCAGGATGAACAGACGACCTACGGAATGCTCTACCTGGCAGAGATTTCAGAACTGGCGCCCCTGGCCGATTCTGTGGAAATTGGAGAGATCCGCCTTTTTGATGACCTGCCGCAGCAACTGACCTATGCCGCCATTCAGCCGAAGCTCTTTGCCAGAGCTTTGGAAGAACTGGCAATTTCTATTGAAAAAGCCACATTGAAAGATGTGAAATCGGTGGCAACTCTGGCGGCAAAACTATGGGATCACCATGAAATGGGTGAATTGGAGGCCGAATTTTCCGACTTTTTGCAGCAGGAGGATGCCGCAGTTTTCCTGTGCAAAAGAAACGGCTTTCCTATAGGCTTCACCCAGTGCGGCCTGCGTCGGGACTATGTGGAGGGCACGGAAACCAGCCCCGTGGGCTACCTGGAGGGGATCTTTGTGGAGGAGCGCTGCCGTGGTCGGGGCCATGCAAAAGCGCTTCTGAAGCATTGTGAAGCCTGGGCAAGGGAGAAGGGCTGCACGGAATTTGCCAGCGATTGCGAGCTGTGCAATGACACCAGCCTCCGTTTTCACCTGCGTATGGGCTTCCGAGAGGCCAACCGCATCATCTGTTTCACGAAAAAGCTATAAAAAAGTCCGGGAGATCTGAAGATCTCCCGGGTTTTCATTTATTCAATGCGGAGAACCTCGTATTCCTCGGCCTCTACGGTCTGCTTCAGAATATCGTCCTCGATGGGGGCGTTGAGGGTGAGAATGGCAGTACCCTCTTTAAAACTGACCACCGCCTCCGTTACCTGGGGCAGAGCCTCCAGAGCCTTTTTCACGTGCATCTCGCAGTGGCCGCACATCATGCCCTCGATATGCATGGTTTTTTTCTTGGGCTTGGGAGGCTGGGCTACGGGCTGGGGTTTCTTTTTGATCTTCACCAGATTCAGCCGCAGAGCATTACTGACTACGCAGAAGCTGGACAGGCTCATGGCTGCAGCGCCGAACATGGGATTCAGCGTCCAGCCGAAGATGGGGATCATCAGACCGGCGGCCAGGGGAATGCCCAGAGCATTATAGAAGAAGGCCCAGAAGAGATTCTGGTGGATATTCCGCAGAGCGGCACGGCTCAGGCGCACAGCGGCCGGCACATCCTCCAGGCTGCTCTTTACCAGCACCACGTCAGCCGAGTCAATGGCAATGTCCGAGCCTGCGCCAATGGCGATACCCACATCCGCACGGGTCAGGGCCGGGGCATCGTTGATGCCGTCGCCCACCATGGCGACTCTGCCCTCCTGTTGCAGCCTGCGGATCACGCTCTCCTTGCCGTCGGGGAGCACGCCGGAGATCACCTCATCCACACCCACCCGTTCGCCGATGGCGGCGGCGGTACGTGCATTGTCGCCGGTGAGCATGACTACTTTAATGCCCATGGCCTTCAGATCCCGGATGGCCTGGGCGCTGTCGGGCTTCAGGCTGTCTGCCACGGCGATCATACCCAGGAATTTGCCTTCATAGGCGAAGAACAGGGGCGTTTTTCCCTCCTGCGCCAGGCGGTCGGCTTTTTGCACTGCCTCCTGAGGAACGGAGATCTGCTCCTGCAAAAAGCGCAGATTACCGCCCAACAATGGCTTGCCCTCCAGCTTCGCTCCCAGACCGTTGCCGGGGAGAATGCGGAAATCCGTAACCTCACGGGCTTGAATTCCTTTGTCGGTGGCCTCTTTTCTTACGGCCTCGGCCAGCGGATGTTCGCTGTCCTTCTCCAGGGAGGCGGCAAGGCACAGCAGCTCCTGTGCCTTCACACCCGTAGCAGGCAGCACGTCCGTTACTGCAGGATGACCGCTGGTAATGGTGCCGGTTTTGTCCAGTGCAATGGTCTTGACCTTGCCTGCCAGCTCTAATGCGGTGGCATTTTTGAACAGGATGCCGTTCTTAGCACCCTTGCCTGTGCCTACCATAATGGCCACAGGGGTGGCCAGACCCAGGGCGCAGGGACAGCTGATGACCAGCACAGAGATACCCCGAGCCAAAGCATAGCCCACACTCTGACCGGCAATGAGCCATGCGACCGTAGCCACCGTAGCAATGGCGATGATCACGGGGACGAAAACCCCGGAGACCTTGTCAGCGATCTTGGCAATGGGTGCCTTGGTGGCAGAGGCATCGGAGACCATTTTGATGATCTGGGACAGGGTGGTGTCCTCGCCCACACGGGTGGCCTCGCAGCGCAGCACGCCGGATTGATTCAGGGTACCGGAGGAGACACTGGCTCCCTTTTCCTTGTCCACGGGAATGCTCTCGCCTGTAAGAGCGGCCTCGTTGACGGCGCTGTAGCCCTCCACCACACGGCCGTCCACGGGAATGGTCTCACCGGGGCGCACCAGGAAAATTTCGCCTTTTTGCAGACTCTCCACGGGAACGGTCAGCTCCTTGCCCTCCCGAATGACCGTAGCGGTCTTGGGGGAGAGCTGCATCAGCGCCTGCAGGGCATCGGTGGTCTTGCCCTTGGCTCTGGCCTCCAGCATTTTGCCCACGGTGATCAGGGTCAGGATGGTTCCGGCGGACTCATAATACAGCTCATGAAGGCAGTGCTTCGCTGCCTCCAAATTGCCCAGAAGCAGTGCGCCGGACATATCGAACAGCACGTAGGTGCTGTATACAAAGGCAGCGCCTGCGCCTATGGCGACCAGAGTGTCCATATTGGGCGCACGGTGGATCAGACCCTTGAAGCCGCTGACGAAAAATTTCTGGTTAATGACCATGATGAACCCTGTGAGCAGCAGCTCCGTCAGACCCAAAATCATGGGATTCTCACTTAATAATGAGGGGAGTGGGAAGCCCCACATCACGTGCCCCATGGACACGTACATCAGAACTGCCAAAAATACAAGGGAGCTGACCAGACGGGCGATGAGGGTCTTTTCTGCCTTCTCCGTGCCGCTGGCAGCCTTGGCAGAGACCTCCTTTTTACCTCCTGCCACAGAAGCACCGTAGCCTGCGGCGGTGACGGCGGCGATGATGGTCTCGTCCGTGGCGCTGCCCTCCACGGTCATGGAATTGGTCAGCAGATTCACGGAGCAGGCGCTGACCTCCTCCAGCGCAGATACCGCCTTTTCTACCCTGGCAGAGCAGGCGGCGCAGCTCATGCCGGTGACGTTGAATTTTTGCATTTGGCTACCTCCCTTACTTCTTCTCAGTAAAATCGTAAGGTGTGGTCTGGTAGACGAAGTAGTTCAGCCAGTTGGAGAAGAGCAGGTGGGCGTGGCCTCGCCAGGAGACCAGGGGGGCTTTGGTGTCGTCGTCGTTGGGGAAGTAGTTCTTGGGTACTTCAATGGGCAGACCCAGATTTTTGTCCCGGAAATACTCCTTTTTCAGGGTGTCCGGGTCGTATTCCGAGTGACCGGTGAGGAAAACCTGCTTGCCTCCGGCGGTGAAGATGGCATAGACACCGGCCTCGTCGCTTTCGGCGGCGATCTTCAGCTGGGGAACTTTCTCCACATCCTCCCGGCGGATGGTGGTGTGACGGGAGTGAGGGATCATAAACACATCGTCAAAGCCACGGAACAAAATGGGGTTCTTCCAGATCACCCGATGGGGGAATACACCGAAGAGCTTCTTGTCCAGGGAATACTTCTGAATGCCGTAGTGGTAGTACAGACCTGCCTGAGCGCCCCAGCAGATGTGCAGGGTGCTGTGGACATGGGTCTTGCTCCATTCCATAATGGTGCAGAGCTCCTCCCAGTACTCCACCTCTTCAAAGGGCAGATGTTCTACCGGCGCACCGGTGATGACCATGCCGTCAAAATAGCGGTGGGAGATCTCGTCGAAGGTCTTGTAGAAGGTGAACAGATGCTCGGCGGAGATGTTTTTTGCCACATGGGACTTGGTATGCAGGAACTCCAGATGCACCTGCAGAGGGCTGTTGCCCAGAAGACGGGCGAACTGGGTCTCCGTCTCGATCTTGGTGGGCATCAGATTCAAAATCAGGATCTCCAGAGGGCGGATGTCCTGGCTCACCGCACGGGTCTCGTCCATGACGAAGATGTTCTCGTTCTTCAGCGTGGCGGTGGCGGGGAGATCGTTGGGAATTTTAATGGGCATGAAAATGCTCCTTTTCGTTTATTACAGGGTGGCCAGCGCCTGCTCAATGTCGGCGATCAGATCGTCGGCATTTTCCAGACCGCAGCTCAGGCGGATCAGGTCGGCAGATACACCGGCGGCCAGCAGCTCTTCGTCGTTCATCTGGCGGTGGGTGGTGCCGGCGGGATGGAGGCAGCAGGAACGGGCGTCGGCCACATGGGTCTCAATGGCTGCCAGCTTTAATTTGCCCATAAAGGCGGCAGCGGCGCTGCGGCCACCCTTGACGCCGAAGGAGATCACACCGCAGGAGCCATTGGGCAGGTATTTCTTGGCCAGCTCGTGGTACTTGTCCCCGGGAAGGCCACAGTAGCTGACCCAGGAGATCTTCTCGTGACCCCGGAGATACTCAGCGATCTTCTGGGCGGTGGCGCAGTGCTGGCGCATCCGCAGAGGCAGGCTCTCCAGACCCAGGTTCAGGTAGAAAGCATTCTGGGGGGACTGGACAGCGCCGAAGTCACGCATCAGCTGTGCCGTTGCCTTGGTGATGTAAGCACCGGCCAGACCGAAGCGCTCCACATAGACCACACCGTGATAGCTGTCGTCGGGGGTGCAGAGGCCGGGGAACTTGTCGGGGTATTTTGCCCAGTCGAACTTGCCGCCGTCGATGATACAGCCGCCCAGAGCAGCGCCGTGGCCGTCTAAATACTTGGTGGTGGAGTGGGTGACGATGTCAGCGCCCCATTCCAGGGGACGGCAGTTGACGGGGGTGGCAAAGGTGTTGTCAATAATCAGGGGTACGCCGTGGCTGTGGGCAGCCTTGGCGAATTTCTCAATATCCAGCACGGACAGGGCGGGGTTGGCGATGGTCTCACCGAAAACTGCCTTGGTGTTGGGGCGGAAGGCGGCATTCAGCTCCTCCTCGGAGCAATCGGGGGAGAGGAAGGTGAACTGGATGCCCATACGCTTCATGGTCACGGAGAAGAGGTTGAAGCTGCCGCCGTAGATGGCGGAGGAGCTGATGATATGGTCGCCGCAGCCGGCGATATTAAAGACCGCAAAGAAATTGGCGGACTGGCCGGAGCCGGTGAGCATAGCAGCGGTGCCGCCCTCCAGAGCGCAGATCTTGGCGGCTACGGTGTCACAGGTGGGGTTCTGCAGACGGGAATAAAAGTAGCCGTTGGCCTCCAGGTCAAAGAGTTTTGCCATTTCGTCGGCATTTTCGTAGCGGAAGGTGGTGCTCTGAATAATGGGGATCTGACGGGGCTCGCCGTTTTTGGGGCTGTAGCCGGCCTGGATACACAGGGTCTCAAGCTTTAAATTATTGCTCATAATGATACCTCATTTGTAAAATAATAAAAGGAGCAGCCGCATAGACGGCTACCCCTTGCAGAAGGTGAAAAAACTTCTTCAAGGGGTGAAAAAAGGCATAGAGACGGCGCTGCGGCAGAAAAATGCCGGTTTCAACACGCCGATCACACCCCTTCGATTTATTCTGCTCCGATTATAGACCATTCCTGCCCACTTGTCAACCGACAAAGAAAACTGCTCTCTCAAAATTTTGAATTTTTTGTGTTTTCCTTGCAAAGAATGGCAAGATATGGTATAGTAAAGAACAGGCAAAAATCGGCTGATATAAAGGAAGTGCAGAAAAGCATGCCGAAAAAATTCTTTCGTATCGCCTATGCAATGAATTATCTCTCCCAGGCTGCCATCAGCCTGCTGTTCCCCGCCGGAGCGCTGATCTTTGGGGGCTGGCTGCTGCGGCGGTACTGCGGTGTGGGTTCCTGGGTTATGATCCTGGCCATTGTTCTGGGTGTGGTGCTGGGCTTCGGCTCTATGATCTCCTTTTTGCTGAAAACCTCCTATGCCATCGATCCTACTCAAAAGGAGGAGAATCATGATTCCTCAGGAAAATAATACGACCCTCCGCTCCTTGCTGCCTGTTGCTCTGGGACAGCTGCTTCTCAGCGCTGTGATGCTGGCGGTTTACTGGGCGCTGGGCTATTTCAGCGTCAAGGTGCTCTACAGCGTTGCCATAGGCACGGGACTGTCCCTGCTGAACTTTGCCGTCATGGGCTTTTTCCTGCTGCGGGCTGCCAAAAGTGAGAACCCCAACAAGGCAAAGCTCTATGCCGGCGGTACCTACGGCGTAAGAATGATCGCCCTGCTGGTGATCCTGGTGCTGCTTTTGCGGACGGGACGTTTTGATACGCTGGCGACCTTGCTGCCTCTGTGCTTTGTTCGTATTTCGATCTTCATTACCGAGCTCTTTCGGAGGAAAGGAGACAAGAGTCTATGAGCATTGAAGTTACCGGCCCGAAGATACTATGGGAGTTTTCCTTCTTCGGCCTCTTTGATGTGACCATTACGGAGACGGTGCTGTCCTCCTGCGTGGTGATGATGATTTTGGTGATCGGCAGCATCCTGCTGGGTCGCAACCTGAAGAAGCGCCCCGGGAAAAAGCAGGTGCTTTTAGAGAAGGTAGTCACCATGCTCTACAATATGGTCAGAGACACCATGGGTGCGCACAATATTCGCTTTGCGCCCTATATCGGTGCGCTGTTCTGCTCCTCGCTTCTGGGTACACTGATCAGCATGACCGGTTTCTTCCGCTCTGCTACGGCGGATATCAGTACGACCATCGTCTGGGCGCTGATCACCTCTGTGCTGGTCTGGTTCTACAGCATCAAGAACCAGGGCTTCTTTGGTTGGCTCAAGGGCTTTACAGAGCCCATCGTGGTCATGACACCCATGAACATTGTCAGCGAAGTGGCGCAGCCGGTTTCCATGGCGTTCCGTCATTTTGGTAACGTGGCAGGCGGCAGTGTGTTGACCATGTTGATCTACAATGCCCTTGCCGGACTCAGCGCTATGGTCTTCGGATGGATTCCCAATGCCATCATCAGCGCTATTCCCATTTTACAGGTGGGTATTCCCGCCATTTTGTCCCTGTATTTTGACCTTTTCTCCGGTTTTATCCAGGCGCTGGTCTTCTCCATGCTTACCATGGTCTATGTAGGCGCTGCCTGTCCGCCCCCTGCGGAGAAATCCGGAGAAGCCAATTCGTAATCCATTTGCATATGCAATAATTATAGGAGGAAATATTATGGAAAATGCAATCATTGAAGCTGCAAAGGTTTTAGGTGCCGGTCTGTGTATGGGTATCGGAGCCATTGGCCCTGCAGTGGGCGAAGGTACTGCCGTTGGTAAGGCTCTGGAAGGCATGGCACGTCAGCCTGAGGTTTCCGGCACTCTGCGTACCAACATGATCCTGGGCTGCGCCATTACGGAGACCACCGGTATCTACTCCCTGGTCATTGCCCTGCTGATCCTCTTTATGTAATGAAATCTCTTTCTGAAAGGGGAGAAGAGGCTTGATTTTCTTAGCAAAAACGGAGCCTTTTATCAGTCTGAATATCTGGACAGCGATTTTTACCCTTATTAATCTGCTGATCGTCTTTTTCATTATGAAGAAGTATCTTTTCAAGCCTGTGAAAAAGATGATCGACGATCGGCAGCAGGAGATCGACGACCAGTATGCCGATGCTGACCGCTCCAAGAAGGAAGCCGCTGCCCTGAAGGAGCAGTACGAGACCCGTCTGGCCGAGGCCAATGCCGAGAGCGACGAGATCCTCAAGGCCGCTTATCGCAAGTCCCAGCTCCGTGACGAGGAGATGCTGAGGGAAGCCCAGGAAAAGGCGTCCCAGACCCTCCGCCGTGCCGCAGAGCAGGTGGCTCTGGAGAAGAAGCGTGCCATGAACGAGATCAAGGACGAGGTCTCCGACATGGCGGTGGATATCGCCGCTGCGGTGCTGGCCCGGGATATCAAGGCCGAGGAGCACAAGCAGCTCATCGACTCCTTCATCGACAATTTTGGTGAGAGCCATGATTGAGGCGGCAGAATACGGCAAGGCGCTGCTGGAGCTTGCCTTGCAGGAACAGAAGGATGAAAAAATCAAGGAAGAACTGGCGGTGGTCTGCGCCGCCGTGGAGCAGGAACGGGGCTATGTGACTCTGCTGGACACACCGGCAGTGCCTATTGAGGAAAAACTGACCTTAGTAAAGGGCGCTTTTTCCAAGGCAGACCCCTTGCTGCTGAACTTCCTGTGCCTTTTGTGCGAAAAACGGGCATTTTATGCCCTCCCTGCCTGCGCAGCTGCCTATGACAAGCACTATGACGAAGCCCACGACATTCTCCGTGCCACCGCTTTCACGGCGGTGAAAATGGACGGGCGTCAGTGCGCCGCTCTGCAGAAAAAGCTGGCGCTGCTCACAGGCAAGCAGGTCATTCTGAAAAACGAGCTGGGCCCCGGCCTCATCGGCGGCATCACCCTGCGCTACGGCGGCACACAGCTCACAGACAGCATCCGTTCCAGACTGGACAAGCTGCACCGCAGCCTGTCCGATACGATCATATAAGGTTGGTGAGACCGTGAATTTAAGAATCGACGACATCAGCAAGATCATCAAAGATCAGATTAAGAATTACGGCAGCAAGACCCAGCAGGACGAGATCGGCTATGTCATCCAGGTAGGCGACGGCATCGCCAAGGTACATGGCCTGGAGAAGTGCAAGTCCAACGAGCTGCTGCGCTTTGAAAACGACTCCGTGGGCATGGCGCTGAACCTGGAAGAGAGCTATGTCAGCGTGGTCATGCTGGGCAGCGATGTAGGCATCAGCGAGGGCAGCCTGGTGCGGCGCACGGGACAGGTGGTCTCCGTGCCCGTAGGTGAGGCTCTCATCGGCCGTGTTGTGGATGCCCTTGGCAAGCCCATTGACGGCCGTGGCCCCATTGCCACCCATGAAATGCGCCCCATCGAGCGCAATGCTCCCGGCATTATTGAGAGAAAATCCGTCTCCGTCCCTCTACAGACCGGTATCAAGGCCATTGACTCCATGATCCCCATCGGCAGAGGCCAGCGTGAGCTGATCATCGGCGACCGTCAGACCGGCAAGACCGTCATCGCTATGGACACCATTTTGAACCAGCGTGGCAAGAATGTCATCTGCATCTATGTCGCTATCGGCCAGAAGCGCTCCACCGTGGCGCAGCTGGTGGACACCCTGGAGAAAAACGGTGCCATGAACTATACCATCGTGGTCTCCGCCACGGCCTCGGAGCTGGCACCGCTGCAGTATATCGCCCCCTATTCCGGCTGCACCATGGGCGAGTACTTTATGGATCAGGGCAAGGACGTGCTCATCATCTACGATGACCTGTCCAAGCATGCTGTGGCCTACCGTGCCCTGTCCCTCCTGATCCGTCGTCCTCCCGGACGTGAGGCCTTTCCCGGCGACGTGTTCTATCTCCATTCCAGACTTCTGGAGCGTGCGGCCCGTGTGGCGCCTGAGTATGGCGGCGGCTCTCTCACCGCTCTGCCCATTATCGAGACCCAGGCCGGCGACGTCTCCGCCTATATTCCCACCAATGTCATCTCCATTACCGACGGTCAGATCTATCTGGAGACGGAGCTGTTCCACGCAGGTGTCCGTCCTGCAATTAACCCCGGCATCTCCGTGTCCCGTGTAGGCGGCAGCGCCCAGATCAAGGCCATGAAGAAGGTGGCAGGTTCTCTGAAGCTCCTGTACTCCCAGTACCGTGAGCTCCAGTCCTTCGCCCAGTTCGGCTCCGACCTGGATGCGGATACCAAGGCACGCCTGGAGCAGGGCGCCCGTATTGTGGAGATTTTGAAGCAGGATCGCAACAGCCCCATCGATGTGGAGCTGCAGGTCTGCATCATCTATGCCGTCACCCAGAATCTGCTGGCCGATGTGCCGGTGGATCGCATCCGTGATTTTGAGACTGCCCTCTTTGACTATCTGAAGGCCCAGCGCCCCGCCATTCTGGAGAACATCCAGCAGACCAAGGAACTGACCAAGGCCAATGAGCAGGCGCTGCGTGAGGCCATTTCGGTCTGCAAGGCGCAGTTTGCAGCAAAGGAGTAAGCCATGGGAGCTTCCATGAAGCAGATCAAAACACGGATCAAGAGCGTGGAGTCCACCCGTCAGATCACCAAGGCCATGGAGCTGGTAGCCACCTCCAAGCTCCGTAAGGCCAAGCTCCGTGCGGAAAATACCCGACCCTATCACAAGGTGCTCCTGGAGGCCATTTCCGCCATTCAGGCCGGTGCTGCGGAGTGTCCCACGGTTTTCGCTCAGAGCCGTGAGGTCAAAAAGACCTGCTATGTGGTCATTGCCGGCGACCGTGGTCTTGCCGGCGGCTACAATGCCAACCTCTTCCGCATGGTAGCCCGTATGAGCGAGGGGCAGGAAGTCTGCATCCTCCCCATCGGCAAGAAGGCCACGGAGCATTTCCGCCGCCGTGGCAGCGAGATCCTCAGCAGCAGCTTCGAGGTCACCGGTGCTCTGGGCATGGGAGACTGCCGCCAGATCGGCCAGCTCCTCTGCGACGGCTTTGCACGGGGAGACTTTGACCGGGTGGAGATCGTCTATACGGAGTTTTGCTCCATGCTCTCCCAGGTGCCTGCCAGCCTGACCCTCCTGCCCATTACCCTGGAGCAGGGCGATACCAAACGCTATTCCGGCGCAATGATCGAGGGTGATCCCGAGGAGCTGGTGGCGAGGATTGTACCGCTGTATGTCTCCGGCATCCTCTATACCACCCTCTGTGAGGCCGCTGCCTCGGAGCACGGAGCACGGCGCACCGCCATGAATTCCGCCAACAAAAATGCCGGGGAGATCATCGATACCCTGGTTCTGAAGTACAACCGCGCCCGTCAGGCGGCCATTACCCAGGAGATCACCGAGATCGTCTCCGGCGCAGAAGCGCTGTAGTTCATAAAAGGAGTGTATCCTATGGAAAATAATATCGGTCGGGTCGTGCAGATCATCGGCCCGGTTCTGGATATCCGCTTCCGCAGCGGACATCTGCCCAATTTGCTCAACGCCATCGAGATCCCCCGGGAGAAGGACAAGCTCATCTGCGAGGTTGCCCAGCAGCTGGGTGACGATGTGGTGCGCTGCATCGCCATGAGCTCCACCGACGGCATGACCCGTGGCATGGAGGCCATTGACACCGGCGCCGCCATTAAGGTGCCTGTGGGCAAGGAGACCCTGGGCAGAGTGTTTAACCTCTTAGGCAAAGCCATCGACAATAAGCCCCAGCCCGTCACCTGCGAAAAGTGGAGTATCCACCGTGATCCCCCCAGCTACGACGAGCAGGAGAGCACCACCGAGATCCTGGAGACCGGCATCAAGGTCGTGGATCTCATCGCCCCCTATGCCAAGGGCGGCAAGATCGGCCTCTTCGGCGGCGCAGGTGTAGGCAAGACCGTGCTGATCATGGAGCTCATCAACAACATCGCCAAGCAGCACGGCGGTATCTCCGTCTTTGCCGGTGTGGGCGAGCGTACCCGAGAGGGCAACGATCTCTATAACGAAATGAAGGAATCCGGCGTTATCTCCAAGACCGCCCTGGTCTACGGCCAGATGAACGAACCCCCCGGAGCCAGAATGCGTGTGGCACTCTCCGGCCTGACCATGGCAGAGTACTTCCGTGATCGGGAAGGCCAGGACGTGCTGCTGTTTATCGACAATATCTTCCGCTTCACCCAGGCCGGTTCCGAGGTATCCGCCCTCCTGGGCAGAATGCCCTCTGCCGTGGGCTACCAGCCCACCCTGGCTACGGAAATGGGTGCGCTCCAGGAGCGCATCACCTCCACCAAGAAGGGCTCCATCACCTCTGTTCAGGCGGTCTATGTCCCCGCCGACGACCTGACCGACCCGGCGCCTGCCACCACCTTTGCCCACCTGGATGCCACCACTGTTCTGGACCGTGGCATTGCCTCCCTGGGCATCTATCCCGCCGTGGATCCTCTGGAGTCCACCTCCCGTATCCTCAGCCCCGATGTGGTGGGCATTGAGCACTACGAAGTTGCCCGTGAGACCCAGCGCATCCTCCAGCGCTACAAGGAGCTGCAGGATATCATCGCCATCATGGGCATGGACGAGCTCAGCGAGGAGGACAAGCTGACGGTCAGCCGTGCCAGAAAGATCCAGCGCTTCCTCTCCCAGCCCTTCTCCGTGGCTGAGCAGTTCACGGGCTACGAGGGCAAGTATGTGCCCATTAAAGAGACCATCCGTGGCTTTAAGGAGATCTTGGAGGGCAAGCATGACGACCTGCCCGAGTCTGCCTTCCTCTTTGTGGGCGGCATTGACGAGGCTGTGGAAAAGGCAAGAAAGGGTGCTGCCCAATGAGCGCCTTCCGTCTGCAGATCGTAACTCCCGACGGCGGTATCTTTGACGGCGAAGCCGAAGCTCTGCGCCTGCGCACCACCGATGGCTACGTGTCCATCCGCCCCGGCCATGCCGACTACATCGCAACCCTGGACATCGGCCAGGCAGATGTGACCATTGACGGCACGCTGCGGAAAGCCGCCTGCGGCGGCGGATTCTTAAGCGTAGAGAAGGGCAGTGTGCGCCTGGTGGCCACCAGCTTCGAATACGCCGAGGACATCGACACCGACCGTGCAAACCGCTCCAAAGAGCGAGCCGAGGCTACCTTAAACGCAAGCAAGGAGGAAAAGGACATCCGCCTTGCCAAGGCCAGACTCTCCCGAGCCCTAAACCGCCTCCGCATCGCCGGAGCGCTGAAATAAGCAAGAAAAGAAGCTGCCAAAAAACGGCAGCTTCTTTCGTTTATGTCTTCTTTTTGCGGAAAATCAGCAGGATTACCACCACAGCAGCAAGACAAACCACCAAAATCAGCAAGATCGGCACCAAGTATTCTGAAAACAGAGAGGTTTCCGCCTCTTCTGCCCGACTTCGGCTTTCTTCCTCGTCTTCCTCGGGAGGGATCATGCTGTGGGGATCTTTCCCGGTGAGACCCAGCCGATCTGCCAAACTGCCCTTTTCCTGAGTGCCTTCCTCCTGAGAAGCTCCTTCGCTACTCTCCGGGACAGTGCTGTCCTCCGAGGGCTGAGGCGCTTCGGTGGTCGGTGCCTCTGTTGAAGCTTGGGTGCTCTCCGGAGGAGCGGTGGTAGCTACGGTGGTTTCCGGCGGCTCTGTGGTAGCTTCGGTGCTCTCCGGTGCCTCTGTGGGCAGCGCAGAGATGTCAGCGGGAAGGTTGGGATTCTGATAGGGGAACTCTACATCGGTCTCGTACAGACGGTAATATTCCAATTCAAACTCATAGGCGTAGAAGGTGCTTGCATCGGTGGGACCCCAGTAATAGAACTGGGCAAAGCCGGAAGCAAGCACTTCACCGTGGTTTTCGGGGAGATTGTAGTAGGAGGTTCCGTAACGGTTTGTAAAGCTGCTGTCAGTGCAGTGATAGATCGTAAAAGTCACGGTGTAGAGATTCTCGGAGTCGGCGAAGCAGTCCATGACGCTGGCATAAATGCTGATGGGAGCGCCAAAGTTTTCCGCAGTGACCCAGACATAGCCGTCGTGATAACCGGGATGCTCCTTGGCGGAGACCTTTCTGCCGAAGAGGTCATTCAGCCGCTTCTCAAATTTCTCCTCGGATATGGCCATGTAGCGTGTGCCGTCCGGGGCGGTGTAGGAAAAAACATCCTCCGGATAGACGCCCGGATTCAGTTCGAAATGCTTTAAAACACCCGCAATGCAGACGTCGTCCGGGCTTTTTCCTGCCCAGGCATCTCTGCCCATCTCCGCATAATTGCTGATAAATACGTTCAACGCATAGCAAGCGCCGTCCTCCTTGGGAGAGGCAACCAGAGCGTGGTTGTAATTTTCCGGAGGAATCCAGGCGTCCGCACCGACCGAGGGACACAGGGCAGCAAGGAGCGCAAGCAGCAGAGCCACAGCTACGATTTTTTTCATGGGACAAAACCTCCCGAATTGAAGTTATCACCGTCATTTTAGCATGATTCGGAAAATTTGACAAGGGGAAATGCCTGATTCTCCCTTTTTCTTTCGCCGGAGCGGGGCTAATAAAGAAAAATGACCGTGCGGCGGCGGTTTTTATGTTTCAAGAACGTGTATCTGCAGCAGTATTTCTGAAATTCATTAAATATTTATTGACAAACGATAAATTATCTGGTATCATCCAAGTAGCTTACAAGATCGGAGGTACTTGCAATGGAGTTATTTTCTATTAGATCCAAGAGGCTTGTTGTTATGGTTTGCCTGCTTGTGTTTGTGCTGTCTTTTGCTTCCTGCGTGGTGGCGGAGGACAAAGTGGTCGCTTCTTTGGGAAAGTACGAGAAACGGGAATACTTCACCTCGGGGGGCTTTCAGGACTATACGGATTATGCCAAGTATTATTACAGCTCCGCCGAGATTGTGGAGAATCCGTATTTGACGAAAATTCAGGAAAGCGATCTTGCCACCATAGAAGAGTATTTGGATGATTTTGAGCAGTGGATCGAGCTCATCCGGCAGAGCGGGGAGGGCAGTGAAGTAGTTAACGGTTATGATTTCCGCCGGGCATGGATCGACACGGATGATTATTACTACATTGACGCCGAAGAACACACCTGGAGCGATGGCTATACTTCCCTTGTAAGCTACGATGTATATTTCTTTAACTCACAGACCCGGGTGCTCTATTATTTCCATAACAATATATAGCCTTGCAGAATTGGAGATGACCTGCTGTAAAGCTCCAATGGTGAAGCAGATGAAAAAACCGACCTATGATAAAACCATAGGCCGGTTTTACTGTTAGTGCAAAGGCTGAAAACGGGAATTTGTCGGGCTGTTTTGAAGCTAATAACTAAGGGCTAAGGGCTAAAAACTGAGGTGTGCCTCCGGCACGGATTTGGAATATTTCGTCCATCAAACAGAAATTTAGGCTATCGGCTTTAAGCAGCTGACCACAAAATATGGTGTTATTGTGCGATGGCAATTAAAAGGCGGTCGAAGATTGCACCGCCAAAAGAGCGGCGGTTGAAGCGGTAGCAATACTCGCTCAGATAC
>JAFUPG010000059.1 GCA_017481325.1 Oscillospiraceae bacterium
AAGGAACGCCCCGCGCAGCGGAGCAAAGTGGTAAGTTTGTACCGTAGTATCGATGAATGGTACTGTTTGACGTCTGTGCCACGGGCGAACACGTGGGTTCGCCCCTACGAGGTTCGACGAGGGTTCTTCTGAAAACCACAGTGCCACGGGCGATTGATAATCGCCCCTACGGAGTCTATCGAGGTGCAGCAAACAGACCGATAAACATCTGGGCACCTCTAAAAACTAAATTTCGAGCGGGTGCCCAAAGATTTTGTTTCAAATTTTGCGTTAAAAATCGCAGGAATACTGGATGTATTTCAAGATTTTTATAAGCGAAAGTTGGGACAAAAGATTGGGCACTTCGCCGGAAGAGAGTTTTTAGAGGTGCCCATCTATTTGACTTTATTTCAAATCTCATCGGCGGAGCCGATACCTCAGTTATTCGTTCTTAGCTATTAGCCATTAGCTCGGCGATAAACATCTGCTTTCCCGTCTCAGCGGTCTATTGCAGAAACAGGTAGATCGCCAGGGTCATGGCCATGGCATTGGCATCCTCGTTGCCTTCGCTGAGGAGCAGGAGCATGATCAGCAGAAGCAGCAGATCCCCCTGATCCATGCCGGGGAAGAGCTTTCCCAGAAAAGGGATCCCGTAATCCGGCGCTGGCGCATGGTCTGCCGCTTCTCGTTGCTGGCGCAGATCCGGTTTCGGTTCGGGAGAGGCGTCGTTTTGCGCCGCATTTCGGCCTGGTTTTCCATCTGTTTGTGCAGAACCATGGGCAGTACCGTAATTCTCACGGCCATGGGATGCATCCTGCCCTGAAACCAGCGAAATATTCTGTCGTTGGGGTGGGGGAGTAGAGCGGGGCGGATCGGGGACGGTCTGCCGCCGGTATTCTCCCTGTTCGTTGCGCAAATAGCGGTGATACATCCCTCTCAGCCTCCTTTGCTGCCCATGAGTCCGCCGTTTTTCAGGGCGATGCCGGCCAACTGGGAGAGTTTGGCCAGTTGCATGGCCCGATCAATGCCCTCCCGCCGCTCCGGCCGCAGAAAGGGCTTCAGGGCACAGAGCAGCGCCTCCTGTTTGCCGTCTGAGCGCTGCGCCTGCTGCATTACGCCCATCATGGATTGCAGAAACTGCAGATCCGGCATTTTTCCACCGTCGCTCTGCTGCCCCATCGCGGCTTGCAGCAGCCCGAAATTCTCCCCCGCAGGCTGGGACGGAGGGCGCTGCTCATTTTGCGGCGAGAGTCCCAGAGACTGCGCCATGGACATGATCTGCGCCATGGAATTGGGATCGCTGAGTATGTTCTGCAGTTTTTCCTCCAGCCCCTCCATCCCTTGCACCTACCTTCCCCTGGAATTGAGCTTATTCAGCAGCTGCTCCGTCTCCTTGTCCTGCATCAGCGGCCGCAGGGTCTCCTGCGCCGCCTCGGTATTTCCGGCTCGGAACTGCTGCGCCGCCTGCTGTAGCGCCGCACCGCCGTCCTTTTGCAGTAGCTGCAGCAATTGGCGCATCTCCGGTGCTGCCATCATCTGCTTCAGCTGCTGGGGCGACAGAGCGGGATTTTTTTCGGGATCTTTCATCGGGGTCATTGCCTCCTTCCGGGAAATCTGGTATACTATACTATATGCACTGAAATCAGAAAGGGTGAAGGCTTTTGAAAATCCTTGTGTTCTCCGATTCCCACGGAGATACCACCTATATCCGTCTGGCAATGCAAAAAGAAAGACCCGATGCAGCCGTCCATCTGGGCGACCATGCATCGGATGCGGATATCATCGATCGGGAGTATCCCATTCTGCCCCTGTGCCGGGTGAAAGGGAATTGCGACTATTTCGAGCAGCGCTACCCGGATAAATGGGTGTTTCACTGGGAGGGTGTCACCATCCTTGCCACCCACGGCCATAAGCAGAGCGTAAAAAGCGGCCTTTTGCAGTTGAAATATACCGCCCTGGAGGCCGGCGCCCAGCTGGCGCTCTTCGGCCACACCCACGCTCCCTACTGCGCTCAACTGGACGGCCTCTGGCTTATGAACCCCGGGGCTTGCGGCGGCAGAACTCCCACCTACGGCATTGTAGAACTGTCAGAGGGCAGGATCTCCTGCTGTGTCAAAGATTTATTTACGGAGGAAGTACTATGATTCTTGCAATTGATATCGGCAATACCAATATTGTCCTGGGCTGTCTGGAGGACAGCAGGATCCTCTTTGAAGCACGCATGGCCACAGATCTGGTGAAGACCTCGGATCAGTACTGTGCCGAGCTGAAGACCATGCTGAGCCTGTTTGAGGTGGAAACACAGAAAATTGAGGGCTGCATTATCTCCTCTGTAGTGCCGCCGGTGCTGAATTCCTTCCGCACCGCCATCCGCAAGCTCACGGGGAAGCAGCCCCTGGTGGTGGGCCCCGGCATTAAGACCGGCCTGAATATCCGCATGGACAACCCCACCGAGGTGGGCGCTGACCTGATCGTGGCGGCGGTGGCTGCCATTGAGCAGTACGGTAAGCCTCTGCTGCTGGTGGACATGGGTACGGCGACTACCATTACTGTCGTGGACGATAAGGGCAGCTTCATTGGCGGCTGCATCTGCCCCGGCCTGAAGATCTCTATGGAAGCCCTCACCGGTCGTACTGCTCAGCTCCCGGGCATCAGCCTGGACGCGCCCCAGCGTGCCATCGGCAAAAATACCCGGGATTGTATGCGCAGCGGCATTATGCTGGGCGCAGCCGCCATGCTGGACGGCCTGTTGGATCGCATGGAGGCGGAATTGGGCATGGAGGCTACCATCGTGGCCACCGGTGGCATTGCAAAATTTGTCCTGCCTCTGTGCCGACGGAATATGATCTACGATGGCAGCCTGATGCTGAAGGGCTTAGACCTGCTGTACCGCCGCAACATTAAATAACGGCGAAGAAAATGGCAAAGGCGCTGATGATGCAGCCACCCAAAAGCACGCTGACAATGCTCTCTGTCAGCACGGAGAGGTCAATACGGCGCTTGGGCTTGGCCAGCACCACATCCTGCGCTAAATAAGGGGTAAGATCGATCACGTTTTTCATCGTATTTTGTCTCCTTTCTGAAGTTGTCCTCATCATAACAAATATTATGTACAATAAATTGGACTTTGGAGGTGCGTCATGCAAGAATTTCAATTTACTTCCCACAGCGGAATGCAACTGCAAGGCTACTGCTGGGTTCCCCAGGGTGAGCCGGTGGCGGTGGTGCAGATCCTCCACGGCGTGGCGGAGTATGCCCTGCGCTATGATGCTTTCGCCCGATTTTTGAGCGGGCAGGGCTTCCTGGTGGTGGCCCACGACCACATGGGTCACGGCAAAAGCGGTGGCACGCCCCTCCATTTCCCCGACGGCTGGGCGGCGGTTCGAGAGGACTGCCATACAGTCTATGAGATGCTGCGCAAAGAATATCCCCATTTGCCCTATGTGCTTTTCGGCCACAGCATGGGCTCTTTCCTCCTGCGTTCTCTGCTCTATACCCACCCGGAGATGGAACTTTCCTGCGCTGTGATCTGCGGCACGGGCTGGCAGCCTGCCCCTATTCTCCGAGCCGGTCAGCTGGTCTGCAAGCTGGAGAAGCTGCGCCTAGGCGCTACCACCCACAGCAAGCTCATGAACAGCCTGATGTTCGGCGCTTACAACAGCAAATTCAAGGATGCCAAGACCCCCAACGACTGGATCAGCAGCACGCCCTCCCGTGTTCGGGAGTATACCGATGACCCCCTTTGCGGCGGCGCCATCTCCGTCGGTCTGGCAGACAGTATGCTCAGCGGCATGGCGCAGAACCAGAAAATGTCCAACCTGAAAAAGATGCCCAAAAACTTGCCCGTCCTCTTTATCGCCGGGCAGGATGACCCAGTGGGCGCCATGGGCAAGGGAATTCATACGAGCGCCAAGCGCTTCCGCAAGGCAGGAATGCAGAACGTAAAGGTACATCTGTGCAAAGGCCGCCATGAGATCCTTCTGGAGGCGCATTGCAAGGAAATTTATGAAACTCTGTTAGAATTTATAAAAAATTGCATTATTTTGTAACTTTTTTGTAATAAATTTTGTCGAACAGACATATAATATGTCGCATAATACTTGACGAATCCGTAAACTTCTGTTACAATACGCTTGACATAATTCCGACAGGAGTGAAATTATGAAACGGATCTTATGCAGTGCCCTGTTGCTTCTGAGCCTGCTGGTTAGTCTGATCCAGCCGGTATTTGCGACCCGCAGCGGCTCGGACTATTCCGTCAGCGACGAGGGGCGTGCGTTTATCAGCGAGATGTGCGGTGGCAGCGTCTCAGACTCCACCCTGACCTCCGCTGAAGCTGCGGTCAACGATTTTATCGACCGCTACAATGCCGACTTTGACCAGCAGAAGTTTGAAGCCATGGTGGATCTGGTGGTGAATTACGGCGCTTACATTCTCGATTCCGGCTACAAGTGCGAGACCGTCATCGGTTCCGGCGACTACACGGATGTAGACGTGGCCAATGCCCTGTGTTCCTGGGTCAAAAAGGACGGAGAGCTCTCTCAGGAGCGCTTGAACCGCCGTATCCGTGAGACCAAGCTCTTCCTTTACGGCAGCTATGACGGTGTTTGCGAGGCAAACTTCCGCTATGTGATCTTTAACCCCAACGGCGGAAGCCTGGACGACAATACTGTCCTGTGCTATCCTCTGGGCGGCACTTATTCCAATCTGCCCACTGCCAGCCGCAGCGGCTGGTATTTCGCCGGTTGGTACACCGAGGCCGAGGGTGGCACCCACCTGGTTAACAGCGACACCGTCAGCGGCAACAAGACCGTCTATGCCCACTGGTCCGATACCAAGATCGACGAGCCCAACGAGGGCAGCTCTTCCGGCGGCAGCGAGGATTGGCCTCCGCTGCCTGAACTGAAATGCTCTGAGCCCCTGATCGCCTTTATTAAGGAGCAGGAGGGCTTTGTGGCCAATCCCTATTACGACTACGGCCAGTACACCGTGGGCTACGGTACCCGCTATGACCCCGATAATGCCCCCATTCCCATCTCCGCTCCCATTACGGAGGCCGAGGCGGATTATCTGCTGCGCTATGAGCTGGCCAGCGTGGAGGTCACGGTAGACAAGCAGTTTGCCAAGGGCACCGTGGAACATACCCAAGCTCAGTACGATGCCATCGTCAGCTTTACCTTTAACCTGGGCTGGCAGTGGATCAATTCCAGCTACAAGATCTATCAGTACATCCTCTTTGGCGGCTATACCGAGATGGAATTCGTCAATGTCATGGGCAGATGGTGCAATGCCGGCGGAACGGTGCTGACAGGTCTTGCCCGTCGCCGCATGGATGAGGCCAATATGTACCTCAACGGCGGCTATGAGCGTTTCAGCAATACCTATTACTTCCTGCAGTTTAACGGCAGCAAGGGCGAGCCTGCGGAGAAGTACCATTATTACAAGACCGGCGAGGCGCTGGGCTTCCTGCCCACGGCCACCCGTGAGGGCTATTATCTCCTTGGCTGGTTTACCAAGAACTCCGGCGGTGAGCAGTTTACGGTGGATACCGTTGCCCCCTCCAATGGCTTAGGCACGGTCTATGCTCAGTGGGCAGAGGGACAGGATCCTAACCTTCCTCCTGAGGAGACCGATCCCCCTGAGGAAACGAATCCTCCCGAGACAGAACCCCCTGAAACCGATCCCCCCGAAACGGAACCTCCCATCGTCGAAGATCCTCCCATGGAGGGCTTTGTGGATGTGTCCGGCAATGCCTGGTACTATGAGCCCGTGATGCTGGCGGTGGAAGCAGGTCTGTTCAGCGGTGTCAGCGAGACGGAGTTCATGCCCGATGGCACTATGAGCCGTGCCATGCTGGCCACGGTGCTCTACCGCATGAGCGGCGAGAGCGGCGACTTCAGCCATCCCTTTACCGATGTGCCCGATGACATGTGGTATTCCGATGCCATCGCCTGGGCCTATGAGAAGGGCATTGTCAACGGCATCTCCGAAAGCACCTTCGGTGTCAATGACAATGTGAGCCGCCAGCAGCTGATGGTCATGCTCCTGCGCTTTGCCAACTATAAGGGCTACACTGCCGATCAGAGCGGCGACCTGTCCGCTTTCTCCGATGTGGATCAGATTGCGGAATATGCTCAGGCCGCAGTGACCTGGGCGGTGGGTGCCGGTATTGTCAACGGCTCCGATGGCATGCTGCTTCCCAACGGCAGTGCCACCCGTGCCCAGTGTGCAAAGATGCTCATGTGTTTCCTGAATCTCTATACACAGGGATAAAATTCAATGGTGAAAACGCCTTGGTGGAAGAGAAATTTTCCATCAAGGCGTTTTTGAGTCCGGTTTATGGGACATAATTACTGCTACAATAGGGACATAAATCACCGAAAGGAATGAGTGCTGTGTCCCTGAACATTATTGCGGTAAGAGGTTATTATGAGGTCTATACGGTGGAGGGAGATTTTCTGTTCTCCGCAGACACCAGGGCCGAAGCAATGGAGGAGATCAGCTTTTGGGAAGAAGAACAACGTATTGCTTGATCCTGCAATATGACGGCAGCCGCTACAAGGGCTGGCAGCGTCTCCCCGGCACAGCGCAGACGGTGCAGGGCAGGGTAGAGGCGGCGCTCAGCGAGATTTTTTCTGAGCCCGTGGAGATCCACGGCAGCGGCAGAACCGATGCCGGTGTCCACGCTCTGGGACAGGTGGTGTCCTTTATGGCGCCGGAGCTGCCTTTGAGCAAAATCATGCCGCAGCTGCGTCATCTGCTGCCCCGTGATATTGGGGCGGTATCTCTGCGCTACGCACCGGATCGTTTCCATGCCCGACTATGCGCCGTGGAAAAAACCTATATTTATCGTCTTTGGAACAGCAACCGGCCTGATGTGTTTCAGCGGCACTACCGCACGGCCTTTCCCCGCAAACTGGACGAGGCCAAAATGCGCCGGGCGGCAGAATATCTTCTGGGAACCCATGATTTTCTGGCTTTCTGTTCCAATAAGCATTTTAAGAAGTCCTCTGTGCGCACCCTTCGCCGCCTGGAACTGATCCGGGAAGGGGAGGAACTGCGCTTTGAACTGACCGCAGACGGCTTCCTCTATAACATGGTGCGCATTATCGTAGGCACTTTGCTGGAGGTGGGGCTTGGCCTGCGTGCGCCGGAGAGTATGGAGGAAATCCTCCAATCCCGACAGCGCAGCCAAGCCGGGGAAACAGCACCCCCGGAGGGACTGTGCCTTTTAGAGGTGCGCTATGACGAAAAATCCTTGCCCCCGGCGGAAGTCTGTGATATGATAGGATAAATTCCAAGAAGGAGGACAGCGAAAATGGCTGTTTTAGAGCATCTGCAGCCCAAGGAAGTGCTGCATTATTTTGAGGAAATTTGCGCCATTCCCCACGGCTCCGGGGATACCAAGCGGATTTCCGACTACTGCGTGGCCTTTGCCAAGGCACATGAACTGAACTATGTGCAGGACGAAAACAACAATGTGGTCATCTACAAGCCCGCCGCTCCCGGCTACGAGACCCACCCTACGGTGATCCTTCAGGGACACCTGGACATGGTCTGTGAGAAGGATGCGGATTGCGATATCGACTTCAGCAAGGACGGCCTGCGCCTGCGGCAGGACGGCACGGATATCTATGCCGAGGGCACGACTCTGGGCGGCGACGACGGCATCGCCGTAGCCTATGCCCTGGCCCTTTTGGCAGATCCCAATGCCAAGCACCCCGCTCTGGAGGCGGTTTTTACCGTAGACGAGGAGATCGGCATGTTGGGTGCCGATGCCATGGACATGTCCGTGCTGAAGGGTAGATTGCTTCTGAACTGCGACTCCGAGGACGAGGGCGTTCTCACTGTCAGCTGCGCCGGCGGCGCTACCTCCCGTCTCAGCCTGCCCTTAGAGCGTGAGGCGCTCGGCGGCAAAGTGCTGCGGGTCAGCGTAGAAAAGCTCATCGGCGGCCACAGCGGCGTGGAGATCAACCGTGGCAGAGCCAATGCCAACAAGATTCTGGCGGCAGTTTTGCAGCAGATCCCTCTGCGCCTGATCTCCATTGCGGGCGGCAGCAAGGATAATGCCATCCCACGTGCCTGTACCGCCTATGTGCTGACCGAAGCCTCCGAGGCAGCCTTCCATGAAGCCTATGCAGAAGTGAAAAAGAGCCTCCCCGAGACGGAAACCCAGGCAGAATTCACGGTCTGCCGGGCAGAATGTGCCTTGCAGCCTTTGACTGCTGCCTCTTCCAAGGCCTTCCTGGGACTTCTGAACGATCTGCCCAACGGTGTGCAGAAGATGAGCACCGATATTGAAGGTCTGGTGCAGACCTCCCTGAACCTGGGCATCTTAAAGACCGGCGAGGGTGAAGCGGTCATGACCTTCTCCGTCCGCAGCAGCGTCAACACGGAGAAGCAGGAACTGATCGGCAAACTCAAGACCCTGGCAGAGACCTACGGCGCTGTCTACAGCCAGTCCGGCGAGTATCCTGCCTGGGAGTACCGCAAGGAGTCCACTCTCCGGGACACCATGGTCAGAGCTTATGAGGAACTCTACGGCACCAAGCCCGTGGTGGAGGCTATCCATGCCGGTCTGGAGTGCGGTATTTTCTCCGACCGCCTGCCCGGTCTGGATGCGGTGTCTTTCGGCCCCAAAATGCAGGATATCCACACCAGCCGTGAGCGCCTGAACATCGCCTCCGTAGAGCGCACCTGGCACTACCTGCGCTGCGTACTGGAAATGCTTTGATTGTGGATAAAACAGCGCAACGGACTTTCAAACCGGAAGTCCGTTGTGCTGTTGTTATTATAACAAATGCCTTGTTCAAATGCTATGCCGGCCCCTGTAATGATATCTCGCAGGAATCGAAGCGATACTCATATTCGTTTTCACTGCCCCAAACAGATTTGTAATTATATGAAACAGTTGCCCTATAAATATTGGTGATGCGTTCTCCTTCAACTCTGATCGTAAATACATAGGTTACACGGTAGTTGCATAGACTGCATGTGTCAATCTGAGTTTTGTCCAGTATTTTTGGCGTTTCTTGCGTTTCACGTTTTGAAAAACCAAACTCGTCGGCAATATCGTCGATGCAACCGGTGAATAATGCGAGAACCAGAGTCAAAGTGAGAAGTGTAACAATAAGTTTTTTCAAAGAGCAACCTCCGTCACCACGGCCTGTTCATTTGGGGATGGGCATAACCGTGAATGGTCATCCGTGCTTTTTGAATTGCTTCCCGGAAAGCTGCTTCTTCACCTGCTTCCAATGTCCGCATATCATTGCAAATAGATACTCCCTGCATAGAGATTTCAAAAAATGCTCTGCGGCTTTTAATAAAACGAAACACAAAGAATCCACTCAATGCAAAATTTGTGGAAGATCATGAAGGATCGTGGAATTACCCAATATACCCTTATCAAGCATTACCACATTAGACCGGGACAGCTTACCCGACTGAAACGAAATGAAAGCGTTAGCACTCATACGTTGGAAGTTTTTTGTAAAATACTGAACTGCCAATTCGGTGACATTGTGACATATATTGAAGATGATGTGGAGAAATAGCGTAAAAAGGACTTCCAATATGTATCGGAAGTCCTTTTGGCTATAGTGGGTTTATTCAGATCGTTTTCGCTGACATTATTGGTTTACGTAGGCCAGGAAACGGAGGAAGGCGGCCTGGCCGGCCTCGTTCCGCTTGTAGACACCGGCATCCTGCAGAACCTTGCAGAACACAGCGCCTACCTCCTGCTGCAGGATCTCCTGGGTGTTCTCAGCAGTAAAAACATACTTTTTCTGCAGCTGTGCAACCCAGGGGCCGTGCTTAAGCAGGGGCTCCTGCTTCAAAAGCTCGGGCTTCTCCAAAATGGCGGTTTGAAGCTGCTGCAATTCTGTCTTCAACCGGGCGGGAAGTACGGCCAGACCCATGACCTCGATGAGGCCGATGTTCTCCTTTTTAATATGGTGCAGCTCCTCGTGGGGATGGTACAGCCCCAGGGGATGTTCTTCGGTGGTCAGGTTGTTGCGCAGCACCAGATCCAGCTCGAATTTGCCGTCACGCATTCTGGCAATGGGGGTAATGGTGTTGTGAGGCACGCCTTCGGTTTCTGCGTAGATGCAGGCATTTTCGTCGGTGTAGCCTCGCCATGCCAGAAGGATCTTGTCTGCCAACCGGATCAGCTGTTCACGATCTTCGCCGGAGAGGCGGATCACAGACATAGGCCAGCGGACAATGCCTGCCGAAACACCTTCAAAACCCTTGAACACAAATTCCGTCTCCACCGGCGCTTCTGCCATGGGGAAGGAGTGCCTGCCGCCCTGGAAATGGTCGTGGCTCAGAATGGAGCCGCCCACAATGGGCAGATCGGCATTGGAGCCCACAAAGTAGTGGGGGAACTGCGCCACGAAGTCCAGCAGTTTGCAGAAGGCGGCACGGTCGATTTTCATGGGGGTGTGCTGAGAATTAAAGGCGATGCAGTGCTCGTTGTAGTACACATAGGGGGAGTACTGCAGGAACCAGTCGGAGTTGTTGATCCGCAGGGGGATAATGCGGTGATTCTGCCGGGCAGGATGATTCAAGCCGCCGGCATAGCCCTCGTTCTGGCAGCACAGCAGGCACTTGGGATAGCCGGATTGCGGGGCATTCTTTGCCGCAGCAATGGCACGGGGATCCTTCTCCGGTTTGGAGAGATTGATGGTGATCTCCAAAGCGCCATATTCGGAGGGATAAAGCCATTTCATATCCTTGGCAATGCGATCCCGACGGATGTAGTTGCTGTTTCGGCTCAGGTCATAGTACCAGTCGGTTGCCTTTTTCGGATCCCCGGCATAGAGGCTGCGGAATGTTCTGCGAACCTCGTGGGGAAGGGGCATCAGAGCGCCCATCAAATCCGTATCAAAAAGATCTCTTGCCACCTGATGATCGTCAACAAGCCCACGGGAGACGGCAAAATCCGTCAGCTTCTCCAAAACCTCATGGAGAGGCAGCTGCAATTTCTCCTCCGGTTCTGTGAGATCCGCCTCTTTCAGAAGCTGTCCCAGACGGTTCACCGCCCAGATGCGGTCTTCCTGCTCAATGAGCTTTGTGTCAATGGCGTAATCCGCCAAGGCATAGATGTATCGGTTCATTTGTATTCCTCCATCAGAATACCGCCCTCCTTGCGGATGGTCAGCACATGGCAGCTTCCCTCGCCCAGCACGGCCTCCATACAGGAACAGAAGGTCTCCAGCAAACTATGGGGCACAAAGGCCTGGATCGTACCGGCAAAACCGCCGCCGTGGACACGGACAGCGCCCTGGCCACCCAGCAGCTTTTCCGCCAAAGTCAAAGCAAAGGCCAACTCCTGCATCCGGTTGTGACCCTCGGGGATCACATTCTGCAGCAGCCGCCAGGAGGAACTGCCGGAGGCAGTAACCAGTGTCAGGAAGCGGTCAAAATCCCCCTCCTGCAGCGCCTGCACCTGCTGCTGCACCCGTTTGTTCTCCTCAAAGAAATGGATGCTCCGCAGAACGGCACGGTCACCGACTGTTTTCCAAAGTTGGGGAAGGTTTGTGTAGAATGTTTCTTCCGGCAGCTCCCGCAGGACTTCCACGCCGAAATAATTGCAAACGGCCTTCATCTCACCGGGGATGGAGGCATAGAGCTCCGTCAGGCCGGCATGGTCAGCGCCGGAGTCGATGATGCACAGGTCGTAGCCGAAAGCGTCCAGATCCAGCGCCAGAGGTGTCAGCGCAGGCGCATTGGGATCGGCAAAATCAATGGCGACGGTGTTGCCCACGCTGGAGGCCATCTGATCCATCAGGCCGCAGGGCTTGCCGAAGTAGACATTCTCCGCATACTGACCGATCTGAGCGATCTTCGGGGCGGTGCAGCCGCAGCCCCAGAGCGTATTCATAATCACGCCCATCAGCACCTCGAAGGCCGCAGAGGAGCTTAATCCGCTGCCGGGCAGCACGGTGGAGGTCACATAGCAGTCAAAACCGCAGGTTTCCTTGGCAAGCGGTGTCAAGGCAGCTGCCACGCCACGGATCAGAGAGAGGGTCGTGCCATACTCCGCCTCAGAGGGTTCTTCGACAGGCAGCGCCACGGTGCAGAGAGGATAGCCCTCCGAGAGAACACGGATGCAGTTTTCCCCGTTCTTGCTGACGGCGGCACGGCTGTCTAAGTTCACGGCTGCTGCCAGCACACAGCCACGCTGGTGGTCAGTGTGATTGCCGCTGAGCTCCGTGCGGCCGGGGGCGGAGAAAACCCACCGTGCCTCATGGCCGAAATGTTGTAAAAATTGTGCTTTCATTTGTTCATTTCTCATAGAGTTCGCTCCTTATTATGTATTGTCCAACTCATATTATAGCATCTTTCCCGGGAATATGCAATGACAGAAAACGGTAGTCTCTACGTAATCCAGGGGCATTTCTCTGCCTTTGGCGGCATATAGCTTAGTAGGTGGTGAGACTATGTGCAACCGATTCACGAAACTCAAGTGCAAAGAGGTCATCAACGTCTGCGACGGCTGCCGTCTGGGCTACGTGTCCGATGTGGAGGTGGATTGCAAATGCGGCCAGATCACAGCAATCATTGTTCCGGGGCCCTGTAAGCTCTTCGGCTTCGGTCGGCAGGAGGATTATGTGATCCCCTGGCATTGCATCCGGAATATTGGGGATGATATTATTCTGATTGAGGGGGATCTGAGCAAGTTCCGCTTGCCAAGAGGGAAAAAGGACTTATTTTGACGGAAATAATTTAAAAAATCTAAAAAAAGTACTTGCAAAATAGGAACGATCAGGCTATAATAATACGGCGCAAAAAGCGCTATATTATCCAAACCACACATTTCGGGATTTTCCGTCCCAGTGCCGCCCCAAAAGCGGTGGACGGGGGAGATGAGCGAAATGGCGGTCAAAACGAAAAGGAGAAACAAAAAATGGCAGTCGTATCCATGAAGTCCCTGCTGGAAGCAGGCGTCCACTTTGGTCACCAGACCAGAAGATGGAACCCCAAGATGGCTCCCTACATCTACACCGAGCGTAACGGTATCTACATCATCGACCTGCAGAAGACCGTTAAGAAGATCGAGGAAGCTTACAACTTTATCCGTGAGCTGGCAGCTAACGGCGAGAACGTTCTCTTCGTCGGCACCAAGAAGCAGGCTCAGGACGCTATCAAGGAAGAGTCCGCACGTGTGGGTCAGTACTATGTCAACGCTCGTTGGCTGGGCGGCATGATGACCAACTTCAAGACCATGCGTACCCGTATCGACCGTCTGGCTCAGCTGCGCAAGATGCAGGAAGACGGCACCTTAGCAATGCTCCCCAAGAAGGAAGTTATCAAGCTGGAAGGCGAGATCGCCAAGCTGGAGAAGTACCTGGGCGGCGTGAAGGAAATGAAGAAGCTCCCCGGCGCTCTGTTCATCGTTGACCCCCGCAAGGAGCGTAACGCTATTGCTGAGGCCCGCAAGCTGCACATCCCCATCGTTGCCATCGTTGACACCAACTGCGATCCCGACGAGATCGACTACGTCATCCCCGGCAATGACGACGCTATCCGTGCTATCCGCCTGATCGTTGCCACCATGGCCAACGCTATCCAGGAAGGCCGCCAGGGCGAGGCTCACGACGAGGCTCCCGCTGAGGCTACCGAGGCTACCGCTGAATAAAAACATTAAAATGCCCGCCGCAAGACGGGCATTTTCCAAAGATAACTAATAGGAGGAAATTTACTATGGCATTTACTGCTGCTGATGTTAAGACCCTGCGTGAAATGACCAATGTCGGCATGATGGACTGCAAGAAGGCCCTCATGGCTACCGACGGCGATATGGACAAGGCTGTTGACTGGCTCCGTGAGCAGGGTCTGGCCAAGGCTGCCAAGAAGGCCGGCCGTATCTCTGCCGAAGGCGTTGCTTACGCTGCTGTGTTCGGCAATGTTGGTGTTGCGATCGAAGTCAACGCTGAGACCGACTTCGCTTCCAAGACCCCCGCTTTCCTGGATCTGGTGAAGAACCTGGCCGAGTGCGTTGCTGTCAACGATCCCGCTGACGTAGACGCTCTGAAGGCTTGCACCTACCCCAACTCCAACCTGACCGTTACCGAGATCATGCAGGAGAAGGTCATGTCCATCGGCGAAAACCTGCAGATCCGCCGTTTCTCCCGCTTCGCTGCCAACACCTCCGTTGCCTACGTCCACGCAGGCGGCACCCACGGTGTTCTGGTCAACCTGGCTGTGGAAGGCGACATCGATGCTACCGAGCTGGGCAAGAACGTTGCTATGCAGATCGCTGCTATGAACCCCAAGTACTGGGACAAGGCTCTGGTTCCCCAGGCTGATATCGACAAGGAAATGGCTGTTCAGCTGTCCATCATGGACAACGATCCCAAGATGGCTTCCAAGCCCGCACAGCTGAAGGAAAAGATCGCTGCCGGCAAGATCAACGCTTTCTACAAGGAAAACTGCCTGCTGCAGCAGGACTTTGTCCGCTCCGACCTGTTCCAGGGCTCCGTTGAGGGCTACATTGCTGACGCTGCCAAGAAGCTGGGCGGCTCTGTGAAGTTTGTCGACGCCATCCACTATATCAAGGGCGAAGGCATCGAGAAGAAGCAGGAGAACTTCGCTGCCGAAGTCGCTGCTCAGATGAACATGGGCAAGTAATTCAATCATTCAAAACCGCTGAGAAAATTTTCTCGGCGGTTTTGTGATTTTATCACGGATTTTTTAGAATAATGTGGTATACTGAAATCAAAATAAACAGAAAGGATGTTCACTATGGGATTTTTAACTGGAAAAACTGTCATCATTACAGGCGGCGGCAGAGCTACCCTCTCTGACGGCAGCTGCGGCTCCATCGGTTACGGTATCGCCACTGCTTTCGCCAAGGAGGGCGCAAATCTGGTGCTCACCGGCAGAAATCTGCAGAAGCTCCTGGATGCCAAGGAAGAGCTGGAGCGGCTCTATGGCATCAAAGTCCTGCCCTTGCAGGCGGATGTCTCCGCCGGACAGGACAACGAGGCCGTGGTGCAGGCGGTGATCGATGAGACGGTCAAAACCTTTGGCGGCATCGATGTGCTGATCAATAATGCTCAGGCCTCCGCCTCCGGCGTGCCTCTGGGGCAGCATACCACGCAGCAGTTTGACCTTGCGGTCTATTCCGGCCTCTACGCCACCTTCCACTATATGAAGGCCGCCTACCCCCACCTGGCCAAGAGCAAGGGCAGTGTCATCAATTTTGCCTCCGGTGCCGGTCTGTTCGGTAATTTCGGCCAGTGTGCCTATGCCGCTGCCAAGGAGGGTATCCGTGGTCTGAGCCGTGTGGCTGCGACGGAGTGGGGCAAGGACGGCATCAATGTCAATGTGATCTGCCCCCTGGCCTGGACGGCGCAGCTGGAGAACTTCCAGAAAGCCTATCCCGAGGCCTTCGCCGCCAATGTAAAGATGCCTCCTATGGGTCACTACGGTGATGTGGAAAAGGAAATCGGCAGGGTATGTGTGCAGCTGAGCCATCCCGACTTCAAGTACCTCTCCGGCGAAACTTTGACCTTAGAGGGCGGCATGGGCTTAAGACCCTGACTCTCTGCCCCCACTGCTTCGTAAAAAGGGACGGTCTCCAATTACGAGACCGTCCCTTTTTATTTTGGCGGCTTGGGCCAAATAAACCCCCGGTTATACCGGGGGAAATAAAAACTTTAGTATATGCAATAAATAACCTCCGATGATAGAATGGTAAAGGTTTGGCGACCGCATTACCAAGAATCAACGGAGGTTATAAACATGGAGAAAAACACAGTAGATCATAGCGCACACTCAACATGGAGATGTCAGTATCATATCGTATTCGCACCAAAATTCCGGCGGAAAGTGATATATGGACAATTAAAGGCAGACTTCGGCTATACACTGCGAAAATTGTGCGAGGAAAAGAAGGTGGAAATAATTGAGGCGGAAGCATGTGCAGATCACATTCATATGTTAGTGAGTATCCCACCGCATTTAAGTGTAGCACAATTCATGGGATATTTCAAGGGGAAAAGTACGTTGATGATATTCGACCGACATACGAATCTAAAGTACAAGTACGGCAGCCGTCATTTCTGGTGCCGTGGCTACTATGTAGACACGGTAGGGAAGAATAAAAAGCGATAGAGGAATATATCCGCAATCAGCTTACGGAAGATGAGATGATGGATCAGATGACGATAAAGGAATACATAGACCCGTTTACGGGTACCAAGAAAAGTAAGGCATAAAAACAGGCCGCTTTAGCGGCGGCCTGTAATTGTAATGCGGTGCCAAACTTTCAATGCCCCTTTAGGGGTTAAGCCTGTAATGACCCTTCTAGGGTCTGAGCAAGCCACCACTTTAGTGGTGGTTATGACTCAGTAGAGAGAAGAGCCACCACGATCTCCGGGCGGTTGAAGAGACGGAAGGGGAAGATGCTGTTGCCCAGGCCACGGCTGACGATGAGGCTTGTGCCGTCCTGAGAGAACAATCCGGCATCATACTCCGGCAAAGCGCCCTGATGGGGCGCATAAAGGCCACCCACCCAGGGCAGGCGGAACTGTCCACCGTGGGCATGGCCGCTGAAGACCAGCTCCGCTCCGGCATCGCAATACTCCGCAAACAGCTCCGGCCGATGGGACAGCAGCAGGGTATAGCCATCGTCATGGCAGAGCTCATTCAGACATTCCAAAAATGCCTCCTGGGAGGGGAAAAACTCCGGATCGTCAATGCCTGCGATATACAGCTGCTGACCCTCCCGTTCCAAAACCGCTACCTCATTGCGCAGCACCTGTACCCCCAGCTTCCGCAGTTCTTCTTCAAAGGGCTCATAGATCTCCGGGATCCGCCCCTCGTGATTGCCCAGAGAGTAGTAAACCGGGGCAATTTTGATGACTTCACGGACAAATTCCAGGGCAATTGCCGCATCGGTGCGCCGGGAGTCCAGCAGATCCCCGGTGAGAAAGATCAGATCCGGCTCCGCTGCGGAGACCGCCTCCAGCAGCCGACGGTTGTCGGTGCCAAACTCTGCGTTGTGCAGGTCGGAGAGCTGCACGATCCGCAAGCCCCGAAAGGCCTCCGGCAGGGCAGGGGAGGAGATGGTATATTCCGTTGTGACCAGGCTGCTGTTGCCCCAAATAATGCCGAGAATTCCCACGATCAAGAGCAGCAGGAGCAGAATAATTACAATTCGTCGTCGCTTCATAGCCTTCCCTCCTTTGCTTTTGATTTATTATACCGTCCCATCTCCGTTCTGTCAATTCCCGACGGAAGCACAGCGGACTTCCAGGCAAATGAACACCGACTTTTCTTCAAATTGTCAAATTTGGGACATTTCTGAATTCCAACTGAAATTCTTCGAAATTATATACAAAACATATGTAAATTTTCAGGTTTCCATTAATATAAATGCAAAAAATGCTGTTTTTATAGGAAAAATTATGAATAAATTAGCAAGATATGGTAAAATTTTTCGGAATAGTCGTCACCTTCATTTGATTACATATAACATTTCAAACGACATCGGGATGTTCATTTGTCCGATGGAGCTGGTGACTGTATCGTAAAGCTTCGGCAAGCAGGCCGCCGCAGAAGGCAGCTGCTGCAGCCTGCTTGCCGAAAAAGGAAAGGAAGATGTACTTGAAAACAAGACATCTCGTAATGCTGCTGGCAGTTCTGATGGTTCTTGGTACAGTGGCAATGGCCTCCGCAGCGTCGGATGCCGCCATGACCATGGACTATGAGACCACCGGCAAGCAGGTCACAGTGACCGTCGCTGTGACCAAGGGCAGCGGTCTGACCAACGGCCAGCTGACCGTCACCTATGACGCAGCAGCCCTGATCCTGACCAATGCCTATGCCTCCGATGTCTGTGCCATTGCCTCTGCCAACGGCAACACCGCCGGCAAGATCATTCTGGCATGGGTCGGAAGTGACTTGACCGATGAGAGCACCGTGCTGCTCACCGCAGAGTTCACCGCCAAGAACCCCGGCGCAGACACCACCCTGACCACCACCTTCGCCGGTGAGACCACCCAGCTGACCGTGGAAGGCCACACGAACCCCTTCACCGACATCGACAACCACTGGGCAAAGGAAGAGATCCTGGCCGCATACTACGAAGGTCTGTTCACCGGTGTCACCGAGACCACCTTCGCTCCCGACCTGGACATCACCCGTGCCATGTTTGTCACGGTGCTGTACCGCATGGAGGGCGAGCCCGCTGTGGACAGCTCCAAGCTGAGCTTCACCGACGTGGGCGAAAAGATGTACTACGCTGCCGCTGTGGTGTGGGCCACTGAGGCCGGTGTGACCAAGGGCACCACCGCAACCTTCTCCCCCGAGGACAAGATCACCCGTCAGGAGCTGGTGACCATGCTGTACCGCTACGCTCAGTATAAGGGCGACAATGTGGCTGCAAGCAAGGATCTGAGCCAGTTTGCCGATGCAGATCAGATCGCTCCCTGGGCAGAGCCTGCCATGAGCTGGGCCCTGGCCGAAGGTCTGGTCAACGGCTACGAAGACGGCTCTGTCCGTCCCGCCGCCTCCGCAACCCGTGCACAGACCGCTGCCATCCTGTGCCGCTATGCGGATCTCATTTAAGCAGGAGGTAAGAAAGCATGAAGAAACTGAATCGTGTTCTCGCCCTCGTGCTGACACTTTGCATGCTGCTGACTCTGGTTCCCACGGCCTTTGCCGCTGAGACCAAGACCGGCATTACTGCAGAGACCAATCTCTCCGCACCCTCCGTGGAGCTTCACAATGCGGTCAACAATGCGGAGGTTGAACCTGCCGTCAACGCCGATGTGACCGTAGAAAAGATCGAAAACCCCAACAAGGATCTGAAGCCGGATGTCGAGTCCGACGTTCAGACCGAGGCTCTGGGCTACGACGCTGAAGATGTCGTCACCGTGATCGTGGTCATGGAGGAGGACTCCCTGCTGGATCAGGGCTACTCCAAGAAGCAGATCGCCGGCAATGCTTCCGCTATTCAGGCTGCCAGAGAGGCGCTGGAGCAGAAGCAGAGCGCTCTGCTGACTGACATCTCTGCTCTCACCGGCAGCGAAGTGGCCGCAGGCTACAGCTATTGTGTCATCATCAGCGGCTTCAGCGTAGACGTTCCCTACGGCAAGCTCTCTGAGATCCAGGCCATGGAAGGTGTCCGTGCCGCTTTTGTGGCTCCCGTGTTTGCTGTTCCTGAGGATATGACTCCCAACAGCACCGGTGTCAGCACCAATATGTATGCCACCTCCGAGTCCTTCGGCTCTGCCCTGACCTGGCAGAACGCCGGCTACACCGGCGCAGGCATGCGTGTTGCTATTCTGGACACCGGCCTGGACACCGACCATCCCTCCTTTGTGGATGCTCCCGAGCTCACCGAGACCTCTCTGACCGCAGAAGAGACCGTCGGTGTGATCGCCAACACCAATGCCGCTGCCCGTTACAACTATGTATACGGCATGGATCTGACCGCTGAGAAGGTCTACCGCAGCGAGAAGATTCCCTTCGGCTTCAACTATGGCTCCAACAGCCTGGATGTGACCCACGATAACGACGACGTAGGCGATCACGGTACCCACGTTGCCGGTATCGCCGCCGCCAATGCCATTGACACCACTGAGGTTGTAGGTGTGGCTCCCGATGTCACCGCCCCCGGCGGCAACATCTACTCCTCCGTGGACAATGGCCAGTACGGCATTATGTCCGGTACTTCCATGTCCGCTCCTCACATTGCAGGTATGGCAGCCCTGGTTCTGCAGTACCTCCACGAGACCCATCCCGAGCTGACCGATGCCCAGATGCACACCGTGGCTGAGGCGCTGATCATGTCCACCGCCACTCCTGCCGTGGATTACAGCAACGAGGTCGTGTACCCCGATGGCATCGAGTACTCTCCCCGTAAGCAGGGCTCCGGTGTTGCCAACGTCTATGACGCTGTGACCTCCGGCAGCTACCTGACCGTGAACGGCTCTACCCCCAAGGTCTCCATGGGCGATAACGATACCAAGAGCGGCAATTTCACTTTCTCCTTCGAGATCAACAACTTCTCGGATCAGACCCAGTCCTATGCCCTCTCCGGCAGCGCCATGACCGACTTTGTGGATACCTCCTACTCCGCTTACGGCTACCTCTTCATGGGCGAGACCGCTTACGCTCTGCGTGCAGTTCCCACCTTCTACATCCGGGAAGGCAATGTGGATACCGTTTACGATGTCAACGGCGACGAGGTCTGCAATCTGGACGACGTCCAGGCACTGCTGGATATCATCGTTGGCTTGACGGAAGTCCCCGATTGCGTTGGCTTTGACGTGGACTTTGACGATAACGGCGTGGTCGACACCGCCGATGCACAGCTGCTGTACGAACTGATCACCTCCGGCATGACCGAGCGTGACATGGTGGTGGTAGAGCCCGGTGAGACCGTCTCTGTCAACGTTGAGCTGCAGCTTACCGAGTGGGATATGGCCTACATGGAGACCTTCTATGAGAACGGCATCTATGTGGACGGCTTTGTCCGCCTGTCCTCCCTGAACGAGAACGGCGTTGACCTGAGCCTGCCCTTCGTGGGCTTCTACGGCGACTGGAGTGCTGCCCGTGTCTACGACGGCGGCTGGTACTATCAGACCGAGGAAGAGCTTGAGGTCAACCGCTATGTCAACGTCCTTTGGACCGACTACGGCACGTCAATGCCGCCGACTTTGTGGGCGAGTATATCATTGGCATCGACACCGAAGGCACCATCTTTGCTCTGAAGCCCGGCGCATGGAACCGCATGCCCTTCGGCAGCTTCCAACTGGACGGCGTTGTCTATCCCGCTCTGGATATGACCTATGATGTGAAGAACGATGTGCTCTATGTCCTGACCGACGAGTTGACAGCAGGCGAGGGCGGCCACCTGGTCACCCTGGACTACCTCAGTGGCGAAGTCACCGATCTGGGTGTTATCACCGGCTTTGAGGGTGACGAGTCCAACGGCAAGAGCGCTCAGGGTCTGACCCTGGCTGCCGACAACGACGGCATTCTGTACTCCATCAACTACAACAACGGCGACCTCTACACCATCGGCCCCGCTACCTGCGAGGCCACCTTCGTGGGCGCCACCGGCTATGATCCCAGCGGCATGCAGTCCATGACCGTGGATCACGACAGCAACAAGCTCTACTGGGCAGCCTACCAGGGCTACACCGGTACCAGCGTCTTCTTTGAGGTAGGTAAGACCGACGGCAAGCTGATCATGGTCTGCCAGCCCCAGTACAACAGTGAGATCACCGCTCTGCTCAAGCCCTACGAGGTTGACGGCCTGTATCCCGAGGCTGTGGCTCCCAGAGCGCTGCTGCTCTCTGAGAGCAAGGTCTACACCACCGTAGGCAGCACTGTGGAAGTCTCCTGCACTCCCGATCCCTACTATGCCGAGAGGGAGAGCCTGACCTGGAGCAGCAACGATGAGACCGTTGCCACGGTCAATAACGGCACCATCACCGCCAACGCTGTGGGCGAGACCGTCATCACCGTGACCTGCGGCAATGTTTACGCTGAACTCACCGTGATCGTCAATGCCTACGCAGGCGAACTGACCTATTTCGACATGGGCATGAACTACCTGTGGATGAAGTCCAATGTGGCCAATCCCGCAGGCGCCGAGATCTATGAAAACGGCCAGACCTCCAACTACGGCTTCACCGCCGCTGCCTATGCCAACGGCTATGTCTATGCCGCTGACTATGACAACCTCTTCTACCGCCTGAACCCCGAGACCATGGCCGGCGAGAAGCTGGGCAGCACCGATGGCCTGACCCTGGCCATGACCTTCAACTATGCTGACGGCTATATGTATGCCATTCAGCAGGCCGGCAGCTTCTGGGATGTGTTCTACTATCTGGTTCGCATCAACCTGGCCACCGGCGAGAGCCAGCAGCTCCATCAGTTTGACGTAGCCTCCACCGGCACGCCCATCGGCGGCCTGGCAGCGGACTACGAGGGCAATATCCGCCTGCTCACTATGAAGGAAGACTATGATACCTGGGAGATGACCTACGAGATGCATACCATCCGGGTCACCGACGGTGAGAATGGCGCAGAAGTGGGCTTTGCTGATCCCATCAGCCTGCCCATCGGCTTCTATAACTACTGCTCCCTGGTCTACTCCGCTGAAAACGGCGGTTACTTCTGGGCAGATGATATGGGCACGCTGTATCACATCGATGTGACCGATCCCACCGCTCCTGTGGTGGTACCTCTGGGCATGATCGCTGAGGAACTGGGTGGCGCATGGCCTCTGGCAATGTTCATGATCCCCGAGAACGAGCCCGAGACCAACTATGCCGAGCCCACCTCTATCGCCATTCCCTCCTCCTATCAGCTTCTGGCAGGCGGCTCTGTCAGCGTTGGCCTCATTGTCATGCCCTGGAATGCCAATGTCTCCGCTGCCTACACCACCGAGAATCCCAACGTTGCTACCGTCTCTGCTGACGGCATCATCACCGGTGTTGCCGAAGGCACTACCACCCTGGCTGTCTACATCTCCGAGCTGGATGTGACCCTGGAGGCTCCTGTCACGGTTCTGCCCTCTGCCGGCACCATCTATGGCCATGTGATTCTGGACTTCGCCAACTACGGCAGCGACTTCTACGGCGCATTCTCCGATACCAACCCCGCTGACTGCCAGCTTCTGGACATCAACCCCTATGCCCAGGGCTATGCAGACTATGACGCACCCGAAGTTATGAGCATCCTTGCCGGTGCTTACTACGACGGCCAGCTCTATGCCTACATGCAGGTCATGGACAACGCCACCTATCAGGTCAGCTACAACATGGGCATCATCAACCTGACCGACTACAGCTACGAGAAGCTGGCGGTCAGCGCCTACACCGTCCGTGATATGGAGTTTGACTACACCACCGGCAAGGTCTACCTGGCAGGCATTGCCGCCAGCGAGGAGCTGTGGATCTACAACACCGTCATTGCAGAAATCGACCTGACCACCGGTGAGGTCACGCCTGTCCTGATCTCTCAGGAAGTCCAGGCAGCAAACCTGCTGGTTACGGAAGGCACTGCCTACATGGTAGACTGCTTCATGAGCGGCATGCTCACCACCTGTGACCTCACTTCCGAGGACCAGACCCTGGTTCAGCAGAGTCTGGTTCCCGGCTACTGGGGCGAATACTACAATGGCCGTAGCTTCATCATGGATGAACTCACCGGCGAGGTCTACGTGATCCGTGACCTGGCAGGTGGCGAATCCATCCTGAACACCCTGACCCTGGCCAGCGGTGCTATCTACGGCATGGGCGTCATTGCAGAGGGCATCGTAGCCAACAGCCTGATCCTGAAGTAATAAAAGCCATAAGCAAATAAAAGATCCCCCTCAGAGCGAAAGCCCTGAGGGGGATTTGTTATGAAACGAATAGTGAATAATGATATAGTGGAGGTATAGGCTCCGCCCATGGGTTTTAAATTCGTGCCGCAGGCACACCTTTCAGTTTTTCGCTATTAGCTGTTCGTTTTCTAAAAAGCTGTTTTCAGAAGGCTTACTTTGCCAGATAGGCGGTGCAGACTTCGTTGGCCTGACGGGTGATCTCGGCCTCGTTGATGCCTACCAGGGTGCCCTTTTCCACGGTGACCTTGCCGTTGACCACGGTGTAGTCCACGGGGCTGCGGAGTCCCACGGTGCCGAAGAGGTTCTTGGGATCGTAGCAGGCACCGACCAGCTCAATGCGGCGGCTGTCCACCAGGAAGAGGTCGGCACACTTGCCGACTTCCAGAGAGCCGATGTCCGTTCTGCCCAGCACAGAGGCGGAGCCACGGGTGGCCAGCTTCAGAATATCGTAGCCGGAGGGCGCCTTGTGAGAGGAGTTCAGGCGGTGCAGCAGGTAGCATACACGGATCTCCTCCAGCAGGTCGGAGCCGTCCTGAGAGGCAGAGCCGTCCACAGCCAGACCCACCTTCACGCCCAGCTCCAGCATCTCCGGGATCCGGGCAATGCCGGAGGAGAGCTTCATGTTGGAAACGGGGCAGTGGGCTACGCCGGTACCGGTGGCAGCCAGGTGCTTCAGTTCCTCGTCATTGAAATGGATGCCGTGGGCATACCATACGTCCTCACCGATCCAGCCCAGGCTTTCCATATAGGCCAGAGGCCGCAGACCGCAGCGAGCCAGGGTGTAATTCTCCTCGTCCAGGGTCTCGCAGAGGTGGGTGTGCAGGCGCACGCCGTACTGACGGGCCAGAACAGCGGACTCTCTCAGCAGATCCGCCGACACAGAGAAGGGGGAGCAGGGAGCCAGAACGATCTGCTGCATGGAGCCGAAGGAGGGATCGTGGTACTTCTGGATCAGGTCAATGCTGTCCTTCAGAATCTCGTCTACGGTCTGCACCACGCTGTCGGGGGGCAGACCGCCGTCCTTCACAGACAGGTCCATGCTGCCACGGGAGGCCACCATACGCATGCCCAGCTCACCTGCAGCGCCCAGCTGGGTGCCGATCAGGTCGCCGCTGCCGGCAGGGAACACATAGTGATGGTCAAAGCAGGTGGTGCAGCCGTTCTTCATCAATTCTCCCATGCCCGTCAGGGAGGAGAGGCGGATCACGTCACGATCCAGATTCTTCCAGATCTCGTAAAGGGTCTTGAGCCAGTCGAAAAGCTCCATATTCTGCACCTGAGGCAGATTGCGGGAGAATTGCTGATACAGATGGTGGTGGGTGTTGATAAGGCCGGGGTAGCAGAGCATGTGTTCGCCATCAATAATGCGCTCAGCCTCGCAGCTGAGACCCTGTCCGATGGCACGGATGATGCCATCCTCGCAGTAAATGTCCACGCCGTGGAGAACGTCATCGGTGTCGTTGCAAGTGACTACAGCAGAGATATTTCGGATCAGAAGCTTAGCCATAAAAGCACCTCCCAGTGATAATCAGGCTACGGTTGTGGTCTTCTTACGGAACAACTTACGGGCGACGATTGCCAGCACGCCGACGGCCAGCAGAATGATGCAGCGCCAGGTATAGAAAGAGGAAACAGAGGAGAAAATGGGGGAAGCGATCTCGATATTCTCAATGGGGATCAGGTCGGGGATGAAGCCTATGGCCACAGCCAGTAGGAGATAGAGCACACCCAGCACCAGCAGAGGCACAGCAACGGGAATCAGGAAGCGCAGCTTCCGGCGGTTAAGCCAGATAATCAGCACCAGGAGCACTGCGCACATGCCTGCACAGATCCAATAGATGGTGGGAGACAGGAGCGTCTGGATGGCATCCAGATCCACACCGGAGATCTCCTCCATGCCACGCTTTTTCAGGCCGTCAAAGTCGATGATGTCCTCCATAGCGTTGACCAGGCTGTCATACTGACGGTCACTGAGGTTTCTGATCTCGCCGTCGGAGAGGTTATCGATCTCCTCATCAATAAAATCTGCAATGTCTTTGGCATCGATGGTCTTCATTCGGGAGCCATCGGTGAGGTAACGGGTATAGCCGGCAATGGCCTGGGAGATGAATCTGCGAACGCTTCTGTCCTCCAGCGCATTGCGGATGGTACGCTTGGTGAAGATCTCCTTGGCATTGCTGTCCAGATTCTCGTAGATCAGTTCATCCAGCGTATAGGTTTCGCCGTCCATTTCCACTTCAATGTCTTCCAGCTTGACCTCTTCCACCATCTCGGCGATGCTATCGGAGCTGAGCAGGGAGCGCCCCAGCCCCAGCGCACCGGTGACAAGCATGGAAATAGTGAGCAGAAGGCAAAGAACAACGGTCAGGATTCTTTTGCCAACGGAAGGTGCAGTGGGATCTTTCTTTTTTGCGGGGGTCTGGGGAGCTGCGCCCTGGGCAGCACGATCCAGACGGCTGCCGCACTGGGTGCAGAACTCGTTGGTGCCGGGATTGTCTACGCCGCACTTGTTACAGTACATAAAAATCGACCTTCTTTCTGTTGTTTTCGGATACTTCTACTTTACCAGAATTTTCTCCTTGATTCAAGGGGAAAATGACATTTTGCGCTTCTTTATTTTTGTTCAAAGCTGCGGTAATCCTCATAGTTCTTTTTTAGAAGGTTTGGAATGTCCAATTCGTAGGGACAGCGGCTCTTGCACTGGCCGCAGGCGAGACAATTCTCGATTTTTTTCATTTCCACCCGCCAGTACTCCGTCAGCCAATCCTGAGAGGGGGCACGGCGGAGCATCAGGGACATACGGGCGCACTGGTTGATCTGAATTCCCACGGGACAGGGCATGCAGTAGCCGCAGCCCCGGCAGAAATCGCCCAGAATACTCTTCCGCTCGGTGTCAATGAATTCCTCCAGCGCAGCGTTCATGGCCGCAGGCGCTTCGAAAAAGCTCAGCCACTGTGCCAATTCCGTCTCCCGTTGGATGCCCCAGATGGGCAGCACATTGTCATACTGTGCAATGAAGGCAAAGGCCGCCTCCGCACGGTTGATCAGACCGCCGGCCAGAGCCTTCATGGCGATGAGCCCCATATTGGCCTTCTTGCACTTTTCCGCCAGCGCCAGCTCTCTGGGGGAGGAGAGATAGCTGAAGGGGAACTGCAAGGTCTCGTAGAGGCCGGATTGGATGATCTCTTCTGCAACGCCGATTTTGTGGGTGGTGGCGCCGATGTGGCGGATCTTGCCCTGTTTTTTTGCCTCCAGCAGGCACTCATACATGCCCGTACCGTCCCCGGGACGGTAGCAGCGGTCGATGTTGTGGAATTGGTAAATGTCGATGTAGTCCCGTTTCAGCAACCGCAGAGAGGTCTCCAGATCTGCCAGCACCGCTTCGGGATTTCGGGAGACACTCTTGGTAGCCAGATAAATGCCGTCCCAGTTGCCGCCGAAGGCCAGTCCCAGCTTTTCCTCGCTGTCAGAGTAGCCACGGGCGGTGTCGAAGAAGGTCATGCCGCCGGCATGGGCCTTCCGCAGCAGTTCCACGGCCGCTTCATGGCTGATACGCTGAATGGGCAGAGCGCCGAAGGCGTTCTGGGGAACGCAAATGCCCGTAGAACCTAAAGTAATCTGTTTCATATGTCACTGTTCTCCTTTTTTAATAGCTGCATGGGGCTGTAGACCTTGTCGCCACGCTGCGCCTTCAGGCGCAGCTGCTTGATCACCTGGGCGATCTGCTCGTCGGTGCGCTCGATCTGATCCAGCAGTTCCTTGGCAGAGATCCGCAGCACACCGCTGCGCAGAGCGGATAACTGGATCAGCGCATCAGAGGTGGCGACTTTTACGGCATAATTTCGGCCGATCCGCCCCACCAGTGCCTCAATATACAGATCTGCGCTCTCGTTTTCCTTGGTAAATACGATCTTCAGACCGTTCTGCTTCGTCTTGGAGCCCAGGCCGCCCTTGACCCGGTAGCTGTCAAAAACCACCACCAGCTCACAGGGGTGGAAGCCCCGATAGTTGCTCAATAGATCCAGCAGCCGCTCTCTGGCACCGGCCAGATCCTCCCGGGCCTGCTGTCGCAGCCCGTCCCATGCGAAGATCATATTGTAGCCGTCTACAATGAGATACTCATTCTTTCTGGGGGGCAGCTCCACATGGGGAGAGCTGACCGCCGCAGGAGGACGGTACAAGATCCGCTTTTCAGGGCCGAACTCCCGTTCAATGATTTTTTGCAGTTCTTTTTCGTCCAGATCCAGATTCTGCCGCCGGACGGGTGGGGGAGCCAGGGAAAGCGACTCTTCCTTTTTCTCACGGAGGACACTTTCCAGATGCATATGGGAGAACACCTGATCCCACTTGATGTTAATGCCTGCGCCGTGGGAGCAGAAAACGGAATCTGGGGAGTTTTGCAGGTCGCTTTCGGCATCGTAGCCTGTGGCCGCTATGACTTTTTCGGCATTGTGGCAGGGCTCGTAGCCGGAGACCCGGCAGCTCAGCTGCCCTTTGCCTGCGGTATAGGAGATCAGCTGGCTCATATAATCCTGCAATTCCGACACGGGAGCAAAACCCCGGAGTACGGACAGCTCGCCCTCCTGCTCCGGAGGATCGAAGCGGCCGCCCATGGTCTTGATGTCCTGAATGGCTCTTCCGATCTGTCCCGTGGGCACTTTCAACGTAAAGTCGTAGAAGGGCTCTAAAAGCAGACTCTCCGCCTGCATCAGACCCTGACGCACAGCCCGATAGGTGGCCTGACGGAAGTCGCCGCCCTCGGTGTGCTTGATGTGAGCCCGACCTGCGGCAAGGCTGATCCGCATATCCGTGATCGGGGAGCCTGTCAGCACACCCAGATGGTTTTTTTCTGACAGGTGGGTCATGATCAGCCGCTGCCAGTTCCGATCCAGGGCATCCTCGGAGCAAATGCTGTCAAATTGCAGCCCACTGCCCCGGGGCAGTGGCTCTAATATCAGATGTACCTCCGCATAGTGCCGCAGAGGCTCAAAATGCCCCACGCCCTCTACGGTGTTGTTGATGGTCTCCCGGTAGGAGACCATGGGGCTGTCCATGGTGACCTCCAGGTCAAAACGCTCACGGATCAGACTTTGCAGCACCTCGACCTGCACCTGGCCCATGAGCCGTGCCCGAAGCTGGCGCAGCTGCTCATCCCAGAGAATTTGCAGCTGGGGATCTTCCTCTTCCAATTGCTTCAGCTTCGGCAGCACCACCCGAATATCCGCCCCAATGGGCAGGTGGATGCGGTAGCTCATCACCGGTGCCAGCATGGGATCTTCGGCCTTTCGGGCAGCGCCCAGAGCGGCGCCGATGGCCAAGGCGCTGGGTCCCAGCACGGCGCAGATCTGCCCTGCGGGCACGCTGTCCACCTGGGTAAAGCCTGCGCCGGAGTACTGGCGCAGTTGGGTGATCTTCTCTTCCAGCTCCTGACCGTCTGCATCCCTGTAGCGCAGCAGGCTCCTGACCTGCAGGCAGCCGCCGGTGACCTTCAGAAAGTTCAGGCGGTGTCCCTGGGCATCTCTGGAAATTTTAAACACTCTGGCGGCGAATTCTTCGCCGTAGTGGGGCTGTACCGTATAGCGCTCCAGAGCGGAGAGCAGCTCCTCCACACCCTCCAATTTCAAGGCAGAGCCGAAGAAACAGGGGAAAAGCAACTCCCGAGCCGCCAGATCAGCGATCTGACCGTCGGTCACATCACCCTCCTCCAGATAATACTCCATGACGCTCTCCTCGCAGAGAGCAATGGCCTCCCGATCCCCGATGTCCGTGCAGGCGGCATCCAGGAGTTTTTTTGCATCCTGAAGCAACTGCCCACGATCCGCACCGGGCAGATCCATCTTGTTAAAGAACAGGAAGGTGGGAATATGATAGCGCCGCAGCAGCTTCCAAAGAGTTTGGGTATGGGGCTGCACGCTGTCCGTGCCACTGATGAGCAGGATCCCGTAGTCCAGCACCTGCATGGTACGCTCCGCCTCCGGAGAGAAATCAATATGCCCCGGAGTGTCAAGAAGGGTAATGCTCAGGCGGTCTGTCTGAAACCGAGCCTCCTTGGAGAATATGGTGATGCCACGGCTGCGTTCCAGGCCGTGGGTATCTAAAAAACTGTCCCTGTGATCCACCCGTCCCAGTTTTCGAAGCTGACCGCTGCAGTACAGCAGCGCCTCCGAGAGAGTGGTTTTTCCGGCATCTACCTGTGCGAAGATGCCGATATTCAAATGCTTCATAGAAGCCGCTCCTTTTTGAAAATAGATACTTGCAAGGGAGGAAATTATAGGTTATACTGGAACTATAGAAAACAGAAGGGAGTTTTTCGCATGTTCCGACTTCGAGGCTATTTTCCCCCTGATTTTACGGAAGAAAAGTTCTGCTCCGCCCCTGAGGCGGTCCTGAAGCCTGCCCCCTTTGACGGGGTCGCCCCCGAGCACTACCATGCCATGAGCATTTTCCCCGAATATTTCAAAATCGGCGGACAGTGGCTTCTGGCAGAGGAGAGCCGCATGGACTGCGTGGCAGTCTATGAGGGTGGTAAGATCGTTGTCCGTGAGTTCCGCCTGCTGAAGCAGGGGGATCTGGTGGTCACCGGCAGAACGGAGCAGTGTGAGGAGGGTATTTTTGTCTATCCCGACGGCTTCCGTGAGGAGGCGGCAAAGAAGGATGTCTTTGCCTTCCGTCAGAACCGCTCCCGTGAGACTGCCTTCTCCCGTGACTATGACGAGCTCTACGAGCTGCTGCGCCACGAAAAGGATCACGGCAAGATCGTCTGGGTCATGGGACCTGCCTTCTCCTTTGATGCCGATGCCCGCAGAGCCATGTCCAAGCTCATTGAGAACGGCTATGTCCATGCCGTCCTGGCAGGCAATGCTCTGGCCACCCACGACTTGGAGGGCGCTTACCTTCGCACCGCTCTGGGGCAGGACATCTACACCCAGGAGTCTGTGCCCAACGGCCACTATAACCACCTGGATCTGATCAACCGTGTCCGTTACCACGGCAGCATCTCCAAGTTCATTGCCGAGGAGAAGATCGACAACGGTATCATCTACAGCTGCGAGAAATACGGCATTCCCTATGTACTGGGTGGTTCCATTCGGGATGACGGCCCTCTGCCTCCGGTTTACGGGGATGTTTATAAGGCACAGGATGCCATGCGTAACGAGATCCGTGGCGCTACCACGGTCATTGCCATGGCCACCATGCTCCACACCATTGCCACAGGCAATATGACCCCCTCTTACCGTGTTCTGCCTGACGGAACAGTGCGGCAGGTCTATTTCTACTGCGTGGATGTGTCAGAGTTTGTGGTCAACAAGCTGGCAGACCGTGGCAGCCTCTCTGCCAAGGGCATCGTCACCAACGCCCAGGACTTCGTGGTCAATCTGCAGAAGGGCTTGGGACTGTAAAAGAAATACAGACAGACGCTGCTTATTTGGCAGCGTCTGTCATCCAAAGCTGTCTTTCAGACAGCTTTGGATGACAGAGCAAATTGCAAAATAGAACAGAGGAAAGATATTATTTTGCAATTTTATCGCCTGCGGGCGGGTTATTGAACGTGAACACCCCAGAGTGCCTTCTCTTGCCCCTTTGGGGCAATTCACCTTGAGGACACCCTGACGGTTTCCTTTCACACTTTTCTTCCCTCCGAAGACGGGGGATTTCTCGTTTGCAATCGGAAACAGACGCTGCTTATTTGGCAGCGTCTGTCTTCTTTTTGGAGTTGAAAAAGGTCTCCTTCACCTGGGCAACCAGAGGAGCGATGGCCTCTGCGAGCCCCACCTTCTCCACCGTTTCCTGTGCCACATGGAGGATCTGTACCTCGCCGTCCTGTACCGCAAGGAAGCTCAAAGGCGTACGGGTGACCTTCACGCCCATACCGGAGGCCAGGGCATCGGGCTTTTTGGAGGAGTTCAGATCAGCGCCGCCTCCGGCAAAGCCGCAGGAGACCTTGGACACGGGGATCACCGTCACGTCACCGAAAATCATAGGCTCGCCGGTGACACTCTGTTCCCGGGACAGTGCCATGGTACGGTCGGCGGCAAATTCAAATACTTTCAGAAGCTCTTTCATAGGACTCAGGCCTTTCGTAGTTCAATACATCTATTATAAAGCAGATACAGACTTTTTACAAGTCCGTCCTCTTTACTTTTTTTTATTTGTATGGTATATTAACTGAAAAAAAGAAAGGGGCGAGAAAAATGAAGATCCTGAAGCAGCTGTGTTACCTGTTTCCCTCCAAGCAGCGCTGGGCGTTTTTTGGCCTGTTCTTCCTGCAGCTCATTGAAACCTGCCTGGATTTCTTCGGCATCTCTCTGATCCTGCCCTTTGTCAATATTATCATCAACGCCGACAGCCTTCAGGGCAGCGGCTGGTTTACGCTGGTGGAAGGAATCCTGGGCACGGCGGATACCAGAACGGTGCTGCTGTTCATCACCTTCCTGCTCATTGGCATTTATTTATTTAAGAATCTCTACAGCCTGTTTTTGATGAACCTGCGGATCAAGTTCATCAATACCAACATGGTCAAGATGAGCGTAAAAATGATCATCTGCTACATGCACAAGCCCTACACCTTCCACCTCCAGCGCAATACCGCCGAGATCATCCGTAATGTCAACGGCGACGTCAACGGCGCCTTTGGTGTGATCTCCAATCTGTTCACGCTGGTTGCGGACGTGCTGATCGTGGTGGCGCTGGCCATCTACCTCTTTGCGGTGGATGTCATGCTGACCCTGGGTATTCTGGTTGCTCTGGGCATTTGCTCCGGCGTGTATTTCCTGGTGGTACGTACCAAGGTTCGTAACACCGGCGCTCAGAGCCGTGAGATCGCCGCCAGAAGATATAAGGCAGTGCATCAGGCCCTGGGCGGCATTAAAGAAGTCAAGGTGATGAACAAGGAGTCCTATTTCTCCAAGGAATTCCGGGATATCGGCGTGGAATCCGTGGAGATCGGCCGGCGCTATAAGCTGATCAGTGCCATTCCGGGCAGACTTCTGGAGACCCTCTGCATGGGAACCATTTTAGGTGTGCTGGCGGTGAAGATCCTGACGGGCGCAGATCTGGCCTCTGTGGTGCCCGGCCTCTCCGCCTTTGCGGTGGCGGCCATCCGCCTGATGCCCAAGGCCAACGGTATCAACGCTTGCATTAACCACATTACCTACCATCTGCCCTCTCTGGATGCTCTCTGCCAGGATCTGAAGGAGTCTGACGAAGAGGAAAAGGCCCGCCTTGCGGAGCTGGAAGAGAAGCGCAAGCAACAGCACAAGATCTCCTACGGCCAGGAGAAGGATATTTTTGTCCGGGATGTGACCTTTACTTACCCCAACAAGAACGCACCCGTGCTGGAGCACGTGAATCTCACCATCCGCCACGGCCAGACCGTTGGCATCGTGGGCACCACCGGTGCCGGCAAGACCACCCTGGTGGATCTGATCCTGGGACTTCTGCACCCCGATTCCGGCAGTATCTGCTACGGCGAGCAGGATATCCAGCTGGACTACACCGCCTGGCTCAAGCATCTGGGCTACATTCCTCAGAATATCTACCTGGTGGACGATACCATCCGCCGGAACATCGCTCTGGGTGTCGAGGACGATGCCATTGACGAGAAAGCCGTCTGGCGTGCCCTGGAGGATGCCCAGCTGGCGGACTTTGTCCGCTCTCTGGAGGAGGGCTTGGACACCGTCATCGGTGAGCGGGGTGTGCGGATCTCCGGTGGTCAGCGTCAGAGAATCGGCATTGCCAGGGCGCTGTATTATGACCCTGAGATCCTCTTCTTCGATGAGGCCACCTCCTCTTTGGATAACGAGACGGAGTCTGCCCTCATGGAATCTGTCAACAAGCTGGGCAGCCAGAAGACCATGATCATCGTCGCCCACCGCCTGACCACCCTTCGGGGCTGCGACAAGATCTATAAGGTAGAAGACGGTGGCGTCACAGAAACGGAGCTGGAGCTGTAATGGAGTATTGCATCAGCGGCTATTGCCGCCAAACAGATGCCGCCCGGACGGTATTTTACGAGCCGGAGGAGGGTGCGGATTGCGCCTGGCCGGGCTGCATTTACGCTGCCGATTGCCCTATTGCCAGGGAAATTCGTCAGATCGACAAACAAGACGGAGGCTGAGGCCTCCGTTTTTGTCGGGATTGGAAAAAAGCGCCGGGAGATGAAATTTTTTAAAAAATTTTTCGTCGAAATCATTAAAAATCATTGACTTTTTTCGTCAATTCTGCTATAATTCGAAATTGCGTGAGCAGATTTCCGGCAACGCACGGAGGTGTAAAAATTGCTTGAAGAGCTAAGTGCCACGAACAAGATCGTTGGCATCAAGCAGCTGCGCAAGGCGCTGGCGGACGGCCGGGTCAAGAAGGTATTCATTGCCTGCGATGCTGACCCCATGCTGACCGAGCCTGTGCTGGCACAGTGCGAGCAGCAGCAGATCACGGTAGAATCCGTTCCCACCATGAAGCAGCTTGGAGCTGCCTGCTGTATTTCCGTCGATGCGGCAGCCGCCGCCATCGTGTAAAATTTGTATCCAACGGAATATTTTAGGATATTTCGGGATAATATAATCGCTGAAAAGCAAGAATATCAAAAGAAAGGAGAAACACATGCCTACTTTTAATCAGTTGGTCAGAAAGGGCAGAGAGCAGGTCACTTACAAGTCCACGGCTCCCGCACTGCAGAAGGGTCTGAACACCCTGAAGAACCGTGCTACCGATCTTTCTTCTCCCCAGAAGAGAGGCGTCTGCACCGCAGTTCGTACCACCACCCCCAAGAAGCCTAACTCCGCACTTCGTAAGATCGCCCGTGTTCGCCTGACGAACGGCTACGAGGTTTCCGCCTACATCCCCGGTGTCGGCCACAACCTGCAGGAGCACTCCGTCGTTCTGATTCGTGGCGGCCGTGTTAAGGACCTTCCCGGTGTCCGTTACCACATCATCCGGTGTAACCTCGATACCCAGGGTGTTCAGGGTCGTATGCAGAGCCGTTCCAAGTACGGTCAGAAGCGTCCCAAGGCCAAGAAGAAGTAATCTTTTCCTTGCTTGATCGCAAGGCTTCGCCTGACCATGTGTTTTTCATCTATATAATTATGGGAAACTCGTCAGGCACCAAAACGATGGGATAGAGCCCATCGAAGTACCTATGAAATCATTATTATGAAGGAGGGAAGCAAAGTGCCCAGAAGAGGTAATGTTCCCAAGAGAGAGGTCCTTCCGGATCCTGTCTATAATTCCACTCTGGTAACTAAGCTCGTTAACAGCGTCATGCTGGACGGCAAGAAGGGTGTAGCCCAGCGTGTCGTCTATGGCGCATTTGAAATCGTCGAGCAGAAGACCGGCAAGAACGGTCTCGACGCTTTCCAGGAAGCTATGGAAAACATCATGCCCACCCTGGAAATCAAGTCCCGCCGTGTCGGCGGCGCCACCTACCAGGTTCCCCTGGAAGTCCGCCCCGAACGTCGTCAGACCCTGGGTCTGCGTTGGCTGACCCTGTACGCCCGTAAGCGCAGCGAAAAGACCATGAGAGAGCGCCTGGCTGCTGAGATCATGGATGCTTGCAACAACACCGGCGCTTCCGTGAAGAAGCGTGAGGATACCCACAAGATGGCAGAGGCCAACAAGGCATTCTCCCATTTCCGCTGGTAAGAGAAAAGGAGTTCCGCAATGCCGAGACAATACTCTCTTGAGAATACGAGAAACATCGGTATTATGGCACACATCGACGCCGGTAAGACTACCACCACCGAGCGTATCCTGTTCTACACGGGTCGCACTTATAAGTTAGGCGAGACCCATGAAGGTACGGCTACCATGGACTGGATGGAGCAGGAGCAGGAGCGTGGTATTACCATCACCTCTGCTGCTACCACCTGTTTCTGGCGTCATTGCCGTGTGAACATCATCGACACCCCGGGTCACGTAGACTTCACTGTTGAGGTCGAGCGTAGCCTGCGTGTGCTGGACGGTGCAGTGACCGTGCTGTGTGCCAAGGGCGGCGTCGAGCCCCAGACGGAGACCGTCTGGCGCCAGGCTGACAAGTACAATGTTCCGCGCATGGTCTATGTCAACAAGATGGACATCATGGGTGCGGACTTCTTTAACTTTCTCAACATGATGCATGAGCGGCTGAAGTGTAACGCCGTACCTAT